>CALFDL010000128.1 GCA_937950415.1 uncultured Collinsella sp. | reverse complement strand
TCTGCTCGTTAGCGCTCATCGGAGTACACGACCTTACCGGAACCCTCGACGCACTCGCCCACGCGGAACGGCTTCTCGCCGAGCGCGACCAGAGCCTCGGTCACAGCGGCCTCGTCCTCGGGAGCAACGATCAGGCACAGGCCAACGCCCATGTTGAAGGTCTTGCACGCCTCGTTGGGCGCAAGCTCGGCCTGGCGCGACACGTAGGTGATGACGGGCGGAACGTCCCAACCCATCTCGGCACCGTTGCGGGTGACCACGGCGTCGACGTCGTCGGCGAGCGCGCGGTTGAGGTTCTCGGTAATACCGCCGCCAGTGATGTGGGCGATGGCGTGCACTGGAGCGCCGCCGCGGAGCAGCTCAAGAACCGGCTTGACGTAGATGCGCGTGGGGGCCAGCAGGGCGTCAGCCAGCGAAGCGCCACCGAGCTCCTCGAGCGGACGGCTCAGCTCCTCGGCCTTAGCGGCGGCCTCGGGTGTGCCCGGCTTGATGCCGTCGACACCGATGACCTTGCGCACGAGCGAGTAGCCATTGGAGTGCACGCCGGTGGAAGGCAGGCCCAGGATCACGTCGCCGGGGCGGACGTTCGCGGGGTCGAGCATCTTGGGACGATCGACAACACCCACGGTAAAGCCGGCGAGGTCGTAGTCGGCCGGGGCCATGACACCCGGGTGCTCAGCCATCTCGCCGCCCACGAGTGCGCAGCCCGCAAGCTTGCAGCCGTCGGCCACGCCCTTGATGATCTTTGCCATGTGCTCGGCCTCAATATGACCAATGGCAACATAATCCAGGAAGAACAACGGCTCGGCGCCCGAAGCCAGAATGTCGTTGACGCACATGGCGACCAGGTCCTGACCCACCGTCTCGTGACGGTCCATGATCTGGGCGAGCACGAGCTTGGTGCCCACGCCGTCGGTGCCGCTAATCAGGATCGGGTCTTCCATATCCTTAAGCGCGGCGGCCGAGAACAGGCCACCAAAGCCACCGATGCCGCCGATGACCTCGGGGCGGTTGGTGTCCTTAACCATCTGCTTAATCGCATCGACGGCGCGGCCGCCCTCGGCGGTATCGACGCCGGCATCCTCGTACGTCACATGCTTGCTGTCGCTCATCTGAGCCTTCCTCTCCCACTACCGTTCGCCACGCGAGCGATAAACGGTACTCATAGTTGCCCTCGATTCGGCGCGCGTCATAACAACACGCGCCGTCATATCAACAAAACAGCAGGTAAAACCTACCAAAATAAACCTGTCCCTAAATGGCAGGTTTTAGGCCTCGCCGTGCTCCTCTTCCCAGCTGCGGTCGTCGTATTTCTCGACCACGGCGTCGTCGTCAAAGTGCAGCGGCTTGTCCAGGTTGCGGGGCTTAAAGCCCTCCATGAACTTGTCGCGGCCAAAGCTCTCGGGAATCGCCACGGGATAGCGGCCGGTAAAGCACGCGTCGCAGTAGCCGCCCTTGGGCATGACCTTCAGCAGGCCCTCGACCGAAAGGAAGGCCAGCGAATCGGCGCCGATATACTCGCAAATCTCGTCGACCGTCTTGTTGGCGCTGATAAGCTGCGACTGCACGTCGGTATCAATGCCGTAGAAGCACGGCCAGATGACCTCGGGCGAGTTGATGCGGATATGAATCTCCTTGGCACCGGCGTTGCGCAGCATCTTGACGAGCTGCACCATGGTGGTGCCGCGGACGATGGAGTCGTCGATGACGACTAGGCGCTTGCCCTCGATGTTGTCGCGCAGCGGGTTGAGCTTCATACGCACGCCCATGGCACGCAGCTCCTGCGTAGGCTCGATAAACGTACGGCCCACATAGCGATTCTTGATGAGGCCCTCGCCAAAGGGAATGCCGCTCTCGTGCGAATAGCCCTCTGCGGGCGGCAGGCCGGAGTCGGGCACGCCGATAACCAAGTCGGCCTCGACGGGCTCCTCGTGTGCCAGCTGGCGACCCATGTCGTAGCGGCAGGCATAGACGCTCTTGCCGTTCATGATGGAGTCGGGGCGAGCGAAGTAGACCTGCTCAAAGATGCAGTTAGCGGGCTCTTCGGCGGCAGGCACGCCTTGCTCAGACACAAGGCCCTCGGCGCTGATGCGCAAAATCTCGCCGGGACGGACGTCGCGGACGTACTCGGCGCCCACGATGTCGAGCGCACAAGTCTCGGAGGCGACAACCCAACCGCCGGCGCGGGTGACATGGGTGGTGGCGTCGACCGTCGCGGCGCCGTCCTGCGACGGCAGCTGCGAAACGGATGCGGCGTCGGCCTGATCCAGGCCCTCGTCCACGAGCTTGCCCAGCACGAGCGGGCGAATGCCGTGCGGGTCGCGGAATGCGTAGAGCGCCTGCTCGTTGATGAGTGTCATGGCGTAGCCGCCGCGCACGAGCTCCATGGTCTTGCGAATGCCCTCGCGCAGATGGCCAGTACGCTGAGTAAAGTAGCCGATGAGTTTGGTCGCGACCTCGGAATCCGAGTTGGAGAGGAACGGTACGCCCAGCTCGATCAGCTGGCGACGCAGCTCGTCGGTGTTGACGAGGGTGCCGTTGTGCGCAAGCGCGATGATGACGCTATTGATGGTAGAGAGGTGCGGCTGAGAGGCTTCCCAGCTCTTGGCGCCGGCGGTGCCGTAGCGCACATGGCCCACGGCCAGCTGGCCGGAGAGCGTCGACAAGTCGGCGTTGGAAAACACGCGGTCGAGCAGGCCCAGATCTTTACGGACCATAACCGTACCGCCATCACCCACAGCGATTCCCGCCGATTCCTGGCCGCGGTGCTGCAGCGCACGCAGGCCAAAGTACGTCAGTCGAGCCACGTCGCGATCGGGCGTCCATACGCCGAAGATGCCGCATTCCTCATGCAGCTGGTCGGAGTCCGGATCATACGTCGACATGGTGTTCACCTGTCCCGCGGCACGCTCGGCCGCGCGGATGGTTTCTTGAGACATGGCATCCCCTCAGAGCCTCGTATTTTGGCGTTACCCGCCTTATTATACGCACGGCGCGACGCGCTCCCCAGCGCATGAGCAGCGCTTTTTAAAAGCCCACCGAGCTAATAATCCGTTTTGTGACCAAACATTTTATTGGTCTGTCCAGCACAAGCTCCCAGGCCCCCAGATGGCCGCCGCGTCCACCGTTGAGGATTACAAAGCTGCAATTGGGACGTTCGTCCTGTCTTTTGGCAGGTCGGCGGCGTATCCTTAAACCTGCAACAAAGCGAGAAAGGTTATGTATGGATCGAAACGAACTCGACCCCAGCGTCCCCAGCGCCACAGAGGTCAAGAAGATCCCGCTCATCATTAAGGTGTACGCCGTCCTGTGCATCCTGTCCGGCGTGGGCACGCTCCCGTCGGTCGGCGCCTTCATGTGGCAGGTCATCACCGCACTCATTAACGGCAACGCCGCCGAAAAGCTCGGCGACAATATGCTGGTCGCGGTCGGACTCATCGTCGCCGGTATCATGCTCTCTGCGGCAAGTGCCGTCATCCTGATCATCTTTGGCCTGGACCTCATCAAGAACCAGCGCCGCAATGCCGCCCGCCTCTCCTATATCCTCATCGCGTTCACCGTCATCGAGCTTTTGGTCGACGTGATGCTCCAGGGCATCGGGCCCTTCCTGCTGCGCCCCGCGATCCAGCTCGGCATCCTCATTGCGCTTTCGGCCACCGTCGACCCCACGCTGCGCCAGGAGCGCGAGTTGCAGCGCCGCCTGCAGGAGATGCTCGACCGTGACGCCGCCGCCGAGGGCATGCTCGGTCGCGACGAGACCGGCGAGGGCTACATCAAGCTCAACTACTTCAACCTGTTCTGGGTATTCTTCGTCTGCTGCATACTCGGTCTGATCGCCGAGGACATCTGGCACATGACGGTCGACGACCCGGGCGTCTACCAGGACCGCGCCGGTATGCTGTTTGGCCCCTTCAGCCCCATCTACGGCTTTGGCGCCGTGCTCATGACCATGGTGCTCAACCGCTTCTATAAAAAGAACCCCATCATCATTTTCCTGGTGAGCGCCCTGCTCGGCGCAAGCTTTGAGGTGTTCGTGGGCTGGTTTATGCAGACCTCGTTCGGCGTGGTCTCGTGGAGCTACTCGCACATGAAGCTCTTTGGCATGCCCGACCCCATCGCCGTGCTTACGGGCGGCCGCACCTGCACGGGCTTTGCCTGCCTGTGGGGCCTGGGTGGCCTTATCTGGATCAAGCTGCTGCTGCCGAGGCTGCTCAAGCTCATCAACATGATTCCGTGGAAGAG
>CALFDL010000127.1 GCA_937950415.1 uncultured Collinsella sp. | reverse complement strand
GGGCTCAATACCCAGTTTGCCGCTCTTGATGGCGATGCAGTCGTCACCCACCGAGAACTGGCAGCCAAGGATGCGGACAAAACCGCAACTCTCGGGATCGAAGCCGTCGGTGTTATGGGAGTTCTTGGGACCCTCGATGGACAGGCACAGGGCATCGACGTGCTCACACAGGATGGGATGGATATTCCACGCCGGGCTGTTGCGCACGGTAAAGCCGGCAAAGCTCACGTTTTCGCACTCGGACAGGAAGATCATGCGCGGGCGGGCGACCTCGCGGCCCTCCTCGGGACGGAAGATGTTCTTAAAGTCCTTGTTCCACCAGTTGTCCTCGGCAAAATCGGTCTGGCCGTCGATGGCGCCGCGGCCATAGATGCACACGTCGTGCACGCTCAGGCCCGTAAAGGTCGAACAGTAGGTCGAGAAGCTCTCGCCCTCCCAGCGGCCCAGGGGCAGCATGTCGGTGCCGGCATACCCGGCGCCCTCGTTGCCCGTGACCGTGCCCGGAATGTAGGCAAGCGCCGCGCGGTCGTGACGGGCCAGCAGCACCGCGCCCTCGGCGAGCTCGATGTTGATGTTGCTCTTAAGGAAGAGGGACTTGATGCGATAGTTACCGGCGGGAATCAGCACGCGCCCGCCCTTGGGGCAGGCCATGATAGCAGCCTGGATATTGGTGGTGTCGTCGTGCTCGGCATCGCCCTTGGCGCCGCAGTCGCGAACGTTAATGGTAAAGGGCTCGGCCGGCGTGGTGACGCCCACGCTCAGCTCGTGCTCGCCGCAGACAAAGCGGATCAGGTTGCGCTTACCGGGAACCAGGCCGTCAACATAGGTCTCGACCGTGTTCGTGGTACCGGCGGGCTCATCGTTGACAAAGATCTCCCACGTATCGGCACAGGTAAAGTAGCCGCCATCGTCGAGCTCGATAACGGCCGCGCGGGCATTGCGCCAGATAACGTTCGTCTCCATGGGTCTCTCCCTCAAATGTAATCAGAAGTTCATACTACTCGTTTTTAAAAAAGGGCCGTACCCGCCGGTGGATCTCCGGTGGCACGGCCCTGTGGTTTGGACGATGCGCCTGCCCTACTCGGCGGGAATTACGCTGCCGTCCTGGAAGCCAACATTGTTGTGGGCGAAGCAGTCCTCGTACTTAAAGCCGGAGAGCTCCTCGCAAAGCGCCTTGACCTCGGGCTTGACGTCGGCCATCTTGCCACCCTCCTTGACACGGTGGATCTCGTCGCAAAGGATGTCGCACTGCTCCTTGTCAATCTTGATGCCGCGGGCAAGGACGGCCGCGAGCAGGAAGAAGCCAGCGCAGCCGATGAGCATGTAGCCGCAGATGTACAGAGGCACGGTGGCGGGCTGGGTCACGGCGTCGCTGTTGCCGGCGGTCTGAATGAAGCCGGAGGCAGCAAGGACGATAGCCCATACGTTGACGGCAACAGCCTGGGCGATCTGCTGGCAGAGCTGCTGTGCGGAGCTGTAGATGCCCTCGCGACGACGCAGGGTGATGAGCTCATCGACATCGGGGATGTAGTTGAGCAGAACATCGGGCAGATACTGGAAGCCAACGTAGAAGAACTTCCAGATGGCGAAGATGATGGGGTAGGCGATCATGGCGATGGCGACCGTGGAGGTGCCGTTGATCTGACCAAAGGCGAAGTAGTTGTAGGCGATGATGCACGCGGCACAACCGACGTTTGCCAGGTACCAAGACTTGTGGAAGCCCTTCTTGGCCATGAGGGCGACCCAGATGGCGGTGCAGACGATAGCGACGACCTTGCCGGGCATCTCCATCACGGACTCGTAGGACTTAGGAATCTGCAGACAGTAGACGATGAAGAAGGACAGGCACGCAGACCAGCAGGCAGCGGCGAGCTTCGTGGAGACCTGCGCATACAGGACCTTGCGGAAGGACTTGTTGCGGAAGGTAGAGATAACGTCGATGAAAAACTTCTTGATACCCTCGCCGACGCTCTCGATCTTCTCCTGAGCGACCTCCTCGGGGGTGTGCTCCCACGTAGACAGGTACACGCAGAGCAGCGAGATTGCCATGACCGAAGCGTTAATCGTAGCAATAATGAAGTAGCTGAACGGGTTGGTCTCGCCGAAGGTGCCAAAGCCAAAGCCGACGAGTGCTGCCATCAGGAAGCCGGCGGCGTTACCAAAGAGGTGCTTGTAGCCGGTGAGGTACGTACGCTCCTTGAAGTCATCGGTCATCTCGATGGTAAGCGGCGACAGGTTGGCGGTGCAGAACGTATACGCGACGTTGTAGATCAGGTACAGCACAAAGTAGTACGGGAAACCAAACGGCGTAGCCACAAAGATGAGCGGCTCGGCGACCATCATCGGGATAGCCAGCAAGATCCAGAAACGGCGGCGGCCAAAGATGCGGCCGATCTTGGTAGCGTAGAAGTTATCGGCCACAAAGCCCATGAGCGGGCACAGAATGGCGTTGAGATAGATGGCGAACGAGCTGATCAGCGCAGCCTCGCCTGCGGACAGACCGCACTCCGTGGACAGGAACAGCACCATGTAGCTGTGCGTAAAGCTCAGGGCACCGGAGTTGAGCATGCCGCCCATACCAAAGCCCAAGCGCGTCCAGAATGTGATCTTGCGCTTTTTACCGATCTTGTTAGTCATCGAGCTCCCTCTCTTTTCTCGATTGTCTTGTAACAAGGCATTGGAGTCCATACCGATGTCTGTCTGCATGTCGCCCACTCGTAGGGTGAACGTTTAGCTAGATTATGCGCGATTGCTTATGATAGGTGAACGTTCACTTGTATATTATCCTTGAACGGTCGTTTTTTGCCGTTAAACGGACATCTGACTTGAAAAAAATCACGATTACATGGGTATTGAGTGGGTTTAAATTTGAGGTCGATTAGGTGAACGTTTATTGTTTTCGCCGCTCCCGTACCCTCAGAAAGACACGCCCGAACAGACAGAACAAACATGGCCCCGCCGGGAACACTCCCGACGGGGCCATGGTCAATAGTGCCCTATGCGAACCCATTTACCGCTACAGGCAGACGCCATCCTTCCAGATGCTGATCTCGTGGCAGCCGCGACGCTCGGCACTCGTAAGCTTGCCGCTCGCCGTGTCCAGCACCATCTGATACAGGTCGCCGGCAGCCTCATCGAGCGTGCGCTCGCCCGTAGCCACCACGCCGGCGTTAAAGTCCATCCAGTTGGCCTTGTGGTCGCACAGACGCTGATTGGTGAACACCTTGAGCGTAGGCGCCGGTGCGCCAAACGGCGTGCCGCGGCCGGTCGAGAATAGAATCACGTGACAGCCAGCAGCCGTCAGGGCCGTAGTGGATACCATGTCGTTGCCCGGACCGCAGAGCATGTTCAGGCCATGCTTGGTAGCCTGGCCGGCATACGGCAGCACATCGACGATGGGGGCAGACCCGCCCTTTTGCACGCAACCGCAGCTCTTGTCCTCGAGCGTGGTAATGCCGCCGTCCTTGTTGCCGGGGCTCGGGTTCTCATAGACGACCTCGCCGTGGCTGATAAAGTAGTCCTTAAAGCCGTTGAGCATGTCGGCAGCTGCGTTAAAGACGTCCTGGCTCTCACAGCGATCGAGCAGAATGCTCTCCGCGCCAAACATCTCGGGAACTTCGGTAAGCACCGACGTGCCGCCGCGGGCGACAACCATATCGCTCACGCGACCGATCGTGGGGTTGGCGGTAATGCCCGAAAGACCATCAGAGCCGCCGCACTTAAGGCCAATGACCAGCTCGGAGGCAGGAATGGGCTCACGCTTGGCCTGCTTGGCCAGGTCGGCAAGCTCGGACAGGATCTTGTGACCCTCGACCTGCTCGTCGGCTACATCCTGGCAGGCGAGGAATCGAACGCGCTCGTGATCGAAGTCACCGAGCTCGTCGAGTACCTGCTGGTGCGTGCAGTTTTCGCAACCGAGGGACAGGAACAGCACACCCGCAGCGTTTGCGTGACGCGAGAGCGCCACCAGCAGACGGCGCGTCTGGGCATGGTCGGCACCGGTCTGCGAGCAGCCAAAGGGATGCGGGAAGTAGTAAACGCCCTCCAGCGAGCCCTCGACCAGATCCTGAGCCTGCTCGCACATGGCACGTGCGACCTCGTTGACGCAGCCGACCGTGGGGATGATCCACAGCTCGTTGCGCGTGGCGGCGCGGCCGTCAGCGCGGCGGAAGCCCATAAAGGTCTCGGGCTCAACCGGCTCAACGACCGGATGCGTCGGGTTGTAAGCGTACTCGACCTCGCCTGAAAGGTTGGTCTTGACGTTATGCGTATGAAGCCACTGACCGGGCTGGATGTTGCCCGTCACGTGGCCGATAGGAAGACCGTACTTGACGACGTCCTCCCCCGCCGCAATGGCGCGCACGGCCATCTTGTGGCCCTGCGGAATATCCTCCGCGGCCACGACCTCGCCCACCCCGGGAACCGCGACGGCGGTGCCCTTGGCAAGCGGCGACAGCGCAACGATCACGTTGTCGGCCGGATTGATCTGGATAGTATTCATTACAAAGAGTCCTAACCCTACAGGTTGAGCAGAAGTCAGCGGGCGCCCGCCAGTTGCCCGGCGGGTGCACAGAAGGATTTAGGCCTGGGCGTTGGCGAAGGCCTGCTTGGCGCCCTCGACGCGCACGACGGCAAGCGCGTTGACGACAAACTCCTCAAGGCCGGCAATCTGCGTAAGGTCCTCGCCCCACATCTGCTCGTTGGTGAGCACGTCGTGCACCAGCTCGACATCGTCTGCGCCGGCGTGGGCGGCGTAGAAGTCGAGCACGAAGGCGTCGTCCTGAGCGGTGTACTCGGTGCCGTCGGCGCGGTGCAGGTGCAGGCCGTCACCCTCGCGAGCAACGAGCTCCTGCGTATAGAAGGCAATGAGCGTAGCGAGGCTCGTCGCCAGGCACTTGGGCAGGTTGCCGGTCTCGGCAACATAGTCCTTGAGCGTGGGCAGGTCGCGAGCACGCCATTTGGCGGTTGAGTTGAGGCAAATGGAGAGCAGCGCGTGGTCGATAAACGGGTTGTCGAAGCGGTTCTCGACGGCGGCAGCAAAGGCCTTGCAGTCCTCGACGTCCAGGTCGGCGGCAAGCGTCGGAATGACCTCGTCGTAGAGCATGGTGTTCATGAAGCCACGAACGGTCTCGTCGTGCATGCAATCGCGCACGATGTCAAAGCCGGCAAACCAGGAGCCCGGAACAAAGGCAGTGTGGGCGCCGTTGAGGATGCGGACCTTGCGCTTCTTGTACGGGGTGACGTCGGGGGTCACAAAGACGCCCGGCAGGCCGGCCTTCACGAAGGGCAGCTTCTCGGCAAGCGACTCATCGCCCTGGATACCCCACATCTGGAAGGGCTCGCGCACGGCCAGGAAGGGATCCTCGTAGCCCAGGCGCTCGGCCACGGCAGCGGCCTCCTTGGGGTCGCGGATGCGGCCGGGGACGATAGTGTCGACGAGCGTGGTGCAGACGGTGCAGTCGTTGGCCATCCACTGCGAGAACTCGTCCTCCCAGCCCCAGTCGCTCACGTACTGGTTCATGATGCGCAGCAGCTCCTCGCCATTGTGATCGATGAGCTCACAGGCGAGCACGATGACGCCCGGCTTGCCGGCGGCCCAGCGGGTGTGGAGCACCTGGGCAAGCTTGGCGGGGAAGCTCGCGGGCGGCATGTCGTCGGCCTTGCAAGACGGATCGTAGGCAATGCCGGCCTCGGTGGTGTTGGAGACGATAATCTCTAGGTCGTCGGAGACGGCAACCTCCATCATAGCGTGGTAGTCGTCCTCGCGATACGGATTGAGACAGCGGCTGCAGGCGCTGATCACGCGGGACTCGTCAACCGTGTTGCCGTTCTCCTTGCCGCGCACCAGCACGGTGTACAGGTCGTCCTGGGCATTGATGCCGTCGGCAAAGCCAAAGGCGCCGCTGATGGGCTGCACCATGACAACCTTGCCGTTCCAGCCGGTTGCCTCGTTGCCCATGTCAAAGAAGCGGTCGACGAAGGCGCGCAGGAAATTGCCCTCGCCAAACTGCAGAACCTTCTCGGGCGCGTCCTTGGGCAGCAGGTAGCCCTTGTAGCCGATCTTCTCGAGCGTCTCGTAGCTGATGTTCTCCATCGATGTCTCTCCTTAGATTGCTGTTAGCGTGCAGGCAAAACGGGGGCGCCGCGTGTGGCAACGGCGCTCCCGAGTTCGGTGTGATTCGATGCGGGTTTAGGCCTCGACGGTATCCAGGTCAAAGCCAAAGTAGCGGACCGCATTGTTGTAGCTGATGTCGCGCACGATGTCGCCCAGCAGCTCCATGTCGGCCGGATACTTGCCCTGCTCGACCCACTCGCCGATCACGCCGCACAGCACGCGACGGAAGTACTCGTGACGCGGGTAGGACAGGAAGGAGCGCGAATCGGTAAGCATGCCCACAAAGTTGCCCAGCACGCCCTCGTTAGCCAGAGCTGTGAGCTGCTCGCGCATACCGACCTCGTTGTCGTTGAACCACCAAGCAGAGCCGTTCTGGATCTTGCCGGCGGTCGGAGCCTCCTGGAAGCAGCCCATCACGGTATCGATCATGGTGTTGTCGATGGGGTTCAGGCTGTACAGGATGGTCTTGGGCAGACCCGTGGACTCCTGGATGGAGTTGAGGAAATCGGCCAGCTGGTCGGACGGCGTGTAGTTGGAGATGCAGTCGTAGCCGGTGTCGGGACCGAGCTTGGCGAACATAGCGCGGTTGTTATCGCGCTTGCAGCCAAAGTGCAGCTGCATGGCCCAGCCAAGGCGCACGTACTCGCCGGCGACGAACTGCATAAAGGCCGTCTTGTACTTGAGGACCTCGTCCTCGGTAAGCGGCTCGGCGGCAAGGCCCTTTGCAAAGATAGTCTCGATCTCGTCGGCGGTAGCCGGAACGTACATAACGTAGTCGAGCGCGTGGTCGGAAGCGCGGCAGCCCAGCTCGTGGGCAACGTCGTAGCGCTTGGAGATGGCGGCCTTCATGCCCTCGAAGTCGCTGATCTCAACGCCAGCAACCTCGGAGAGATGCTTGCAGTAGTCGGCGAACTCCTGGCCACGCTCGATGCGCAGGGCGGCATCGGGGCGCATGGCGGGAACGACCTGAACGTCAAAACTGTCGTCGGCGGCAATCTTCTTGTGCCACTCAAAGCTGTCGGCGGGGTCGTCGGTAGTGCAGATCATGCGGACGTTGGACTGCTTGATCAGGTTGCGGCAGGTAAAGCTGGCCTCAGCGAGCTTGGCGTTGGCAAGGTCCCAGACCTCCTGAGCGGTTTTGCCGTTCAGGACGCCCTCGTAGCCAAAGTAACGCTTAAGCTCCAGGTGGCTCCACTCAAAGACGGGGTTGCCCACGCAACGGCCCAGGGTCTCGGCCCACTTCTGGAACTTCTCGCGAGCAGGGGCATCGCCGGTAATGAAGCGCTCGTCGACGCCGTTGGCACGCATCAGGCGCCACTTGTAGTGGTCACCGCCCAGCCAAACCTCGGTGATGTTCTCAAAACGCTTGTCGTCCCAGATCTCCTTGGGAGAAATGTGGCAGTGGTAGTCAACGATGGGCATGCCCTCGGCAAAGTTGTGGAACAGCTCCTCACCGGTTTTGGTGCTCAGCAGGAAATCCTGATCGTCCATGAAGTTTTTCATCAAACAACCCCTTTGTTGGCGGAGCGAGCGCACGATGCGCTCGTTATCCTCTAGGTGAACGTTCACTATACTAATTCATTGCGACTTAAAAGGTGAACGTTCACCTAACCACCATGGGGTGAACGGTCGATTTTGCCCGTTCAACGGTTACTGGAGCCGTGACTTGTATGTATTGCGAATTGGCAGGCGTCCCCGAATACCGAACTTGAGCGCTTTGGCCAGGTGGGTCATGTTCCGCCGTGCATTTTTGGGAGTATTCAGCATCGGAGCGCACCGCGTACCGTCTTCGAAGCCCTATCTGATGCTCATATTGCGCCCAATCGGCATAAATAAATGCCCCCGATGGCGAATTACGCCATCGGGGGCATTTAAAACAGTCGTCCTTACCTCTTTCGGGACACGCCATTGCTGAATACTCCAAAAAATGCACGTCGCAAGAGGGGGTACCTGACTAAACGGCTAAATTCCCGCAAGCTCGCAGTAGCGGTCGACGTTGCTGGCAAACACCATCTCCACAGCACCCTTCTGCACGGGCTCCGCCGGAGTTTTACCCCACAGCAGATACTCGCCCAAGGTCTTGGCGCCACGGTAGGCCAGGCTCACCGGGTCCTTATAGACAATATTGGTAAAGATGCCACGGCGCAAGGCCAAGGCGCTCTCGGGGAACAGGTCGTTGCCGATTACCATGACCTTGCCGGCCTTGCCGCTTGAAACAAGCGCGTCGGCGACCACCTCGGAACCAACGGCAAAAACGCTACAGATGAGCTCAGGGGCATCCGGCGCACTCAAGCGCTGCTCAAGCTCGCGCTCGAGCTGTTTGACTTGCGCATGGGCGCCGGCAAGGTCCTCAACTTGCCATGGAATATCGTGTTCGCGCAGGTAATTATGAAAGGCGCGGGCGGTCAGGTAGTGTGAATCGGTATAGGGGTCGCCCGCCAACAGGAGCACGCGGGCGTCAGTCCCAGAAGCGTGAACCAGGTTTGCCGCCTGCTCTGCCATAAGGCTGCCCGCCGCGGAATAGTCCGCCAGACTGGCACCCAAGCGATCGAGGTGCGGTCGGTCGCCGTCGACGAGCTCAATCGCCACGCCCGCCTCGGCAATCTGCCTCAAGAGTTCGGTTGCGCGGTCATCGCCCGGAACATAGGCAAGCAGGCCATCAATCTTCTCCCCTATCTGCAGGCGCTCGTCGATTTGCTCGAGCGCATCGGCGTAGCCACCCACGCCAAATTCTACGCGCTCAACCGTAATGCCCCGGTCGATGACCTCCTGCTCAAAGCGGTTGCAGCCTTCCCACAGGTAACGGAAAAAGTACGCTCCCTCGCGCGATGCGCGGGGCAGGCAAAACACCAGGTTGATATCCTTGCGGCGCAGGCTCGAGGCACTTGTGTTGCGGTGGTAACCCATTGCCTCGGCCTTGGCATTCACCTTGGCACGCACGGATTCGCTCACGCCGGCCTTACCCGTCAGGGCCTTGTGCACGGTATTGATGGAAACGCCAAGCTCGGCGGCAATGTCCTTCATGGTTACGCGAGCGCTCATGGGGTTACTCCGTTATAGATAAGTTGCCAATTAACAGTACAGGTAACGATACCCCAAAATCACTCTTCAACTCGCCGCGCTCTCCCCCAAATGTGCAAAGCGCCCCGCGAACGGATGCTCGCGAGGCGCTTGGATGCCTGGACCTTTATTTGATACCGCGGCCCAAGTCTTCGGCAATTTTGTCCACGCCCTTAAGTGCGGCGCAGGTCTTTTTGTTGGAGCAATGCCCCGTGCAAACGCCACCCTGAGCGCAGTCGGCGCAGGTGCCCTTGCGGTAGATGCGCACGCATACCGCGACAAACGCAATACCGATAACAGCCAGTACAACAATATCGATAGGTGCCATAGCAAGCCTCCTCTAGTTAACCATCACTTACTTTACCCCATTCTCCACCTACCAAAAAGGGACAGGTTTATTTTGGTCGGTTTTATCTGCGGAAACGCCACATCTCCCCCCACCAAAAAGCCCGAGTGTCGCTGGGACACCCGGGCTCGTGGAAAGGGGCCGATCCTTATTCGGACTTAAGCGGAAACTGCGGCGGAAGCAGTGTTGGTCTCATCCTCGTCGGTCCAAGCGTGCTTGGGCATGGGACGGAAGATCTGGAAGAGCATCGCAACCAGCAGCACGATAGCCACAACCGTCCAGATACCAAACTGCCCAAGGACCAGCAGGTTATAGAACTGGTTGATGAACAGGGCGATCACCCAAGCGAAGGCGCACTCGTAACCGATGGCGATCGCAGTCCACTTGCCCGAGTCCATCTGGTTGCGGATGGT
Organism: uncultured Collinsella sp.; assembly: GCA_937950415.1. Classification (GTDB taxonomy): domain Bacteria; phylum Actinomycetota; class Coriobacteriia; order Coriobacteriales; family Coriobacteriaceae; genus Collinsella. The sequence goes on along the minus strand of CALFDL010000127.1, from coordinate 18,377 downwards.
ACCCATGGCGGCGAAGCAGGGGGCGCACAGCAGGTTGAAGGCACCGAAGGCAACGCAAGCGCCCATAGTCGGGAACATGCCGGCAAATGCGGTCCACAGGCTCGGGTCGGTCTCGGCGGCGTCGGCGACGGACAGCAGCGAGCCGGCGGTGGCGACGACGTTCTCCTTGGCGACAAGGCCCGAGACGGACAGCGCTGTTGCCTGCCAGGTGCTAAAGCCAAGCGGGGCGAAGATCCAGGAGATCAGGTTACCGAGCATGGCCAGCACGGAGTAGTCCATGAACTCCTCGGAGATGCCGTCCATCGCGGGCAGGTAGCCAAAGGAACCGTTGTAGCTACCAAAGTTGGACAGGAACCAAACCACGACAGTGGACGCGAAGATGACCGTACCGGCCTTCTTGATAAAGGCCCAGCAGCGCTCCCACACGTGCAGCGCCCAAGAGCGGATCGCCGGGAAGTGGTAGGCAGGAAGCTCCATAACAAACGGCGTCGGGCGGCCGGCGAAGAGCTTGGTCTTCTTGAGCATGAGGCCCGAAGCGATGACGGCAAAGACGCCCAGGAAGTAGAACAGCGGACTGATCCACGCGGCGGTGGTGGAAGAATCGCCGATGATGGAACCCATGAGCAGGGCGATGATCGGCAGCTTGGCACCACAGGGGATGAACGTGGTGGTCATAACCGTCATGCGGCGGTCCTTCTCGTTCTCGATGGTCTTGGTAGCCATGACTCCGGGAACGCCGCAGCCCGAGGTCACGAGCATGGGGATAAAGGACTTACCGGACAGGCCAAAGCGGCGGAACACGCGGTCCATGATGAAGGCGACGCGGGCCATGTAGCCGCAGTCCTCCAGGAAGGACAGCATCACAAAGAGCAGGAACATCTGCGGGACGAAGCCGAAGATGGCGCCCAGGCCGCCGACGATGCCGTCACAGACCAGCGAATCGACCAGGCCACCGTCCTCGGTGCCGCCCGCCACAAGGGCGTCATGCACCGCGGTGGTGATACCCGGGACATAGGGGCCGTACTGCGCCGGGTCGACCGAGTCGGCATCGTCGCCCGCAGCCTCGACGGCTGCATCGTAGGCATCGCGGCCCTGACCGAGCACATACCAACCGTCGGTGCCAAAGAGCTGGTCGTTGGTGAAGTCGGTCACCGTGCCGCCCAGGGTGGAAACGGCGATGTAGTACACGCAGAACATGATGACGACAAAGATCGGCAAGCCCAGGATACGGTTGGTAACCACACGGTCGATCTTCTCGGAGGTGCTCATCTTGGCCGGAGCCTTGGTAAGGCACTCGTCGATGATGTGGGCAATCACGGCGTAGCGCTCGCCGGTGATGATGGACTCGGCGTCGTCGTCGCAGTCCTGCTCGCACTGGGCGACCAGCTCCTCCACGCGAGCGGCCTTCTCCTTGGTGAGGTTGATGAGCTTGCAGGCGTCCGCGTCGCGCTCGAACAGCTTGACGGCGTAGTAGCGACGCTTGTTGGCGGGAACGCTCGCCGGCAGATTGTTCTCGATGTGGTCCAGAACGTCCTCGATGGAGGAATCGAACTTATGCTCCGGCACCTGGCCCTTGGAAGCAGCGGACTTCTTGACCTGCTCGAACAGCTCCTTGATGCCCTTGTTCTTAAGGGCCGAGATCATCATGACCGGGCAACCGAGCTTCTTGGACAGCTTGTCCGTGTCAATCTTATCGCCGTTCTTCTCGACCAAGTCGGCCATGTTGAGGGCAACGACCACGGGCAGGCCGGTCTCGATAACCTGAAGCGCCAGGTACAGGTTGCGCTCCAAGTTGGTGGCGTCGACCACCTGGACGACGACATCGGGCTCGCCGCTCATGAGGTAATCGCGCGAGCACTGCTCCTCGGGGCTGTAGGGGGAAAGCGAGTAGATGCCGGGGAGGTCCGTAATCGTGACGCTCTTGTCGCTTAGGAGCTTGGCCTCCTTTTTCTCAACCGTGACGCCGGGCCAGTTGCCAACGTAGCCGTTGGCGCCGGTGATCAGGTTGAAAAGCGTGGTCTTGCCGCAGTTGGGGTTACCCGCCAGCGCGACATGGATCTGAGAATCCGCCATTCAATCCTTCTTCCTTGTGTGCCTGCGCTGCTTTCTCCGCGCAGGCTGGATAATGTGCTTCAAAGTTGCTGCATTAAGTTAGAAAAACCTAACTTTATCTGCAGAAATATGCGCCGCGAGTCCTTACTGGACCTCGACGACGGCAGCCTCCTCCTTGCGGATGGAAAGCTCGTAGCCGCGCACGTTGATCTCGACCGGATCACCGAGCGGTGCAACCTTTACGACCTTGAACGAAGTGCCCTTGATGAGCCCCAGGTCCATAAGGTGGCGGCGAAGCGCACCCTCACCGTGAAGCTTGATGATGGTGGAGCTCTCGCCCACCTTAACGTCACCCAACGTCTTCATCCTCTTGTCCCCCTTTCGGTTTTTATGAAATGCTGCTGACTAACCGACGGTCATGATGTGCATGGCAACCTTGGAATCGATACCAAAGCGTGCGCCCAGCACGGTGACGATGATATTGGCGCCACTCGAGCTCACCACGTGGATTTCGCTGCCCTCGACAAAGCCAAGGTCCTTGAGGTGGTGCTTCATGTCCTCATTGCCCTTTACACGAGACACGCGCACGGTTTCGCCCGCTTTTACCATCGAAAGCGGCATGGCCGGCATCTGCGGTCCGCAAGACATGAGTTGCTCCTAACGTCAGTTCGTCCTCAACATCGACGCGTTAAAAGTTAACCACGTCTATGTTCGCTATAGTAAACTAGCACGTGGTTAACTTTTTGGAAAGGGTCCCCATTCAGATTTCGAAAAAGTTTCCTATACGAAACAAAAGGGCGCGGCAAAGGACCATCCTTTACCACGCCCTGTCATGCTTAAAGCGAGAGATTTCTGATCGACGTAACGCAGGAAGCCTCGTCTACGCCCGAAACGCGGAAGATGATGTCCTCGCCGCACTCACCATAGAGGGCCATGAGTCCCATGACATCGCGGCCATCCGTGTGGCGATCGCCGATGCTGACTGACACGTCGCTACGATGCTTGGCAATAATGTCATAGAGCAGCGCAACCGGGCGGGCATGTAATCCCAACGGATCTTTAATCGTCTTTGTAAACTCGACCATGTCCCCTCCCACGACATCGTACATTCGGCTGGCAAACCCAGCCACGTGGTAGTTATTGTAGCGTTAGATGCTTGTCGAGAGCTCCTCTGAACACCTCGTGGGCAAAAAGTGGCAAATATGAGTACTGTCACCAATTTAGTAGCAGCAAAATCGAGAGCAAAGTGCCTACTTTGAGCGATTCGAAGAGGTTGAAAGCCGTCAAACGCCCTTTAAAGGGGGTTAGATAAATTGATTTTGAGCCCATTTTCGCTCAGAACGGGCCGAAAAATATGACACCTCTTTTGCAACAGTACTCATATTTGGCATTTTTTGACCACGGGGTCCAAAACCATGTCCCAAAACACAAAAGGAGGGGCCTCGTAAGGCCCCTCCTTAGGAAAGGGAATCGATTTATTCCACAGCCGCAGATTAATCCTAGCCGCTACTCCATCATGTCGAGGACGGAGGGGCGAAGCTCGCTCTCGGCAGCCTCGGGATCGGTCTCGCGCAGGCGGTTGATGTAGCGGTTGTACCACATCACGGCAAGGCCCAGGAAGATAACTACACCGCCAACGTTGTAGACCAGTGTCAGCCACAGAGGCTGATCGAGCGGGATGGTGCCGCAGATAAGCACGAAGCAGAAGACCACAAGCAGGAATGCAGCAATGGCCAGGCCAAAGGTACGCGAACCCATGCGGAAGCCACGGGGAGCAGCGTCGAAGTTCTTGCGCAGCATAAAGTAGGCAAGCAGGATCAGCAGCGGCGGGAGCAGAGCGGTGGCAGCCGTCATGTTGGTGACGATCATGAGCAGGTCGTCTAGGTTGCCGGAGCCCAGGGCCGGGATGATCAGGATGGGGACGACGATGGCAAACTGCAGCCAGGCAGCGCGGGCAGGAATGCCGTGCTCGTTGAGCTCGACGATCTTGCTACCAAAGACGCCCTTGGGGATCTCGGTGAAGAAGACCTTGATGGGAGCAGAGGTCCACATCATGAGGGAGCCCAGCGTGGCAGCGAGAAGGATCAGGCCAATGACGCGCGTGGACACTTCCATGGGAATGCCAAAGTGGGCAAAGACAGCGCCGAATACGTCGAAGATACCGGTGGAGATGGCAACGCCGCCCTCGGGAATGAACAGGTTGACCAGCAGCGAAGCGCCTGCATACAGAAGGCCGATGGTCAGGCCGGCGATAACGACGGTGCGCACGAAGGCCTTGACGCCACCCTTAAGGTCGTTAAGGAACACGCCGACAGACTCAGCGCCGCCAACGCCCTGGATGATCCAGGCAAGCGTACCGAAGAAGCCCCACATAGTTGCGAAGTTGGTCGTGTCGGGAGCCATGTTAGCGGGGGTAGGAGCCGTAGCGAACTCGACGCCGCCAAAGGCAGCAGCCAGGGACAGCAAGATGAACACGGCAGTCAGGCCGAGAGCCGCGGTCGAGCCGAAGGAGGAAATGGAGCCGATCCACTTAGCGCCCTTGGTCGAAACCCACGTGGCGATAGCAAAGACGACGATCTCGATAATGGTGATCCACAGCTGCGAGAGCTCGGCATTGGCACCAAAGAACACGTAGCTCGCGTAAATGATGACGTTAGGCAGGACGGACGCAAAGTAGAACAGGTTAACGAACCAGTAGCTAAACGCCGTCAGGAATGCCTAGCGGCCGCCCATCGAGGTCTTGACCCAGGCGTACACGCCCGACTCGGAGTCCTTGTTAAGGCCGACGAACTCGGCGGTAACCAGGGTATAGGGGACAAAGTACAAAAGCGTGGCGAAGAAGAACGACGGCGCAGCTGCCAAGCCGATGGCCGCGTTGTTGTTGATGATGTTCTTGATACCGAACACGGCGGCGACCGTCATGCCCAGCAGAGCGAACGAACCAATCGTTCCTCGTTTTTCAGAGCTCATAAGCCCTCCCAATCATCCGTTATATCTCATCTAAAACCGTCCGGACTGCAAGCGCAATCGTGGACGGCGCACCTGCTAAGGGGAATGGGGAAAAGGGAGTCAACAAAGCCATCCCCCTTAACGGCGCTAAGCAAACGCCCAAACGGACGAATACTACTTGTTGGGGAAGGAATAACCTTCAACCGTCACGTGCAGTACCACGACGCGGGAATCCGCGACATCGGCCACGACACGGTAGGCCTCGTCAATTTCGACGACGGCAACGCCGCCGGCGGGAATCGTCACGGTCTCCCCCATACCCTCAAAGCGCTCGCGATCGTCGATATCGCTGTAAGTGCGCGTGCAGGTAAGATCCGCCTTGGAAGCCACCTCGACGGTCAGGTCGCCGTCGAGCGGAGCGAGCACGGCATGGTAGCGACGGTGACCGACCAGATCGGCGGTAGCGGCCTCGCGGGCATAGACCCACCAGTACACCAACGAGTCGCCGATGGAGTAAGCCACGTCGTGCTGCAGGTCGGCAACGCCATCGAGCGCCTGACCGGTGCGCATCCACTTCTTGACGGACTTCATCTGAGCGTCGAAATCGGCGCGCGAGTTAAAGACATGCATGACTTATGCCTCCTTAATGGGTGCCAGCGCCTGAGCCAGATCGGCAGACGTCAGCGGTCGCAGGGACACCTCAAAGCTGAAGCTCTCAAAACGGGTGCGGTAGGAATCGAGCACCTCGGAACCCCAAGAGTTCGAACCAAGGCCGAGCAGCTGGTCGTTGATATTGACCGTAACCGTGTCGCCCTTGACAAGGTCGTAGACGTGCTTGGCGTTATCGATGGCCTCGCAGCTATAGGGCCATGCCGAGAACGAGAACGGGTTGGAAGCGGCGTCGCTCGGACGCGTCACGACCAGACCGTCACCGTGGCTAGAGCGCAGGGCGACCCAACGGGTGCCCTCGCGGTTAGCGCAATCCTGAGGCATAACGTAGGGCGTGAACATGTCGTCGACCGTAGTGCGGTAATGACCGACCGGGTTGGCGCGCAGCGAGTCCGGATAGTTCTCGCCCGGGCCGTGGCCATACCACTCGACAGCACGATCGCAACCGGGGACCTCAAAGGAGATGCCGATGCGCGGGATGATATCCGAGTAATCGCCGTAGGGCTCGCCGGAAACCTTGAGGTCGACGCGACCGCTCGGAAGCACGGTGTAGACGAGCTCGACGCGCATGCCGAACGCGCAGACGGGAGGAGCGATACGCTGGCTCACGGTAACGACGACCGCATTGCCATCCTGCTTCCAAGAAACCTTGCGGGTAGACGTCTGCATCACATCGATGAAGTTGTCCTTCCACAGTGAGTCATACTCCTGGGCATGGTTATCGACGAGCGGATGCCAAAAACCAACCTGGGGACCAGAGGCCATGACGTCGCGGCCGGATGCCTTCCACTCGCTCACGGTACCGTTGACTTTGCTGAAGGTCAGCTCGCCGTTGAGGGAGTGGATGCGGATCTCCTGCTCGGTCTCCTCAACCGTAAGCTCAGGACGAGCGGGGGGCACGATGGCCGGCGCCGGATGGTTTGCGATGGCAAACTGGCTTGCGCCCAGCTGGAACATCGGCTCGCACCAGACGTGAGCGGCCATGGTGTAGGCGCGCACGGTCAGCAGGGTCTCGCCCACTGCGGCCTCGCGAATCACCAGCGGCAGCTGGACGGACTCGCCGGGGGCAACCGCGCCGGGCATGAGCGTCTTGCGGCAGACCACGTCGCCGTCCACCAGGGTCTCGGCCGACAGGCAGACATCCTCGAGGGTGGTGAACCAACGCTTGTTGGTGACGGTCAGCTCGCCTGCCTCGGCGTCATAAGCCATGCGGACCGGGCAGATGACCTGGCCGTACTCGGTAAGGCCCGGGCTCGGCTGCTGCCAGGGGAACACCATGCCATCGATGCAGAAGTTGCTGTTGTTGGGGTAGTCGCCGTTGTCGCCGCCATACATGTCGTAGGCAACGCCGTCCTCGGTCACAGCAGCCAAACCGTGGTCGCACCATTCCCAAATGAACTGGCCCTGGATGCAATCCCAACGATCAAAGACCTCCTGGTACTCGGACAGGCCTCCGGGGCCATTGCCCATGGAGTGGCCGTACTCGCAGTTGATGCGCGGCTTGGGGAACGGATGCTCGCCAAAGTCGTTCATCTGCGACACACGGGAGTACATCGTGGAAATGACGTCGACGGTATCGGCGTTGCGGTCCTCCTCGTAATGGACCGGACGATCATCGAGCTCGTGAGCCTTGGCGTACATCGCGCGGATGTTGCAGCCATAGCCGCTCTCGTTGCCCATCGACCACATAATGATGCAGGCGTGGTTGCGCTCCTGCATCACCAGGCGCTCAATGCGGTCGACGTAGGCCGGCTCCCATGCCGGATCGTCGGTGACCAGGGCGATGTTGCCGATATTCTCGAAGCCGTGGCTCTCCATATCGGTCTCGGCGACCAGCATGATGCCATACTCATCACACAGCTCGTAGAAGCGCGGGTCATTGGCATAGTGAGAGGTGCGCACCGCGTTGATGTTGTGCCGCTTCATGAGCTCCAGGTCGCGGCGCATGCGATCGAGGCCCACGGCGCGACCCTTGTGATCGTCGTGATCGTGGCGGTTGACGCCATGCATCTTAAAGTAAGTGCCGTTGAGGTAGATATGATTGCCCTCGACCGTCACCTCGGCAAGTCCCTGGTGATGCGGAACGTACTCGCTGACCTCGTCGCCGTCGTAGACCTCAAACGTAAGGTCATAGAGGAAGGGGTCCTCGGGATTCCAGAAGTGGGCATCGGCAACGCTGCACTCGGCATGGCCGTCGACGCACTCGCCCGTAGCGACCACGTTCTCGCCATCGCTGAGCGTAAACACGACGCGGGAAGCGCCCTCGGCCACCGTATCGAGCGTGATCAGAGCGGCATCGCCCTCGCGGTGCGTGCGGAACCTAAAGTCGACCAGGTGCGCGGCGGGACGCTGCATAAGGTACACATCGCGGAAGATGCCCGAGGCCCACCACATGTCCTGATCCTCGATATAGCTACCATCACTGTACTGCAGGACCTTGACCGCAAACAGGTTGTCGCCCTCGACGAGCGCGTCGGTCACGTCGAACTCGGCAGACAGGCGCGAGCCCTTGGTCATGCCGATAAACTGACCGTTGACGTACAGCTCGCCGTAGCTCTCGATGCCGTCGAAGCGAATGATCTCGCGGGCGCCGGCAGGAACGGCGGGAAGGTTGACGATGCGCTGGTAGACGCCCGTGGGGTCGTCGGAGGGAACGAACGGCTGGTCCACCGGAAACGGGAAACCCTCGTCGGTGTAGGCAAGGTTGCCATAGCCGTCTACCTGCCACAGGTGCGGAACCTCCACGTGATCCCACTCGGGCTCGTACGTGGAGAGCTCCTCGTTGGAGACGGCAGCAGGCCCCTCAAAAAGACGGAACTGCCACGAGCCGGAAAGTTGGACAAATCCGCGCGACAGCTCGCGGCTGTACGTAGCGGCGAGATCGGCGGTCTCATAACCCATAAAGTACGCATGGGGTGCCAGGCGGTTCCTGTGGGTGAGCGCTTGGTTTTCCCAATCGTTAATGGCGTCCATGGTGATGCTCCTTCGTCATCGTAGTGATTCTTGTGCAACCGGTTGTCCTTATCTTACGGGCGATGCAAAATACTGTGCAACCGGTTGTCCGCTGAACGGTCGATTTGGCCGGATTAACGGTGCAACCGGTTGTACAACCGCGACACTTATGTCACCCTGAGTATCGAAACTCAGCGCAAAACATCGTTCTTAAGCTCGTAGGCAACCGCCACGCCCGCCGATATCTCACCCACACGAAACGTATTCGATTGCGGCATGGTTGCAAAACGACACCGGTCACCGGATATCATGAACGCTGTTCAGGTGCACTATAGTAAGCTGTATCCGCACCAGCCCGTATCAGTGACAACATCGACCGCATTTTCCAGGAGACGCCATGGCCCAACCAGTTCGCACCGCACCTACGCTTGCCGAGGTTGCCGCAGCTGCCGGCGTGTCGCGCTCCACGGCATCGCGCGCCCTCAACGATTCGCCCCGCATTAGCGAGGAAACCAAAAAGCGCGTCCGTGCGGCGGCCAAGGAAGTCAATTATGTCCCCAACGCCCGTGGCCGAGCGCTCGCTGTCGGGCGCACGGAAATCATCGCCGTGCTCGTGACCGAGCCCCTGAGTGAGCTCTTCAGCGACCCCACCTATAGCGAGTTTTTGAGCGGCATTACCGAGGAACTGTCGGAGTCATCCTATCTGCCCGTTATCTTGCAGGCGTCTTCTACGCATGAGCGCAACCGCGCACGCGAGCACTTTGAGCGCCGCTCGTTCGACGCCGTAATCGACGTCTCCCCCTACAAGGGCAGCGAGCTGCTCGAGGTGCTGCGCGAGCTGGGCGTACCTACCGTGTTGTGCGGCCAGCTCGAGGGCCACCCCTATCGCGATGTGTTCTCGACGGTCTACTCTGACGACGAAGAGGGCGGACGCTTTGCGGCAAACGCCATGAAAGAGCGCGGGCGCAAAGATATCGTCGCCGTGTTGGGACCGCAAGACAACCCCGCTGTTGTCGACCGCCTGCGCGGCTACCGCGCCGTCTTGGGCGAAGACCTCCCAGACGCAAACGTTATCTATACCGGCTGGAACAGCGGAGACGGCTATCAGGCCATGCGCCAGATCCTCGCGCGCGAGATTGCTTTCGATGGCGTGCTATGCGGATCGGACCGTATCGCGGCTGGCGTCATCACCGCACTCAACGAGGCAGGCCTATCCGTTCCGGCGGACGTTTCTGTCGTCGGCTTCGACGATCACGAGATTGCAGCGTGCTGCGTCCCCGCGCTCACGACCATCCGCCAGCCTCTGCGCGAAGAAGGCCACATGGCCGCCAACATTGCGCTCGACATGATCAAAGGTGCCGAGCCAACCACCTCCGTGATGCGCATGCAGCTGATCCAGAGAGACTCGCTATAAGAAACTGGAATAGGCTTTCCGCCAGACAGTTGTTGCGGAAAGCCTGCCACGTTTTGAGCGCTCATTCTGGGCCGCAGTTTCCGTTAGACAACTCAATCGGAAACTGCGGCCCATTATTTTGCCGAATTCTGGGTCGCGCTTTCCCAGAGGACCCCCTTTGGGAAAGCGCGACCCGCTCTGGACGCAGATTCCGGGACGCACTTTCCGCGACACCCGGTCATCCCATGCCCTCGCAACGCCCGCACATAAAAAAACGAGGGAAGGAGCGCGTCCTTCCCTCGTTACAGGCAATATGCAGCCACTCGCCTACATCAAGCGCAGGCTGACGTCCTTGAGCTGGGCGCCGGAAACGGCACTCGGGGCGCCCGACATGAGGTCGGAGCCGCTGGCCGTCTTGGGGAACGCCATGACGTCGCGGATGGAATCGGAGCCGGTGAGCAGCATGCACACGCGGTCCAGGCCCAGAGCGAAACCGCCCATCGGGGGCGCACCAAACTTGAGGGCCTCCATGAGGAAGCCGAACTGCGACTCGGCGCGCTCCTCGGTAAAGCCCAGGAGCTTGAGCATGGACATCTGCATCTCGGCGTTGTGGATACGCATACCGCCGCCGCCGGCCTCAAAGCCGTCCATGACAAAGTCGTAGGTGCAAGAACCGGCTGCCAACGGGTCGGCCTCGATCTTGGCGATGTCGGTCTCGGTCGGCAGGGTGAAGGGCTGGTGCTCGGCAGCATAGGCCTTACGGTCCTCATCCCAGTGGAACAGCGGGAAGTTGACGACCCACAGGAAGTCGTGGCCTTCGCGCTTGATCTCGAGCGCGTTGGCCATGTGGGAACGCATGCCGCCCAGGATCTCGTCAGAAAGCAGACGCGGGCCGGCGGCAAACATCACAAGGTCGCCGGGCTCGACGTCCATGCGCTCGCGCAGAGCGGCCATCTCCTCGTCCGAGAAGAACTTGACGATGGGGCTGTTGATGGAGCCATCCTCGCGGAAGGCGATCCATGCCAGGCCCTTGGCGCCAAACGTGGAGGCCACGCCGGCGAGCTTATCGATCTTGGCACGTGCCCAGGCGCCGGCGCCCTTGGCGTTGATGGCCTTGACGACAGAGCCCTCCTCGTTTGCGGCAGTCGCAAAGACCTTGAACTTGGAGTTGGCAAAGATGTCGGTCAGGTCGACCAGGTGCATGCCATAGCGGGTATCGGGCTTGTCGGAGCCATAGGTGTCCATAGCCTCCCAGTAGTCCATGCGACGCAGCGGCGTGGGCATCTCGACACCCATGCGGCCGAAGGCATCGGCCAGGACCTCCTCGAGCGCGCTCATGACGTCGTTCTGGTCCACAAAGGACATCTCAATATCGACCTGAGTGAACTCGGGCTGACGGTCGGCGCGCAGATCCTCGTCGCGGAAGCACTTGGCAACCTGGTAGTAGCGCTCGACGCCACCGACCATGAGCAGCTGCTTCAGAAGCTGCGGGGACTGCGGCAGGGCGTAGAAGTTGCCCGGCTGAATACGGCTGGGAACGATGAAGTCGCGGGCGCCCTCGGGCGTGGACTTAAACAGGGAGGGCGTCTCGACCTCCATGAACTCACGGTTGTGCAGCGCCTCGCGAATGGCAAAGGTAAAGTCGGAGCGCAGCTTGAGGTTGGCCATCATCTCGGGACGACGGAGGTCCAGATAGCGATAACGCAGGCGGGTGTCCTCGCTGGTCTCGATGCCATCCTCGATCTGGAACGGCGGGGTGACGGACGTGTTAAGCACCTCGGCGTGGTCGGTCAGGATCTCGATCTCGCCGGTCGCGAGCTTGGTGTTGGTGGTCTCCTCGCCACGGGCGCGCACGACGCCGTGGATCTTGATGGGCCACTCGGGACGCATGGTCTCGGCGATCTTAAAGGCATCGCCGTCGGAGTGCTCGGGGTCGAAGGTAAGCTGCGTGATGCCCTCGCGGTCGCGAAGGTCGCAGAAGATAAGGCCGCCGTGGTCGCGGCGACGGCTCACCCAACCGGTGAGGGTGACCTCTTCGCCCACGTTCTCGAAGCGAAGCTCGCCGCAGGTACGGGTGTGCATGGAATGCTCATCGATGGGACGGGTCTGGCTCATACCAGTGATCCTCCTTTATGGATCTGTGCCGCCCCGTGTCGTTCCGGGCGGCGTCGTACAGATTTGCCCGGCCTGCGTAAACCGCGCAGCCAGACATGGCGTTCTATCTTATCGCACCTGTGTCGATGTGCCGCGAAAAAGTAGCTCCTGCCCAAAGACTTGACGGAGACGAAACAATTGACGCGCCGTGGCCGTCGCCAAGGCGCGCCGCGTGCGACAATGTGCCCCAATACAACTGCACTCGGAAAGGCCCGCCATGACTGCACGCCTCATCGTTATGGATATCGACTCCACCCTCATCAACCAGGAGGTCATCGACCTGTTGGGCGAGGAGGCCGGCGTGGGCGAGCAGGTAGCGCAGATCACTGAGCGCGCCATGCGCGGCGAGCTCGACTTTAAGCAGGCGCTCGAGGAGCGCGTGGGGCTGCTTGCCGGCTTGGACGAAAGTGTGTTCGAGCGCACCTTTGAGCGCGTGACGTTTACCCCCGGCGCGCTGGAGCTTGTGCGCTCGGCGCACAGCAAGGGCTGGAAGGTCGGCGTGGTAAGCGGTGGCTTCCACGAGGTCGCCGATAAGATTGTGGCCGCCGCGGGCATCGATTTTTGCCTGGCCAACCGCCTGGAGGTCGTGGACGGCAAGCTCACCGGCAAGCTGGCGGCCGACATCGTGACCAAGGAGTCCAAGCTCATCCAGCTGCTAGATTGGGCAGTTGAGTGCGGCGTCGACATGGCCCACACGGTCGCGATCGGCGACGGCGCCAACGACATCCCCATGATCCAGGCCGCAGGCACGGGCATCGCGTTTTGCGCCAAGCCCAAGACGCGCGAAGCCGCCCCGTTTGCCATCGACGAGCGCAACCTCATGCTCGCTATGGACATCATCCTGCGTGACTAGTCGATCCGTCTAACAATTGAATCAGTCTGTCCTATAGTTTCCGAACAATTTTGTCTTAGTGTTCGGAAACATACCCTTTGAGTGCTAGACTTTGCGCCGTCGAAGGGAACATATATGGATAAGCGAGATCTTGAGCAATTGCTGAGCGATGTTGCCGGCGGAGCAGTCACCCCTGCCGACGCCCTCACGCGCATCCAGACGGCTCCGACCGCCGATTTGGGCTTTGCGCAGCTCGATCTTTCGCGCGGGGTGCGCCAGGGAGCCGGCGAGGTTGTCTACGGGGCCGGTAAAACCGCCGAACAGATTGCCGCCATTATCAAGGCATTACTCGATGCGGACCAGGAGCGCATCCTGGTCACGCGCCTGGATGCCGAAAAAGCCGCGCGCACCTCGGAGCTCCTCGGCAACGACATCGACCTGGGATATGTCCCGGACGCACAGCTCGCCCTCGTGGGCGGCAAGCCCTCCCCCACCGGCAACGGACGCATCGTTGTCGCCTGCGCCGGTACGAGCGACCTGCCCGTCGCCGAGGAAGCCGCGTTGACGGCCGAGTTCTATGGCAACGAGGTCGACCTCCTCTACGACGTAGGCGTCGCCGGCCTGCACCGCCTACTCGCGCATGCCGAGGAACTTGCCCAGGCACAGGTGGTCATCGCCATCGCCGGCATGGAGGGCGCGTTGGCGAGCGTTATCGGCGGTCTGGTGAGCTGTCCGGTCATCGCCGTTCCCACCAGCGTGGGCTACGGCGCAAATTTTGGAGGCGTAGCCGCGCTGCTCGCCATGCTCAGCTCCTGCGCCAGCGGCGTTTCGGTCGTCAATATCGACAACGGCTTTGGTGCCGCCTACCAGGCAAGTCTTATCAATCATCTGGGCGCGGGCGCACCCCACGCCCGTTAAGGAGCATTCCATGTCTAACCATCAGCACACGCTTATCATCGACGGCACCTCGGGCATCAGCGGCGACATGACCGTCGCGGCCCTGCTCGACCTGGGCGCCAGCGAGGAGCACCTGCGCGAACAGCTCGCCACGCTGCCGGTCGACGGCTTTACGATCGCCGTCACGCGTGCAAACAAGCATGGCATCGACGCCTGCAATTTCGACGTCCAGCTGGCAGAGGAGCTCGAGAACCATGATCACGATATGGCCTGGCTCTACGGCAACGAAGCAGCTGCCGAGCACACGCACGAGCATGAGCACCACCATCATGATCATGGCGAGCACGAACACGAGCACTACCACGAGCATGACCATGACCATGGCCACGAGGACCATCATCACGCCCACCACCATCACCACCGTTCTTTGGCGGACGTCACCGCCATCATCGACGGCTCGCAGCTAAGCGATGGCGCCAAGCGTCGCGCCCTCGCCATCTTTACCGCGCTCGCTGCTGCCGAGGCCAAGGCTCACGGCAAAACGCCCGAGACCGTCATGTTCCACGAGGTGGGCGCCGTCGACTCCATCGTCGACGTCTGCTCCGTCGCCATCTGCCTCGATGACCTGGGCATCGAGGACATCGTGGTCGAGTCGCTCTCCGAGGGTCACGGCACCATCCACTGTGCCCACGGCCTTATGCCCATCCCGGTGCCCGCCGTCGTTAACCTGTGCCAGGCGGGCAATATCGCCCTCTCGCCTGCACCGGTCGCCGGCGAGCTCGTGACGCCCACGGGCGCCGCCATCGTCGCCGCACTGCGTACGTCCGAGCACCTGCCGGCCCGCTACCGCATCGAGGCCGTCGGCTACGGCGCCGGTAAGCGCCCCTACGAGGGCTGCTCCGGCACGCTCCGTTGCCTGCTTGTTCATGTGGATGCATAGCCATGGATGCCCGCAAGGCAAAAAGCCGTGCCGCCATCGTTGCGGCGTTCTCCGAGCTCCTTCGCGAGGAGGACTACGGCAAGATCACCGTCGGCGACATCATCGCTCGCGCCCATGTGGGTCGGGCCACGTTCTACGGCCTCTTTAAGAGCAAAGATGACCTACTGTCCGAACTCGTGAGCGACATCTGCACCCACGCCCTCGACGATGACGGTACACCCCTCGACGACCCACGCGTGCAGGTCGAGCATATCCTCAACAACCTCTGGGAGCGCCGCCAGGGCGTACGAGCCCTCGTAGCCGGCGCCGGCTCACGCGTCTTCGCCGACTGCTTACGCAAGACCATCATGTCACGGGCAGCCGAAACCGTCCCTACCGACCCAAACGGCCCCGCCGCCACCATGGACCGAAGCTTCCTACTACACCACATAGCCTCAAGCTTCGTAGGAATGGTCCAATGGTGGGCCTGGCATAACTTCCAAGCAGACAAAGCCGACGTAGCCAAAGACTACCTCTCAGCCATAAAGCCCCTCTTCAGCTAAGTAAGAAGCTCATCCCAAAGCATCGCCCCAACCCAGGCCGCCACGCATCCCAAAGTGTCATTCACACTTCAACGCCCCCAACAGCAACAAGCCCCTCCCATCCAAATTCAGATTTATATGTTGGGTTGCTTACTCGAGCGCAACAAAGACCCCGCAGCCGTCCGCATGGGGTAACTTCCCAGCGCACTCCGCAGGACGAAAAACCCCCGCCGCACGAAGTGCGCAGCGGGGGTTCTTTCATGTCCGAGGACGCGCTGGGAAGTTACCCCATGCGGACGGCGGACAACTATGTAGCCTTGGACTAGAACATGCCCAAGAAACCATGCACAAACAGCGCGGCCAGAGCGGCACCGACAAACGGCGCGATGCCAGGAACAAGCAGGCCGTACTTCCAGTTGTTGTCGGCCTTGTTCTTGATCGGCAGCACCTGATAGGCCATGCGAGGACCAAGGTCACGGGCCTGGTTCATGGCGAAGCCAGTGATGCCGCCCATGCCCATGCCAACGGCCCAAACGATCAGGCCAACGCAGATGGCGAGCATCAGAACGTTCTCGCCGGCGCGGCTAGCGGCAGCAAGGATGGCGCTGATGAACACAAAAGTGCAGATAGCCTCGCAGAAGAAGTTACGGGCATAGTTCGTACCCTCGGTGGTGGGGTTGGTCGAGAAAATGTTGCGCTGGGCAATGGGGTCGACGACGCCCTCGGAAGCCTTGAACTCATCGGCATACATTAACCAGGCGATTACGGCACCCACAAAGCCGCCGAGCATATCGGCAATCATGAAGGGGATGCAGCTGCCCCACGGCACCAAGCCGACGATGCACTGGGCAAGCACCATGGCGGGGTTCATGCACACGGCGCCGCCAAAGACAAACAGGCAGACCGAGATGCCAAAAGACCAGGTGGTGATGGCAAACATATGGCCGGAGCCCTGATACTTGGTGCCCTTGAGCACGGTATCGCAGTGCACGCCCACGCCAAAGACGATCATGAGGGCCGTCGCGCCGAATTCGCAGAGGAGTTTGGTAAGCATAAAACCTTATCTTTCTTGTCGGTTATAAACGATTCGTTTAGGCCGCGCACTAGTGCTGCGCAACAACAACGCCCAGGCCATCGGGAATGACGGCAACCTTGGCATCGGCACCCTTCATCTCAAAGGCGAGCTTGAGCGCCTCCTCGATAGTGTTGACCGGCGTCATGTGCATATCCTTGATCATCTGGTGATCGCACAGATCGGTGACCATGATCACAGGGTGATGTGCCAGGATGCGGGCAAAGATCTGGCTCGTCCACTGGTCGGGCAGGGTCTCGTCCTTGGGACGATCGATGCAGGCGCGCTCAAACTCCGCCGGATCGTTGTCGGCGATGTTGTGATAGAAGCCCTCGCCACCGTGACCGTCGGCGCAACCGGCGACATCGATGATCACACCGCCCTCGGGAAGTGTAGCCTCGGCAGCGCACATGCCCTTCACGGCCTGGTAGATGTTCTGATCGAGCGGGTAACCGCCGTTGGTGGTGATGGCGATCTCGCACTCGACGGGCTCAACGCCGGCAAGGCTCTTCACGAACTCGCAGCCAGCCTCGTGCGCCTTGTGGATATCGCCGGCAAAGGAGCCGATGACCTCGTGCTTGCCGTTGAGCACCACGTTAAGCACAAAGGCAAGGTGAGCCATCTCGGCGGCAGCAAACATGTCCTCGCTCACGTGGTTGTGGCACAGGTTGCCGGCACGCGAGTGGGAATCGTTCACAAACTGACCGTTGTGGTTGTACATGATGGTCTTGTAGCTGGCGATGCCAGGCAGGACGGACTTGCGGCTACCAGAGAAACCGGCAAAGAAGTGCGGCTCAATAAAGCCCTCGGCAAGCAGCAGATCACAATCGGCGGCAATCTTGTTGATGATGCACTCGCCACCAGAAGGCAGGGTGCCGATCTTTTTCATCATGCTGTCGTCAGTCGCGACGTGCATAACGATTTCCTCGTTGGCAACGATCTCCTCGCCGTACTTGTTGACGAGTTCCTCGTGCGTCGACGGACGGTGCATACCCGTAGCAACCAAAATACGCACTCGAGCCTCGGGCGCAGCGGAATGGATGTGATGCAGCAGAATAGGCATCGTCACACGCGAGGGAACGGGGCGCGTATGATCGGAGCTAATAATGACGATATCCTTCTTGCCAGCACAAAGCTCCTCGAGCGAAGGCGAACCATAAGGGTTGGCAAACGACTCCTCTACCAGCTCTTCCTGCGATTTCGTGGTCTTAAACTCGTTTTGATGACCTTCCATCACACCCGCGAAGTTCTTATCCTCGAGCTCCAGATGCAACGTCTTGTGGTCAAACGGCAGTTCACATTCAAACAATGATGAGCGCCCTCTTCCTTTCAACTGACACACTAGATAAACCGTTGGAAGGATACGCCGCTCACCGAAAAACACCACCGTCCACCGACTCATTAACACAACGTTCATATTTGACCCACAACAAAACAACCGCGATCCCAAACGGAACCGCGGCCGCCCGTAAAAGACACAATAGAAAGGATGACTTACACAGCGCCGAGGCAAACATCTACCCCGAGACGTACGCACGTAAAGCATTTTGCATAAATGCGTTAATAATTGCATAAAATGGCGCATGGATTTCTAGCCGTAACAGGGTAGTACCCTCCGGAGCGTGCATTTTTGCGAGTATTCAGCATCGCGGGATAAGATTTTGGTGTCAAAAGTCTTTCAAAAAGTAGATAGTCCTCATGACTCGACCCATCTGGATAGCATGCGGCGAGAAACCAGCTATATATGGACATCGCCAAGGCCCAATTGTCGTGCAAAAGCATCAACAAAGGCAGCGAAAGCCGGCTATGGCCTTATGCATCAATCTTTGGCTGCTGAAAACTCCGTTTTTTGCACGTCGCCCCAAGCACCACCCTCACCCAGCGGCCAATCCGCTGAAGACCGGACATCGCAGGGCCCGCCATCAGTTTACTTATAGGCACACTCC
>CALFDL010000126.1 GCA_937950415.1 uncultured Collinsella sp. | reverse complement strand
GGCCTCGACGTTGATGGGAGGGCATGGAAATGCCACAGAACGCACAGCCTCTCTTGCAGGTGAGCGATTTGACCAAAAGCTACGAGGGCAAACGAGGTGCACGGGAGCAGCATCACGCGCTTTCCGGCGTAGATTTTGCTTGCGGCGAGGGAGAACTGGTTGCGGTGATCGGTCCTTCAGGCGCCGGCAAGTCGACGTTTTTGCGCTGCATCAATCGCCTCATCGAGCCCACGGAGGGGTCGGTTGTCTTTAATGGTCGGGACATTACGCATCTGCGCCGCAACAAGCTGCGTGGCGTGCGCGCGCAGATCGCCATGATCTTTCAGAACTACAACCTGGTGTATCGCCTTACCGCCATTCAAAACGTGCTGCATGGGCGTCTGGGCTACAAGGGTGCTGTGGCGGGGTCGCTGGGCCTCTACAGCGAAGCCGAGAAGCTCCGTGCGTTCGAGCTGCTTGACGAAGTGGGCCTGGGCGAGTTTGCCTATCGTCGCGCCGATCAGCTCTCGGGCGGACAAAAGCAGCGCGTGGGTATCGCCCGCGCACTTATTCAAGATCCCCGCATCATTCTATGCGATGAACCTATCGCGAGCCTTGATCCCAAGAGCAGCCGTGCTGTCATGGAGCATCTGCGCCGCGTGACGCGTCAGCATGGCATCACCTGCATCGTCAATCTGCATCAGGTGGATATGGCACTTGAGTTTTCCGATCGTATCGTGGGCTTGCGTGCGGGCGCGAAAGTGTTCGAGGGTGCGCCTGCCGAGCTGACCCCCCAGATGATCGCGGTGATTTACGGCGATGGAGAAGAGGGCTTCATTTCCGTTCCGGTGTCAGGGCCCCAAGCTGGCGCGACACCCGCATCTGTTGGCATGGCTTCCGCTGTTCCTTCTGGAGCCTTGCGATGAGCGCGGGGGAGTGCGGCGCCATGTCCACAGGCTCTTTTGGCAATGCGAAAGCGGGGAAGGTTCCCGATTTGAGCTGGTTTAGAAGGCGTCAGCTTCGCGCACTCGCAGTAGTTGCGGCCGTTGTCTTGGTTGCCGAGGGGGCATCGCTTGTCGGCGATTTCAGCTTTGGATATGCCTTGGGTTCGGTACCCGCTGCCCTTGCATGGATGCTGCAGAACTTTTGCCCTACGCCATCGTCGTTAGGACAGCTGGGCATAATTGCCACGCAGGTGGTTTCGACGGTGTTCGATTCCATCGCCGCTACGATGCTCGCGGCCTTGCTGGGTATCGTTCTTGCGGTGCTGGGATGCTCGAGCGTCGGTGTCGAAAACGGCATCGTGCGCGGTGTCATCCGCATCTTCGCCAATATCTTTCGCAATGTTCCCATGATTGCATGGGCGCTGCTGTTGCTCCTTTCGTTCAAGCAAAACGAGTTCACGGGCTTCCTCGCGCTCTTTTTGGCGACGTTTGGCCAGATTACGCGCTTTTTTCTGGACACGCTCGACGAAATCCCTTGCGGCCCCATCGAGGCGTTGCGCAGCTGCGGAGCAAGCTTTTGGCAGATTGTTTTCCAGGCGGGCCTGCCGCTCGCCGTGGCAGAGCTCATGAGCTGGACGCTCTATATGGTCGAGACCAATATCCGCGAGGCCACGTTGGTGGGCCTGCTTACCGGCACGGGTATCGGCTTTGTCTTCAACTTGTACTATGCCTCCTTCCGGTACGACTGCGCTGGCCTGGTGATCCTTGTGACCATCGTTTTGGTGCTCGTGGTCGAGGCGATTTCCAATGCTGCAAGGAGGTCGATGATCTAATGGGGCCGTTCGAATTGCCTCCCGCTGCAGCCGGTACGATTGAGCGCACGCACGCCGGGCACATTCGTCTCGTGTCCCGTCAGGGGCGCAACTATTCGGTCGCGCTCACCTTGGGTGTCCTGTGCCTTTTGACGGTCGTTGCGTTTGTGCGCATGGATTTTGGCACGGTGGACCTTGGCCGCGCACTCGCTCAAACCTGGTCTGATTTTTGCGCCATGATGTTCCAGCCGGCGTTGGATCCCCCGTTGGGAGCTGCACATTTTAGCTGGGCAAAGGTTGCCGAGAGTACGCTGGTCACCATTGCGGTCACCGTGCTGTGCACCATCATCTCGGCCATCATCTCGTTTTTCCTGGCGCTGGCGGCATCCGAGAACCTCTCGAACCCGCTCGTTTCCAATGCGGTCAAAGGGTTTGTCGCCATCATCCGAGCAATTCCAACGATCCTGTGGGTGCTTGTCTTTACGGTGGCTATCGGCCTTGGATCCGAGGTGGCAGTGCTGGGAATCTCCTTCCACTCCATCGCCTATCTCACCAAGA
>CALFDL010000125.1 GCA_937950415.1 uncultured Collinsella sp. | reverse complement strand
TTTCGCGGCCACGTTTGCTGCCCTGTGCGCAACGTTTTTCACGGCGAAAAGACGCTGTGCCAAGCTCGAGACAGAACTCGACTCCACTGACGATATCTAATAATGTGCGGGACAACGCGGCCAAGCGGGACGACCTGATGTTCAACCCTAGGCCGTCCTCGATTGAGTTCGACGGACTGGAATAGACGAGAAAGTAAGCGCCCCTCGGCAATCGGTGCCGAGGGGCGCTCGCAGTTTTGTTCTGATGCGAGTTTGTCTAGATGCAGAAGGCAGGCCTAACACCGACAAATGGCTCGCCGTCATGGATACTGTAAGAGTAGGGTTGGGACTTCGACTCGCAGGCCGCTGCCTCACCATCCCCATTGGAGTCGGTACACCTAAAGCAGGGATTTAGCATGTCGTCAGCCTCTTTTCCTCCGAAGCGATCGCCATAAGTTGACCAAGACCGGAGCCACCAACCGCCCCCGTCTTGCGAGTCATATGTTCCAAGGATGCTATTTGGAGTGTCCGCTGTTACCCCGGTGTCGTCGAACAGCTGGTATTGAGAGCCTTCTTGTAACAGGTATGTCCAGCCATCCATCAAGTAATCGCTGAGGGGGGCGACCTCGACAAAGCTTGGAACCCACAGCTTGTCTGAGGTCGTTGTGGTCGTCATTAGGTCGGGATCGTCATTGAGCTCTGCGCCGATGCCACCGCCGTAGTAGGAATCGATCGTATATGACACCCAAGGCATCACTGCGTCAGCCTTGTCCACGGAGACAATCTGCTCGCGCAGGTCCGAAGGGAGCTCGTTCGAGAAAGAGTCGCTGAGCCAAGAGCGCAAGGAGGCATTCTCCCAACTTATGCTGGCAGAGCCGTCGTCCTGAATCTTCTGGAATAGGTTATCGAGGTCGGCCTTCTCGAACATGTTTTTCTTGGCGATGTCATCGGCGAAGATGAACGTGATGCCGGCCTTGCCGGAGCCGTCGGACTTGTCGTCATGGTTGAACCCCATGATCATAACCTTGGTCTGTGTTCCGTCGGAGAGCGTGACGTCCTTGGTCTGGGTTCCGTCGAGCTTTCCATCCGCTGTGCAGAGGTGGTACTTCTTGGCGATCTCTATGGCGCCATTCTGGTCACCCTTCTTGGAGATAAGCTTGGAAATCTGGGCGATTTCTTCCCATGAATAGTCATTGAGGCAGCTTTTGACCTGTGGCCCCTTGGGCAACAGAACGACCACGGCGATGGCTATGACCATGACCGCCGCAACGATGCCGCCGATGACGACTGGCTTGGGCACCTTGTTTTTGGGCTTGCCAGCGAGCTTAGAGCCCGGTGTGCCAGAGGCTGCTACGGGTTCTGGCGTTGCCCCCCTGAGCGGGGAGCGGCTTTCCGCAACCGAAGCAGAACTTTGCCTCGTCGGGGTTTTTGACCCCGCAGTTGGGACAGAACATCTTGTTCTCCCTTCGTCTGGTTTTTCCTGACGGGCCAATCTTATCGCCCGGAGAACCAATGTTGTTGCGCAACATTTCTGAGTTGGCGCACTTCTCGGCTGATGCTTGCTTTCAGTATTGGCGCATCGCGAAATCCAAGTGTCGGCCGCGAGTTTTCCAATCTAGATAGCGTCCAGACAATGGGGCCGGGCTGCGTTATCCGGGGGTTAGTGGGGCGTATCCGACGCGGCTTCATCGCTGCCGCTACGCTCGAGCGCCGTGCGGCGGGCACTGTAGGCGACGAGGCCGGCGCCTGCCGCGGCGAGTGCTGCAGCGGCTGCCGTGAGGGGAGCGTTGGCATCGCCCGTGCCCGCAAGCGCGCCCGCTTTTCCGGAGCG
>CALFDL010000124.1 GCA_937950415.1 uncultured Collinsella sp. | reverse complement strand
ATACGGGCGCATCATCGACGTCTTCAATACAGAAAATATCAGTGCGGAATGTTTTTAAGGGGATACCCTTGGGCGGCCCTACAGCAACGTAGTCGACGATGTCTATAGGAACCCACGCTTTGAAGGGGCGCCGGGCTGATGGTTTGGCTTTTTATTGGTGGGGGCCCTTACTGGGATGGGCCCCTTACTAGAGGCAGGCCTCGGCGATGCGGCGCTTGAGTTCGTCGATGCCGGTGCCGGTTTGGGAGCTTGTGATGATTACGTTTTCGGCCGGGACGTTGAGCTGCTTTTTGATGGCTGCTGCCTGGCGGGCCTGCTGGGTGCGGCTGAGCTTGTCGGCTTTGGTGAGGCAGACGATAAAGTTGAACTCGTTGCCCTGCAGGTAGTCGATCATGTCATGATCGAGCTTGCTGGGATCGTGACGAATGTCCACCAGCGAGACGACCAAGTTAAAGCTGCGCTCGGAGTCGAAAAAGTCGCCGATAAGCTCGGCCCAGCGGTCGCGCTCGGCCTTGGAGCGACGGGCGAAACCGTAACCCGGCAGGTCCACGAAATGCACGTCATCGGCCTCAAAGAAGTTGATGTTGCTCGTCTTGCCCGGCGTACTGGAAACCTTGACTAGGTTCTTGCGGCCAAATAGCTTGTTCATAATCGACGACTTGCCCACGTTGGAGCGGCCGACAAAGCTCACCTCGGGGCAGGTGGACTCGGGAATCTGCGAAACCTTGCCGTAGCTGGCGACGAACTTGGCAAGCTGGTAGTTAATGGAATCGGCCATGGACACTCCTTGGTCGTAGGTTCTTACAAAAGAGCGCGCTATTGCGCAGCGGCAATGCGGCGGACGATATCGAGCGTGATGTCACTTGCGACACGCGCATACTCGAACAGATCGAACTCTCGATCGCAAATTGCATCGTACGCCTCGTCACAATTATCGCTGATAGCGCGCAACACCAGGCAATCGACACCATTTTTGGTTGCGACATGGGCAATTGCCGCGCCCTCCATGCCGACACAATCGGCATGCGTCGCCTCGATAGCGTCGTTGCGCATGGCGGCGCCCGTCACAAAGCGGTTACCCGTGGCAATCGTGCCGACCAGGAACTGCTTGGTGCCCTCGTTCGAAGCGACTGCATTTTTCGAAGCGTCAACAAACCCACGCTCAGCAAGCACGTCGGCGGCAATATCGACCAGCGCGGGCGTCGAGCCAAACTCCTCGAGCCCCGGTGCGGACTCGGCGATAAGCGCGGTATCGGTATCCAGATAGCGTAGGCGTTTGCCAATGACCACGTCGTCGATATGGAGCTTGGGGTTCAAACCGCCCGCAATGCCCGAAAACACAACAGCCTGCGGAGCATACTTGCTAATGAGGTGCTGTGTTGCAGCGGCGGCGTTCACCGTGCCCATGCCCGCCGTTGTGGCGACAACTGTCAGACCGTCGAGCTCACCGCTCACAACGGTCAAGCCTGCCTCCCGCGCCTCGCAAACGTCGCTCAGCTCTTCCTTAATCTGCATGATCTCTTTTTCGAGCGCACCGATAATCGCGATGGTAGCCATACCATTCCCCAAACCTATACGAAATTCTCAACCACGGTATGGTACCAGCATTTTGTTTGACCTCGCCAAACGAACACGCTAAGCCAGTGCAGCTCGCGTATCAAACAGCGCCTTTGCAATCGCAGCCGTAACCTCGCTCGAGCGGTCGCTCCACGGCATCGATGTCATGACGCTCATGACATAGGTACGGCCATCGATGTCGATAGCAGGCATTTCTTTCCGAAGATATTCAGTCACGTTTAAGGTGTCTCTAAACAATAAACAGGTGTTTCTATGCAAAAACACCGATTCCGTTGCGCATCTTTGCCCAAAACGCAGTTGCAGTGAAATAGTTCCTGCTTGGGCGGCATAAGCCGAAAAACAAGAACTATTCCACCGCAACTTGACGGGGCTCCTTAGCAATCAACTAGGTGCCCGGGGGCACTCAATTAAGTCTGTCCCCAATGAGTGGTCCCCAATGAGTGCCGCTAGCCGATGGCGTTTTTGAGTTCGGCGCGGCGCTTTTTCATGCCGGCCATGACGGCGTTGCGCAGCTCGGGCATGCGCGCGGTATCCATCTGGGGCACGCCCTCGAGCTTATAGGGAATGCCCAGTTGCTCGTACTTGACGACACCCATCGTGTGATACGGCAGCATTTCCAGGCCCACCACGTTGTGCCACGGGGCAATCAAGCGGCCGAGCGCCTCACACTCCTCCACCGTGTCGGTAATGCCCGGCACCACCACGTGGCGAATAACAACCTTAATCTTGCGACGGGCAAGCTCATCGCCAAACGCCAGAATGCGCGCAGGATCGCAACCGGTCAGCTTTTTATGCTCAACCGGATCGGCATGCTTGATGTCGAGCAGCACCATATCGGTCTCGTTGAGAACAGCATCGAACTTCTCCGGATGCTTGGGATCAAATGCATAGCCACAGCTGTCTAGGCAGGTGTGTACGCGGCCATCGGGGTTGTTGTGCATCACGCGGAACAGGTCGGCCAAAAACTCGGGCTGCAGGAGCGGTTCGCCGCCCGAAACGGTAATGCCGCCGCTACGGTAGAACTCATGGTTACTCTGGAACTCGTCCATGAGATGCTCGACGGTCACCATCGTGCCGCCGTTAACAGACCAGGTATCGGGATTGTGGCAATACGCGCAGCGCATAGGACAGCCCTGAACAAACACCACAAAGCGGATGCCGGGCCCGTCGACCGTTCCCATCGTCTCGATCGAATGCACGCGACCCAGGGCATACGCAGAGTCCTCGGGATGAGCATCCACACCCTCAAGCGTCATCTCAGCCATTCCCGCAACCTTGCCTCTCTTTGGTTTTTGTCAATTAAAATGCCAGAGCCATTCTAGCCCATACGCCTGATGGCGAAACGGTTTAGCGGTCAATTAGATCGTCCTATTTGACTCCACGCAAAAGCGGCGGGAAGGTTGTCGCAACCCGCCCGCCGCCGTGGCAATAGAAATCGATAGTCGCCAGGCCTTACGCCTTAAGCGTAAGCACCGCGCCAAAGGCGGTCGGGCCGCAGTGGCTCGAGATGACGCCGCCGACCTGAGTCCATGTAATGTCCTTAAAGCCCAGGTCATGCGCATAGACTTCCATGTCGTCGCGCAGCTCCTCGGAAAGACCTACCGAATACGCCAGGCCAATGTGCGAGTAGTCAATCTCGCCCTTCGCAACCATGTGGTCGATAAAGGCACGGGCGCACTTGAGCATAGAGCCGCGGAACTTCTTAGTCGCCACGAACTTGCCGCCCGTCACCTCAATGCAGGGCTTAATCTTGAGCAGATGGGCACCGAGGAATGCCACGTTGGACAAACGACCGCCGGCCTTAAGGAAGGCGAGATCGGTGGGGACAAAGCCCAACAGCACGCGGTCCATAACGGAATTGGTAAAGGCGAAAATCTCGTCGACGGTGGCATCCGGATGGGCTTCGATATACTTGGCGGTCTCAACGGCGACAAGCGACTGGCCCACCGACACAAAGCGCGTATCCATGGAGAAGACGTAATCGCGGCCCTTTGCCGCAATCTTCGACGACTGATGCGAGCAGGTCGTAACCTCGGAATACGCAAGATGCAGAATGGTCGCATCGGGCCGCTCGGCGTGGATACGGTCGTACACATGCGCAAAATCCGCCGGCGAGCAACCACTGGTCTTGGGCATCACACCAAACTCGTTGCAGCGCGAGTAAATCTCAAGCGGGTCGATGGAACCATCCTCGACGGTCTCGTCGCCAATCGTGACATGCATGGGCACGCGCACGATGCCGTAGCGTTCGCAGAGCTCCGGCGTCACATCCGAACCAGACTCAACCACGATTACGTACTTGCCCATTATCATCA
>CALFDL010000123.1 GCA_937950415.1 uncultured Collinsella sp. | reverse complement strand
CTTGGTCTGCGCTGTTAATCGACAGATTCTCCTGTTGAGGACCCATCGTGAGCATCAGCACGTCGTGGTCGGTTGCGGCGCGATGGTTTAGGCCCCACTCGTACGTGGCGCCGCTCTGGGTGGAAAAGGTGGTGTAGGTTGATCCAGGTTCAAAATAAAGATTGGTGCCCTGTGGCCTAAAATTCCACGCAAGCGCAAAGTGATTGCCGTTAGCTTGTTTGGTGTTCGTTTGGGGCTTGAGGAGCTGCGTGGAAAGCTCGAGCTTCATCGTCTCGCCGATTCTCTCATTCGGAGAGGTCGTCGACCAGCCAGTAGCTTGGTTAAGAAAGTTTGGGTTTGTTATAAGGTTGCCATCGTCACCGTACGCGCGCGAGGGCAACCCCCCCCCGGCCATAACGAACACGCATAAGGCCGCTGCCAACATCATAAAGGTGCGGCGCATCGACGCAATATGACCGAAAGGACCCTGCACGGGCGCATCCCCCCCAGCCGCAGCCCGAGCTTTCGCGCAAGCTGCACAAGTAGTTCGTTTAAGCTTTTTGATTCTACAACCAGCCCAGGGCAAAAGCAAAATCATGCGTGACCGATTTGCAGTCATTTTTCGCATCATTTTTCGCATTGTGCTGGTAGTGCGGCGAAAGTTGCTAAAAAGCCCCGTCCTAAATTAGCTAGTTAAGGAGTTGGGCCATGGCGTTGACGAATTTTTGGACTTGGAGGGTGGGCTCGAGCGGGTAGTGCAGAAAGACCGGCACCTCGCGGCCGCACAGGAACGGCACGCCCACAAAGGCTGGGTGCACCCCCGACCACGCTCCGCAGGTGAGCACCGCGTCACCCTTTTCCTCCGCCTCGTTAAAGAGCGCAAAGTCGAAGCTATCCACGTCGATCACATCCACGCCGCCGTCGGCCAACAGATCGATACGCAGGCTGTCCATAGCGTCGTTGCCGTGACGGAGCACGCGCAGGCGCTTGCCCTCCAGGTCGGCAACCGTGATGCGCGTCTTGCGCGCCAGCGGGCTCGTGCGCGGCAGGTCGATATAAAACGGCACGTTGACAATGCGGAGCTTTTGGCAGGTGTCGCCCCAGCGCGGAGTCGAAAAACTCGACTGCACTACATCCACCTCGCGGCCAAGGCTGCGCATGACGGATTCGCGCTCGTCGTAGAGATCGCTTACCGGCACGATCTCAAATCGCAGCGACGGTTCCAGCTCGTGGACGCCCGTCCACATCGACAGCGTTTGACGCCCCGGACACATCATCGACACGCCCAGGCGCACGGCACCGCCATCGCCCGCCGCGCGCCGGGCACGGCGCAGCGCGTCCTCGGACTGCCGCATGATCGAGCGCGCGTCGTCCACCAGCAGCGCGCCGGCCGGCGTCACCTTGACGCCTGAGTGCGAGCGTTCAAACAGTGTGATGCCGAACTCGGCCTCGAAGCCCGACACCTGCTTGACGAGCGCCGGGGTCGACACGCGCAATTTTGCCGCCGCACGTGAGAAGCTTCCCAGCTCCGCGGCGGCCGATATGGCCTCAAGTCGTCGATCGTACACGTCAATCTCCCGTTTTCGCGCCCATGGCCACATGGTGCCACAGGGGGTTGTTTTCGCAGGTCACACACTCAATCAAGGACACATCGTCTTGCGAGCTATAAACCTACGGTTAACGCCATTCTAACAAATATGCAATTCACCTGCGCAAATGCAAAGCATACGATAACCAGCGAAAACCACGTGGGTCGGTTAATGGGAGCGACCCACCGGGAGGCACAAGAAGGGAAGTTCCTATGAGCAATTGGCTTAAGCTCGAGGGCGATGTCTGCGCCGTGACTGGCGCGCTCGGCGGTATGGGCGTCGAGATTTGCCGCGAGTTCGCCCGCAACGGCGCCAACGTCGTCCTGCTCGACCTGGACGAGGAGAAGGTCAAGGCTGCTGCCGCCGACCTCGCTGCCGAGTTTGGCATCCACGCCGAGGGTTACAAGATGAACGCCACCGACGAGGCCGAGGTTCAGGCCGCCGTCGACGCCACCATCGCCAACTTCGGCCGCGTCGACGTCCTCGTCAACACCGCCGGCATCCTGCGCTTCGCCGCCATGGAGGACCTGCCGCTAAGCGACTGGGAGCAGGTGCTCAACGTCAACCTCACCGGTTACTTCATCACCTCGCAGCGCTTTGGTCGCGAGATGATCAAGGCCGGCCAGGGTCGCCTGGTGCACATCTCGACCGTTGCCAGCCACTCCCCCGAGACCTTCTCGGGCGTGTACAGCTCCACCAAGGCCGGCGTCAACATGATGTCCAAGATGCTCGCCGCCGAGTGGGGCCCCTACGGCGTCCGCTCCAACTGCGTCGAGCCCTGCTTCGTTAAGACCCCGATGTCGGCCAACTTCTACGCCGACCCCGAGGTCGAGAAGAGCCGCAGCCGTCTGATCGCCACGCGCCGCATCGGCGAGGTCAGCGATATCGCCAACGCCGTCATGTTCCTGGCGTCCAAGCGCTCGGACTTTACCACCGGCGATGCCATCAAGGTCGACGGCGGCTTCTCCAACATGATGGGCGACCTCACCGCCAAGCCCGGCGGCCGTCGCGCCTATGCCGACAGCTACCTCAAGAACAAGGGTGTCGAGCTTTGGTCCGATGAGTCCGGCGTCGCCAAGCCGACTGACCAGTAAACCAACCTGACAGGGAGGCCCCGCGGACACGCCCGCTCCTCCCCCGTATCGATCAGAAAGAGTCCAATGGCTTCCACCAACTCCAACAAGGGTCGCGCCGTCGTGCTTTCCGCCGCGTGCGTCACCATGTTCTTCATCAGCTCCATCGCGCTGTATTCCGTCGTGAGCAAGAACCTGCTCGCCGTCTACCCCGAGTGGTCGAGTGCCCTTACCTGGGCTTTCCCCGTCTTTCAGACCATCATGGCCGTGACGGGCATCTTCGCCGGCCGCATCTCCGATAAGATCGGCCCGCGCAACGTCGTGATCGCCGCCGCCGTGTGCTACGGCGTGGGCTGGTTCATGTCCGGCACCGTCACCGAGCCGTGGCAGTTCTACCTGTGGTTCTCGCTCGTCGCCGCCATCGGCAACGGTCTGGGCTACAACCCGGCGCTCACCACCGGCCAAAAGTGGTTCATTGACAAGAAGGGCCTCGCCTCCGGCATCACCCTGGCCGCTTCGACCGCCGGCCCCGCCGTGCTGTCCCCGGTGCTCGCCTCGCTGCTCATCCCGAGCTTGGGCATCTTTGGCGCCCTCAAGGCACTCGGCGCCATCTTCTTTGTGACGATCGCCGCCTCCGCCCTGTTCCTGAAGGCCCCCGAGGCCGGTTGGCTGCCCGAGGGCTTCGAGGCCCCCAAGGGTGGCGCACATGCCGGCACCTTCGGTGACCTCACCCCGGGCGAGATGGTCAAGACCCCGCGCTTCTGGGTCCTCATCGTCACCTTCGCCTTTGCCGCCACCGCGGGCACCCTGCTCGTGGGCAAGGTTGCCTCCATCGCCGCCGTCCAGCTCTTCGCCGACCCCACGAGCGCCGCAGCCGTCGCCCTCGGCGGCGTGGTCGTCTCCGTCAACACCTGCGCCAACCTGGTCGGTCGCCTGTCCTTTGGTCAGATCATCGACAAGCTCGGTGCCTACAAGTCGCTGCTCATCAGCCTTGTCGTCACCATCGTCGCGCTCGTCATCATGTCGATGAGCTTTACGCAGGCCATGTTCTTTGTGGCGCTCGCCCTGCTCGGCTTTAGCTTTGGCGCCCTGCTCGTCATCTACCCGCCGCTCACCGGCGACGCCTTCGGCACCAGCAACATCGGCGTCAACTACGGCATCATGTTTTTGGGTTATGCCGCTTCCACCTGGATCAGCCAGCCCATCACCGCCGTGCTGTATCACGCCGAGGCCGGCAGCGCCGCCTACCAGCAGTCCTTCTACGGCGCCATCGTGATCGCCGCCATCGCCGTCGTGCTCACCGTCTACATGATGGTCTCCGACAGCAAGAAGAAGTCCGCCTAGTTTTACCGATGCGACGAAGGGACAGCCCCTTTGTCGCATTCCACCGGTCACCAGTATTAAGGAGTCGAAATGTCTGAGCTCAACCCCGTCCGCATTGCCGTTATCGGCGCCGGCGCCATGGGCCGCAACCACATCCGCTTTGTCACCGAGGAGCCCGAGGCCGAGCTCGTCGCCATCGCCGACGCCTTTGAGGGCGCCCGCGCCACGGCCGAGGCCGCCGGCGTGCCGTTTTACACCGATCCCGCCCAGATGATGGACGAGGTCAAGCCCGAGGCCGTCATTATCGCCACCCCCAACGACCTGCACCTGGGCGTTGCCCGCGAGGCTGTGAAGCGCAACATCGTGCCGCTGGTCGAAAAGCCGATCTCCAACGACCTGGAGGATGCCCAGGCTTTCGCTGCCGAGGCCGAGACCGCCGGCGTGCCCGTGCTCGTGGGTCAGCACCGTCGCCACAACCCCTTCGTCAACAAGGCCAAGGAGATCATCGAGTCCGGCGAACTGGGCAAGCTCACCGTGTCGAGCTTCCACTACATGATCTATAAGAATGACGAGTATTTCGATGTCGAGTGGCGCCGCAAGAAGGGCGCCGGCCCGATCCTAGTCAACCTGGTGCACGACGTCGACCTGCTCCGCTACCTGCTGGGCGAGCCCGTTGCCGTCCAAGGTATGCAGTCCAGCGCCGCCCGCGGTTTTGAGACCGAGGACTCCGCCGTGGTCAACGTCCGTTTTGCCGATGGCGCGCTCGCGAGCATGACCATCTCCGACGCCACTGCCAGCCCTTGGAACTGGGAGGCAACCGCTCGCGAGGATCCGCAGTACCGCCCCTTCGACGCCGACGCCTACTTTATCGGCGGCACCAAGGGCGCCCTGTCGCTGCCCCGCCTGCACCAGTTCTCCTACGACGGCGCCTCCAACTGGCACAAGCCGCTGCAGATGGAGATTCCGGCCGTCGACCCGGCACTGCCGCACAAGATGCAGCTCAAGCACTTTGTGAAGGTTGTTCGCCGCGAGGTCGAGCCCGTCGTGACCCCCGCCGATAACGTCAAGACGCTCACGCTTCTCAACGCTATCAAGGAGGCCGCCGAGACCGGCCAGCTCGTCGAGCTGTAATGCCTTAAGAGCGACCGCGGCAGAAACCCCATGCCGAACCCTTCGGTCCGTCACCAACAAGCCCCTCTTCTTTGCCCCGCGAGCAGCCTCCTGCCCGCGGGGCATTTTGCTACCTTGCCGACGATTTTTCTGGGGCGGGGGCTATTTTGCACCTCGGCTTGATTCGTTCGCCACGAAATGGGCCTATCTACTACGTTTAACCGACCGCCCTCAACCATGCCGAATTTCCTAAAATCAAAAGCGCAGGTAGACGGCTTGCGCATTCTCGGAAAACCGGGGGATGGTCGACCCATACGGTTCAAACGTAGTAGATAGGTCGTTTTCGTGGCGCGGGCCCAAAACAGTCTTTTGAAACGGGTGGTATCCTTGGTAGCCCTGTGCTGCAAACGCACCTTAAACGCAAGGAGTCCCATGGATCTTATCGCCCAGCTCGCCCACGAGCTCAACCTTAAGGCCGCCAACATCGAGGCAGCCGTCAAGCTCATCGACGAGGGCAACACCATCCCCTTTATTTCGCGCTACCGCAAGGAAGCAACGGGCGGTATGGACGACGTCGCCCTGCGCGCGCTCGACGAGCGCCTGTCCTACCTGCGCAATCTTGAGCAGCGTAAAGAGGACGTCATCCTGCTCATCGACGCCCAGGGCAAACTCACGCCCGAACTCGAGCAGCAGATTCGCGAGGCCACGCAGCTCCAGCGTGTCGAGGACCTCTACAAGCCCTACCGCAAAAAGCGCATGACCCGCGCGCAGAAGGCCCGCGAGGCAGGCCTGGAGCCGCTCGCCAACATGATCATCATGCAGGCCTCGGCCAAGGGCAGCGCGCTCGACGCCGCCGCGGCCTACGTCAACGAGGAAGCCGGCTTCGACACGCCCGAGAAGGCGCTCGCCGGCGCGGCGGACATCGTGGCCGAGACGGTAGCCGAGGACCCCGAGAACGTCGCCGATCTGCGCGCCTTTACGCAAAACACCGCCGACATCGTCGTCGAGGCCACCGACCCCACCGAGAAGACCCCCTACGAGCCCTACTACAACTTTGACGAGCCGCTGCGCCGTATACCCAACCACCGCGTGCTGGCTATCGACCGCGGTGAGCGCGAGGGCAAGCTCCGCGTGCGCGTGAACGTCGACGGCGCCGCCGCCACGGCACGCCTCGGCAGCCGTTGGCCCCGACGCCAGGGCGTCTTCGCGCCCGTCTTTGACGCCGCCATCGCCGACGGCTACAAGCGCCTCATGGCCCCCTCGCTGGAGCGCGAGGCCCGCGCCAAACTCACCGTCCGTGCGCAGACCGAGGCCATCAATGTCTTTGCCAAGAATCTCGAGGGCCTGCTCTCGGCACGCCCCGTGCGCGGCGCCCGCGTGCTCGCGCTCGATCCGGGCTACCGCACCGGCTGCAAGGTCGCCGTCATGGACGAGACCGGCAAGCTGCTCGACCACGGCGTGGTCTATCCCACCAAGCCGCGCCACGACGTCGCCGGCACCAAGCGCGAGCTCGCCCGCCTCGTCAAAAAGGACAGCGTCAACACCATCGTCATCGGCAACGGCACCGCCAGCCGCGAGACCGAGGAAGTCGTCTCGGAGTTCATTGCCGAACAGGCGCCTGGGCTGCGATACACCATCGTTAACGAAGCCGGCGCGTCGGTGTACTCCGCCTCCGAGCTCGCAAGCCAAGAGTATCCCGATCTGGACGTCACCGTGCGTGGCGCCATGAGCCTGGGCCGCCGTCTACAGGACCCGCTGGCAGAGCTCGTCAAGATCCCGCCCCAGTCCATCGGCGTTGGCCAGTACCAGCACGACCTTGACCAGGCCGAGCTTTCGCGCACCCTGGGCCATGTGGTGGAGGACGTCGTCAACCGCGTGGGCGTCGACGTAAACACCGCGAGCGCAAGTCTGCTGGGATACGTATCGGGCATCACGCCGAGCGTGGCCAAAAACATCGTGGCCTACCGCGAGGAAAACGGCGCCTTTACCGATCGCCGCCAGCTCAAGAAGGTCCCCAAGCTGGGACCCAAGGCATATCTCAACGCCGCGGGCTTTTTGCGCATTAGCGGCGGCAGGAACCCACTCGACGCGACAAGCGTCCACCCCGAGAGCTACGAGGTGGCCACGTCCGTCCTGGAACGCGCCGGCGTTAAAGCCAGCGAGCTCAGCCGCGGCGGCGTGCCCGACATCGAGCGCCGTCTGGGCAGCATCTCAACGCTGGCTAGCGATCTGAACTGCGGCACCCTCACGCTCATCGACATTGTCAACGAGCTCAAGAAGCCCGGCCGCGACCCGCGCGATGACGCGCCCGAGGTGGTCTTTAGCCGCTCGGCACTTTCCATCGACGACCTGGAGCCCGGCATGGAACTCAAGGGCACGGTGCGCAACGTCGTCGATTTTGGCGCCTTCGTCGACGTGGGCGTACACCAGGACGGCCTCGTGCACATCTCCAAGCTGGCCAACCGCTTCGTCAAGCACCCGAGCGACGTGGTGCGCGTCGGCGACACGGTCAAGGTGTGGGTCGAGAAGGTCGATCGCGACCGCAAGAAGATCTCCCTCACCATGGTGCAGGGGAAGTAAACCGCCAAAGCAGGGGTACCCCCTGCAGCGACGTGCAAAATCGCGAGTATTCTGCAAATTCCGCCGTTCCGGATGCCCCTCAGAGACGAAAAAACAAAAACAGCCCCCGTTTTAGCGTCGTCAGAGCCAAAACGGGGGCTGTTCCGTGCTTTATCTAGCTGGTAAAAGCCTTTACCTTGCTGAATACTCGCGATTTTGCACGTCGCTACAGGGGGTACCCTTGCTTACGGCAGAATATGAAAGCCGAGCGAGGCGATATCCTTGGCAAAGCCGCGGACGGTGTCGAGCGAGACCTCGTACGGGTCGCGGCCGATGTTCTTGCGCTTGGCCAGGATGCTGTTGGGCACTGTAATGATCTGGCAACCGCAGGCTTCTGCCTGGTAAATGTTAATGAGCTCGCGCGTGGACGCCCACAGGACCTCACAGTTGGGCTTGGCGGCGGCCTTCTTGACCGACTCCGTCATAAACGGAATGGGGTCGACGCCGGTATCGGCGATACGGCCGGCAAAGAGCGAGATGATGGACGGCGTCTCGGTGTCAACGGCCTCGACCATCTCGTCAACCTGCTTAGGCGTAAAGATGGTGGTGACGTTGACCTTGATGCCGTCGGCCGAAAGCTTGCGCACCAGCTCGGCGGTGGACTCGCCCTTGGTGGTCACGCACGGAATCTTGACGTAGACGTTCTCGGCCCAGGTAGCGATCTCGCGGGCCTCGACCTCCATGGTCTCGACGTCGTCGGCAAAAACCTCAAACGAGACGGACACATCGGTGATGTGGGCCAGGACCTCCTTGGCAAACGCGCGGTAGTCCGTCACGCCGCCCTTCTTCATAAGGGACGGGTTGGTCGTGAAACCCTGAACGTTGCCGTTCTCGTACATGTCGAGCATGCCCTCGAGGTTTGCACCGTCAGCGAACACCTTGATTGCCATCTGCCTGATTCCTTTCGTTAGCATACGGCCGATAAACTGCTAAACACTTTACCTACGTTTATCAAGGCGTGAACTGCGGTTTTTTATCTTCTCGGCGAACGGTATAAACACCTCAGTGTTTGGATTGATAAACCGATTGAGCATGCAAAAGCAAAAAGTCGCAGTTTGAGCAAACGTCAGAACGCGGGATTCATTAGATGAGGCCGAAATGCTGCATCGCTGTGACGGTGCCGTCGTGTGCGACATCATCAGTCACGTAGTCGGCGACCGCCTTGACCTCGGGCATGGCGTTGCCCATGGCCACGGCCGTCTCGACAGCAGCGAGCATACCCAGATCGTTGCCGGAATCACCAAAGCCAAAGGTGCGCGCGTTGCCGGTGCGACCCAGGTATTCCAGCGCTCGCGCCACGCCCACGCCCTTGTCAATGCCCTTGGGGCTCAGCTCGCGATTCTGACCACCGGTGTTGCACAGCTCAAACTCGCGATCGATAAAGCCATCATCGTTGGCTACGCGAGCCAGGTCACTCGCGACGATGCCTACCTTGCCCACGCGCAGACGGCCGTCGACGCGCATTTCCTCGGTGCTGTGCACCACAGAAGTGCCGATCAGAGACGACCGCTCAACACCCGCGGGTTCCAGGGCAAAAGTAGCCACGTTGGTCTCGAAAAAGGCCTCAATCCCTGCCGCAGCCATACGGCGTACAAGCTCCTCGATAACGTCTTCGCCAAAGCAGTCCTCATGCACCACGCGGCCCTCGACCTCGAGCGTGGCGCCCGCCATGGCAACGACGCCCGCGGGGTCGAGCGCACGCAAGCTATCGGCGATGAGCCACAGGGGGCGACCCGTGCAGATAAACGCCTTGTGTCCCGCGTCGCGCAGACGATGAAACGCCTCGACGACCATCTGCGAGGGGCGAACCGCCGAAAAGTCCTTATCGGTCATATCGTCGGGATCGAACGACGTCAGCGTGCCGTCCACGTCAAAAAAGAGCACAGCGGGTTCGGGACACGCATCAATCATATGGGTTCCTTTCGAGGATAAGGGCAAACGAAGCATCCATCATATAATGGAGCGACGCAACCAGAGAGGTCACCCATGGAATTTTACGCAAGCTGCCCCGAGGGCTTTGAGTCCGCACTCGCCGATGAGCTTAAACGCCTCGGGCTTTCGCATGTTCGCCGGCTGAAGGGCCGCGCCACGTTTGAGGGCGAGCTCGAAGAAGGCTACCGCGCCTGTCTGTGGTCGCGCCTAGCGAGCCGCGTGTTTGCGGTGCTCGGGCGCTTTGAGGCGCAGGATGCCGATGAGCTGTACGATAGCGTTTACGACATCGCCTGGGAGGGCATTGTTCGCCCCGGCGCCACCATCGCCATCACCGCCCGCGGCGTGACCGAGCAGCTGCGCAACACGCGCTTCTCGGCCCTGCGCGCCAAGGACGCATTGTGCGACCGTCTGGCCGAGACCACGGGCCGTCGCGCCGATGTCGACGCTGCCGCGGAACTCGAATTTCGCGGTGAAGCCGTTGGAGAACATCAGATACAGCTCGGAATCCGACACCAGCTCGGCAAAGCCGGGGGTCTGGATGGTAAAGAACTGGACCTTGGAATAGGGCATGATGGCAAAGGACTTCTTGAGCCCCGTCAGCCCCTGCACGTCGATGGAGATGATGCGCTTGTTCGTGAAGACGAGCTGATCGCGGATGGTGCGGAACGCGGCGACGATCTCCTCGCCCTCGATCAGCAGGCCGAAGACCTGCGTCTTGACGGACGACACGTCGATCGGCTTGAGGTTCCATATGGAGTCTCCGTTGAAATTGATCATGGGAGCTTTCCTTTCTATGTCTTATGAAAAGAACCGGAGCGGATGCTTCGGTTCGAGACTGTCAAAAACTATGAATGGCAGCTGGATGATAGAGCAGCAGGGGAAGAGTGAAGGGGGCAAAGAGCCCCCTTCGCGTTCAATCAACCAGTTTTTCAAACTTTTTTTAAGCTTGAAAACTGGTTCAGCGGGGCGAAAAGACTTTTTCGACACGCTGAG
>CALFDL010000122.1 GCA_937950415.1 uncultured Collinsella sp. | reverse complement strand
ACTCTGATGATTATTTATTATCACAGTATTATACGGCGGTGAACAGATGGAAACGGTTAGCGGCAATCTTGCCTCTGCGCTCAGGATCGAGCCGGGCATTACCGCGATTATCGGCAGTGGCGGCAAGTCGACGCTGCTGAAGACGCTGGGTCTCGAGCTCATGCGCACTGGCGGCCGCGTGCTCCTCTGTACCACCACGCACATGTTTCCCGTCGCCGGCGTTCCGTGGGACGGGTCGAACCGTCGCCTGGATGCCGCGCCTTGGAAGCCGGGTGCCGCGCATGCCCCCGGCTGCACCTGCAAGGTATGCGCTGGCATGAGCCGCGGAAGCATCTGCCAGGCGGGTGTTTTGGACCCGGAGACAGGCAAGCTCTCCGCCCCCGCTGACCCGATCGACCAGCTGGCGCAGTGCTTTGACTATGTGTTGGCCGAGGCAGATGGCAGCAAGCGACTCCCGCTCAAGGCGCATGCCGCCTGGGAGCCGGTAATTCCCGCCGCCACGGCAAACGTTGTCTGGGTCGT
The DNA here is from genome assembly GCA_937950415.1 of uncultured Collinsella sp. Lineage (GTDB taxonomy): Bacteria > Actinomycetota > Coriobacteriia > Coriobacteriales > Coriobacteriaceae > Collinsella. The sequence continues at coordinate 16,483 of CALFDL010000122.1, read as the reverse complement.
CGGCGCCTCGGGGCTGGGCAAGCCCGTCGCCGAGGTTGTCCACCGCCCCGAGCTCTTCTGCGAGCGCTGCGGCTGCGAGCCCACCGACGCTGCCACCCCAGAGCGCGTCGCCCAGGTGCTCAATGCCGAGATGCAGGCGCTGGGACTCAGCACCGCACGCGTCATGCTCAACCAAACCGACACGCTCAGCGACCCCACGATGGCCGACCGCTTCGAGGCCGCCCTCGGCCGCCCCATCGTCGCCAGCAGCCTCAAATAGCCGGCGCTGCCCCACCAGACATATAAGTTGCGGTGGAATAGTTCCTGAAACGGCCTATTTGGCGGCTAAACAGGAACTATTTCACCGCAACAGCGAAGGGAATCCGGCATCCTTCCTGTTAGCGGGGGACGTAGCGGCCGGGTTGGGCTCCGGTGGGCTCGCCGTCGAGCGCAGCCAGTACACCGTTCACAAACACGGCCTTGGCGCGGCCGTGCGCCTCAAAGCCCTCGAGCGGCGTGTAGTCCACGGCCTGATGCTGCGTCGCGGCGCTAATCGTCCAGCGCGCCTTGGGATCCCACACGCACACGTCGGCATCGGCGCCCTCGGCAAGACAGCCCTTGTGCGGATACATGCCAAAGACGCGCGCCGGGTTCTCGCTCATCAGGCGGCACAGATCCTCGGGACCCAGCTGTCCCTCAAAGCTCGTAGCGATCGCGACGGGGCGATGCTCCACACCGGGTCCGCCGTTGGGAATCGCGCGGAAGTCGTCGCGCCCGCGGTCCTTTTGCCCGTGCAGGTTAAAGCTACAGTGGTCGGTCGCAATCGTATCGATCTCGCCGGCCACAAGCGCCTCGCGCAGTGCCGCACGGTCGCCGGCATGGCGCAGCGGCGGACTCATCACGTACTTGGCGCCCGCAAAGCCGTCCTCGCCCTGCTCCAGATAGCAGGTGTCGTCGAGCATCAGATACTGAGGGCATGTCTCGACATAGATGTTCTTCTGCCCGCGCGATTTGGCAGCGCGAATGGCCTCGAGCCCCAGCTTGGTCGAAAGGTGCACCACGTTGACCGGAGCGTCCCCGGCCAAGTGCGCCAGATACAGCAGGCGGCTCACGGCCTCGGCCTCACACACGTCCGGACGGCTGAGCGCATGGCCCTCGGGCCCGTGGATACCCTGCTCAAACACGCGCTTCTGCAGCGCGTTGACCAACGTGCCGTTCTCGCAATGCACGCACAGTATGCCGCCAATACGCTTGAGCTCCTCGAGCACCTCGAGCGTCTCGGCATCGTCCAGGCGCAGATGGTCGTAGGCAAAGTAGGTCTTAAACGACGACACGCCCGCCTCGCGCATGGCCGAAAGATCGGCGCGGTTGCGCTCATTCCACTCGGCAAGCGCCATATGGAAGGCATAGTTGGCGGTGCAGGTGCCGTCGGCGCGATGATGCCACTCGACCAAGGCATCGGGCATGGTCACGCCGCGATCGGCCGTCGCGTAGTCCACAATGGTCGTCGTGCCGCCGCAGGCAGCCGCGCGCGTGCCGGTCTCAAAGCTATCGGCTGTCCAATCCATGCCGGTCCAGCACTGCATGTGCGTGTGGCCGTCGATAAAGCCGGGAAACACCCAACAGTCGGTGGCGTCCTCGACGGTATCGCCCTCGCCCGGCTCGATTGCCGCGGCAATCCGCACAATCTTGTCGCCCTCCATGGCAAGGTCGGCGCGGCGAAGCCCCTGGGGCGTCACGAGCGCGCCGTTTTTGATAATGATCATAATTGCTCCTTATTGATTGATGCAGTTGGCCACGCGATCAAAATACGAGCAGGCGGCGATATGCTCCGTTATGCGCCGCTGTCCCTTGACGGTATCGACGTCCCACAGCTCGTAGGCACGCGCCTCGACCAGCACCACGTCGGTACGGTCCTTGAGGATCGAACCGCCGCCGTCCTTACCCTCAAGACACATAAGTGCATCGAACAGTTCCGCCGGAAAGAGCACCGGGCTCGAAGGCTCACCGTTGCACGCAAGACGCACCGGATGCTTGCGGCCGCGCTCGTCAAATGCACGAACCATAGCCTCAAAAGAATCCGAACTCACGAGCGGCTGGTCGCCCGGCAAAAAGAGGCAACCTTTCCAGTTGCGTTCGACTCCCCACGAAAGGCCCGCACGGACGCTTTCGCTGCGCAGCTCGCCATCGTGCAGCACGCACGGGCAATGCTTGTCATCACAAATCTGAGCGACCTCGGGCCAACGCGTCGAAACCACAACGTCAAAGCCCCGGGGAACCGAATCAATGGTCCGGGCAATCAGCGGCTCGCCATAGATATCGGCGAGCATCTTGTTAGAGCCAAATCGCTTGCCCTCGCCCGAAGCCATAATGACGCAACCAAGTTTCATGGCGATACCTCCCCTGAAACCATCGTACCCATAACTCGCGTCGCGGGGCATCTACATCGAAAGCGCTTATCCCGCACGCCCACGATGCAAAAAGGGGCACCCCGCCGGTTGGCAGAGCGCCCCCTTTACATGGCTTACCTCAACCCAGCTTTAGGCCTGGAACCAACGGGCGGTGTTGCGCTCGTCGAGGGCCTTGAGGGTAGCGGCGGGATCGGCAACCTTCTGCAGGAACATCATGGCTGCGATGGCGTACGGCTTGTAGCTTGCCTCCTTGTACATGCCCACGCGGTGCATGTCGAAGACGTCGGCGTTAACCTCGCCGTGCTCGCAGGAGACACCGGAGATGTCGGCGGGCAGCGGGTGCATAAAGATGGTGTCCTGGCCGTTGGCAGTCTTCTCCATGAGCTCGGTCGTGGAGCACCAGTCCTGATGGGTGGCGTTCTGGGCGAGCAGCTCCTTCTCGAGCGCAGCGATGCCGGCGTCGTCGCCCTCGGCGTACAGATTGGTACGCTTCTCCATGGCGGCAAACGGAGCCCAGCTCTTGGGGATCACGATGTCGGCGCCCTCGAAGGCCTCGGCCATGGTGTTGACCTGCTTAAAGGTGGTGCCGGACTCGGCGGCATAGCCCTTGGCGCGCTCGACGACCTCGGGCATGAGGTCGTAGCCCTCGGGGTGGGCCAGGGTGACGTCCATGCCAAAGCGGGGCAGCAGGCTGATCAGCGACTGCGGGCAGGACAGCGGCTTGCCGTAAGAGGGCGAGTAGGCCCAGGTAACGGCAACCTTCTTGCCCTTGAGGTTCTCAAGACCGCCAAACTCGTTGATGAGGTAGAGCATGTCGGCAGAGGACTGCGTGGGGTGATCGGAGTCGGACTGCAGGGAGATGAGCGTGGGACGGTGATCCAGAACGCCGTCCTCGTAGGCCTGCTGGACAGACTCGGAGACCTCGGCCATGTAGGCGTCGCCCTTGCCGATGTACATGTCATCGCGGATGCCGATGACGTCGGCCATGAAGGAGATCATGGTAGCGGTCTCGCGGACGGTCTCGCCGTGAGCGATCTGGGACTTCTTCTCGTCCAGGTCCTGCAGCTCAAGGCCGAGCAGGTTGGCGGCCTTAGAGAAGGAGAAGCGCGTACGGGTGGAGTTGTCGCGGAACAGGGAGACGGCCAGGCCCGAGTCGAAGATCTTGGACGAAACGTTGTTCTCACGCAGCTCGCGCAGGGCGTCGGCGACGATGTAGAGAGCCTTGAGCTCATCGGTGGTCTTGTCCCAAGTGTGCAGGAAATCGCTGCCGTACATACCCTTAAAATCGAGGCCGTTCAGCTGCTCGACGAGCTCGGTAAACTTGGCGTCCATGTAAATATCCTTTCCAAAGATGAAACGATTGCAATGAGTAGATGTGCTCCGGCATGCGCGTGTGGCTAGAACATGCAGAGCACCATGACGAGGACCCGCTACCGTTGAGGAAGCATGGGAGATAACGACCGCGGGCCCCAAGTCAACAGGGGGTGCCGGGGACACGAGCGGCCCCCGGCTCAACAAAATCGAGGAATGGGACTAATCGATCTTGTTGTTGGTCAGACCGGCGCGGAACACGGTGGCGTCGCCATCGGCCATGCTCGGATCGTAGAGGTTCAGGGCAGCCACATACATGGCGGCAGCGGTGACCAGGTCGTCCTTGTAGGTGACCTCGTTGGGAGCGTGAGCCTGAGACTCGGCACCCGGGCCGAAGCCGACGCAGGGGATGCCATAGCGGCCCTGGATGGAAACGCAGTTCGTGGAGAAGGTCCACTTGTCGCACAGCGGGCGACCGGTGCGCTTGTCCATGCTGGGCTCGCAGCCGATGCGCTCGTCACCGAACATGGCCTTGTGGGCGTCGACGAGGGCCTTGACGTGCGGAGCGGTCTCCTTGTTGATCCACGTGGGGAAGTAAGCCTCGGTCTCGTAGACCTCGCCGGTCCAGGACGGACGGTCGTACATGTACATGGAGACCTTCACGTCGTCGCCGTACTTCTTGGCGGCCGGCAGGTTGCGGATCTCGTCCAGGCAGGACTCCCAGGTCTCACCGGCGGTCATGCGACGGTCGATGGAGATGGCGCAGGAGTCAGCGACAGCGCAGCGGCTGGGGCTGGTGTAGAAGATCTGGCTGACGGTGCAGGTGCCGCGGCCCAGGAAGCGGGCATCCTCGAAGTGCTCGGGGTTGTACTTGGGGTCGAGCATCTTGACGAGACCCTTGATGTCGGTCGACTCGTCGCAGCCGTTGTTGTTGAGAGCGCGGACGTCGGCGATGATGTCGGCCATCTTGTAGATGGCGTTGTCGCCGCGGTCGGGAGCGGAGCCGTGGCAGGAGGTGCCGTGAACGTCGACGCGGATCTCCATGCGGCCGCGGTGACCGCGATAGATGCCGCCGTCGGTGGGCTCGGTGGAAATGACGAACTCGGGCTTAATGCCGTCCTTGTTGTAGATGTACTGCCAGCACATGCCGTCGCAGTCCTCTTCCTGGACGGTGCCGACGACCATGATCTTGTAGCCCTCGGGGATGAGGCCCATGTCCTTCATCATCTTGGCAGCATAGGTAGCAGAAGCCATGCCGCCCTCCTGGTCAGAGCCGCCGCGGCCGTAGATGATCTCGTCGGTCTCGTAGCCCTCATAGGGGTCGGCATCCCAGTTCTCGATGTTGCCGATGCCGACGGTGTCGATATGGGAGTCGATGGCGATGATCTTGTCGCCCTCGCCCATAAAGCCCATAACGTTGCCCAGGCCGTCGACCTTGACCTCGTCATAGCCAAGGCTCTCCATCTCGGCCTTGATGCAGGCGACAACCTCACCCTCTTCGCAGGACTCAGAGGGATGGGAGATCATAGCGCGCAGGAAGCGAGTCATATCAGCACGATGAGACTCAGCAGCAGCCTTGATAGCGTCGAAATCGAGTTCTTTAGCCATTGTTCATAACCTTTCAAACGAAGGAATCTACCTGTGAGGTGGCGGAGCGATACCTATTTACTCCGCTGCTCGGACAGTCCTGCGCAAGACGGAAAGCACATTAAGTGCTTTCCTTTGCGTGCGGAACTCGCGACGGAGCAAATAGGTATCGCTCCGCCTCCCGGGCTCATGCATCTGCAGGACATAGGGGGTCTAATAGGAATTTGGCGCGGCGCGTTGCGCCGCCCAACGATTAGCAGGTCGGATACTCGCCCTCCCAGACGATGCGACGGTACTGATCCGGATCCGTGTCACCTTCCGTGGAGAAGCAGAGCACGGAGCTCGTCTTGTCCAGGCCGATGAGCTCCTTGAGCTCGGCGTACTCGGGATCGAGCATAAGGGTCTCGACCAGACCGGTGGTCACGGCGCCGGACTCGCCGGAGATGACGCGCGGGTCGCCCTTCTCGGGAGCGCCCAGGGTGCGCATGCCGCGAGCGGTGACCCAGTCGGGGCAGGACACAAAGGCAGTGGTGTGGTTGCGCAGGATATCCCAGCCCAGAATGTTGGGCTCGCCGCAGCACAGACCGGCCATGATGGAGGGCATGTCGCCGTCCACGATGCGCGGGTCGCCGTCGCCGGCGGCAGCGCCCTTGTACAGACAGGCGGCAGGCGCGCACTCGACCACGACGAAGGTGGGCGGGTTATCGGGATACAGGTTGGTGAAGTAGCCCACCACGGCGCCGGCGAGCGAACCCACGCCAGCCTGGACAAACACGTGCGTCGGGCGGTTGATGGCCATCTCGCGCAGCTGCTCGGCAGCCTCGGATGCCATGGTGCCGTAACCCTCCATGATCCAGGACGGGATCTTCTCGTAGCCCTCCCAGGCGGTGTCCTGAACGATGACGCCGCGCTCGCAGGCGTCGGCCTCGGCGGCGGCCATGCGCACGCACTCGTCGTAGTTGACCTCTTCGATGGTCACCGTGGCGCCCTCGGCGGCAATGTTATCAAAGCGGGGCTTGGTGGAACCCTTGGGCATGTGCACGACAGCCTTCTGGCCCAGCTTGTTGGCAGCCCATGCCACGCCGCGGCCATGATTGCCGTCGGTGGCGGTAAAGAAGGTGGCCTGGCCAAAGTCCTTGGCAAGCTGATCGGAGGTCAGGTAATCGAAGGTGCACTCGGCAACGTCCTTGCCGGTCTCGTCGGCAATGTAGTTGGCCATGGCAAACGAACCGCCCAGAACCTTAAAGGCGTTGAGGCCAAAGCGATAGCTCTCGTCCTTAACGCACAAGTTGGACAGGCCCAGGCGCGCGGCCTGGCCATCCAGGCGGGCAAGCGGAGTGACGGTGTACTGGGGGAACGACTGGTGAAAGGCGCGGGCCTTCTTCACGTGGTCGAGGCTCATGATTCCCAAGTGCTTGTCATCGCTCTTGGGCATCGTGTTGCCCGCCCACTGGATCTTATCGGCCATACGGTGAACTCCTTAAGTTCTCTCTTGCCGGCCCCCGCATACGCGTTTCAGCCCGATCCCATTCACACGGCTGAACTTTTATGTGGATGCCAAACAAAAAGTTTGTTAGCACTGTTCTATCACACTTTTTGATTGGAAAACCTAACAAATTGTTTGTTGCCGTAATCGGTACCTTTTCGCCGCCGAACGGTCACATAACACAGCGACGCTTTCGTTATTTGCGAACAGGTGTGGTTTATGGCACAGTGAGCCCAAACTAATTTTTAGGAAGGTACCCATGACCCCCGCACAGATTGAGTTCTACAAGCGCCTTGCACACGGCCTGGCGCTCCAATTTGGCCCCAACTGCGAAATCGTCGTCCACGATCTGGAGACCGATGACGTGGACCACTCCATCGTAGTGATCGAAAACGGCCACGTCAGCGGGCGCAAACTGGGTGACGGCCCCAGCCATATCGTGTTTGAGTCCATGCACGAGGGCACCACCGACGTGCACGACCGCGAGCCATACCTCACCAAAACCACCGATGGCAAGCTGCTCAAGTCCTCTACCATCTTTATCCGCAACGACGAGGGCAAGCCCGTCGGCATTTTGGGCATTAACTTTGACATTACGCTCATGAAGGCTTTTGAGCGCTCGCTCGATGCCTTTACCGGCACCGGCGGCACGGCCTACACCGAGCCCGAGCCCATTACCAAGAACATCGGCGACCTGCTCGAGGACCTGCTGCACGAGTGCGAGCAGTTTGTGGGCAAGCCCGCGGCACTCATGACCAAAGACGAGCGCATTCGTGCCATTGGCTACCTCGACCGTCGCGGCGCCTTCCTCATTTCCAAGTCGAGCGAGCGCGCCTGCGAGTTCTTTGGCATCTCCAAGTACAGCTTCTATAGCTACCTCAATGAGGCCAAGGCGGCGGCCGACGACAAGTAGGCACTCGCCTAGATTGCCCCTCCCCTTTTGGGCGCGAGTTCTGGAAAGCATGAATCCAAGACCGAGCCGCTTGGAAAGTTCCATATAATCGATGACATTAGTATTTCGAAAGGGTGGAACAGAATGGCGTTGAGCAAGGCATCATGCACCGGTCGCGGATTGATTCCGGCAATTGGTGGACATGTGCACCGCATGTTCGATGAGGGTGAAGACGACCTGTTTTCGCTGAGCCTTGACGACGTGATGGATGATCGCCCGTGGACCGCCGACGAACTCATGGGCGGTGGGGCTCGCCCGTCAAGCCCCAATCCCGCACTTGCGCCTAAGTCCGCATCTGCGCCGACTCCTGCGCAGCCGCCTGTTTCGACGCCCGCGTCTACGCCCGCACCCATTTCGGCGCCCACGCCCACTCCCCGCCCCGCAAGCGACCCGTCCGAGACGGCGGCATTTCTCGCTGCAGCGACGCAGGGCAAATCGGCCGACAGCACCGTTATGTACAGCGCCCAGCAGTTGCCTGTTCCTGCGGCACGCAAGCCTCCGGTCACAAGGCTCGATGAGCCCGTTGCCCATCAGGTTGCCTACGATTCCTGGGCTGCAGCCGATCTGGATGAGACCTCTACCGGCATGCCGGCGCTCGACGTTCCAGTTAACCCGCTTTTTGCCGCCAACACGAGCGCCGCGGACTATGAGGGCGGTGCGGCATATTCCGATTATTCCGATGGCTATGCTGGCACCGATCGCATCGAGACCGAGGATTATGGCAACGCATCGAGCGATTATCTCAACGACCCGTACGCTGCCACGCCTGCACCGGAATATGACCCGGAGGCCGCGTCCGCACCGGCGTACACCAAAAGCACGGGCGAAGAACGCTTCGCCGATTATTACGCCGAGGAAAAGGCGCTGCGTTTCTCGGAATTTCCGCAGGCAGTCAAGGTTGCCTTTATCGCCATTGTCATTGCCCTGCTCGGCTTCATTGCGTTTGAGGGATTCCGGCTGTTCTCCGGCCCCACCCAAGCGGAGTCGGAGACCCAGCAAAAAGAGGACGATAACCAGTACCTGGACATCAACACCCTCAAGGGCGACCCCAACGACGGAGACGATGAGTAGCGGGAGCTGAAGGCGGCCGCAGGATCCCGCATCCAGCACCGGCTTCTAAGTGCTGTTTTGTCATCCAGCTACACTTTTCCGAAGTTTTAAGGTGCCTATTTCGACACTTTTCCGTACTTTTACACGGCTGATTTCGACACTTTTCCGGATGGAAGCCGAATAATCACTTGGGAAACCAACGCCATCCGCGCGTCATTTCGCAGGCGGCGCTTGATTTCTGTCCGTACACGTTGAGTCCGTACACGTTGATAGACTTCCTCTTGCCCGCAAGGAGCGGGCGCATTTTATCCAGAGTCGGGGTAGAGAGTTGGCTCCACGATCCCGACGCCAACCGGCCAAGAGGCACGGTGGCCCTGCCAACATCGATGAAAGGAGTCCGTATGGACAATTTCTCCGTGCGCAGCGAGCGTAACTTCCACAACCTGACAGCCAAGCCAAAACGAATGCATCTTCTGGACAAGCCGAACGGCTACGCCTCGGCCATGGTCAAGAGCAGCCTCTCCCACCAGATGCGCTTTACGGTGCAGAAACTCGAGGAAGTGCTTTGCACTACCGGCAATCCGCACGTACTGCAGATTCAGCTGCTCGGAGACGACTCGCGCGAGCCGTCTAGCTGGAAGCTCTTTGCCGACGGCGCGTGTGTCGCAAGCGGGTCCGGAGCCTTTGCCCGTGAGTACTTCTGTGAGGGAGCCGAGGTGTTCCTGGACCTGTGCCGCGACGCCGTACGCGCAGCCGAGCTGCGCCAGTGGAGCCAGAGGGAGTATGAGCTGCTGAGCGCCGCGCGTGGGGTCGCGGGGGTATAGGTAGATGCAGGCGGCGTGCAGCCGTTGCACGCCGCCGCTCAAGCCGCGCGATGCCAAAAGACTGGCACTTGTGTATGCCTTTTGGCATGCACAAGTGCCAGCTGGGTTTATCTATGCCGCTCGCAAGAGAATTTCACGCTGGGTGTTAAGGCATTCCCTAAGGCCTTCAACGTCATTCGGTTTCCTTTCGAACAGCTTAAGAATGACATTGGGGACCTTCTCACCATTTGCCTTCGAAAGACGCTCTGTGTAGTCGCGCACGGACTTAACAATGTCCTCAAACTGCTCGCTCTTAATTTCGACCGTGAAGCCTTTCTTACCGTCATTAAGAGCAGCTATGGCGCCTTCCAATCTATCAATCATCTCGATCGTAAGTTCGCCATCCCCCAGAGCCTTAAGGTATTCCGAGAATGCAGAGCTAAAGTCTGCCATCCGCTTCTTTCGCAACGCGTCTTCTTTGCTGCGGCGCACGCGAGTCACTCCCGCATATACGCCCCCGCCGACCGCAGCTACGCCCGCAACCGCAAGCGCAGCTACAGCAACTTTCTTGTTCTGCCTCGCAAGCTGAACCGCCTGGTCAGCTATACGCAGCGCTTTGTTGGCCCCATTCTGAACATCTGCAGGCTTAAGATGCCGAACAATATGTCCAGCGCCGTCGCGTACAACGCCGCCCCATTGGACATACTTACCAGTGGCTAGGCCCAACGCTATTTCTGCGGGAACCTCGAAAGCAACCTGTTGAATCATGGCAATGTCTCCTCATTTAAGCTGGCCACCAGATACGGGTAAGCGGAAGGATAGAGCGGGTGTCGTCATCGGTCTTGTCATAAATATCGACATAGTGACGTACGAAGGCATCCAGATCGAGTAGTCGCACGGGAATGTTCGCACGATCGGCCTCGTAGCGTGCCTCTTTCGTAAAGCCGCCCGTAGACACGTACAGACCGCGATCGCCAGCGCGAAGGCCGCCGATAAATGCACGAACCGCCGGGGCTCCCATGGCGCCCTTACGATGCTTGACCTCGGCGACAATACGAGGCGATTCCAATCCGAGAGCGTCCGGGGACGCCACTACATCGCGACCACCATCGGGGCCCTTGGGCATAACGCGAGCGCAGTAGCCCATGGCCTTGAGCAAGCCCGCTACCAAGCGCTCCATATCCTCCCAATCGAGCTGGTTGACGCGATCCTTAATGAGCTCGATGCCATTGTCATAGGTCGCTGCAAGGGTTTCTTGGTCATTCGTCGCGTCGTTATCATCGATGACGGGATCATTTGAAGCCACCACCGACTTGTCCCTTGCAGCATTCGTGAGATCGGCCATGACCTCATCGGAGACAGCGAAGATGGTTTGGATGCCGCCAAGCGAATTCTTGGAGGAAGGCGAGAGCACGTCACGTGGAGCAATTTCACCCCACCTGACGTCCCTCGTGTAGGTCACCCCGTCCATATCGCAGACGGCAATGCAGGGACCGGTAATAACGCCAAGATGGTAAAGACGGTTTTCCGGATCGTACATAACAACAGTCGAGCCCGTCGTCATGTCGTGCGCAAAACGGTAGACCTGACCAACGCCTGCCGCGACTTTGCCTTTGCTGTCACCGGGATGCGCCTGGCTGTATGCCGCCCTAATCTGCTCGCGATTCATAGCGGCAATATCGGCACCATCGAAATCCCAACCGATACCAATGACGCCGCACTCGAGCCAACTGGGCGCATATACGCCCCCGCGCCCTGCACGAATCATCCAAGCACCCAAACGAAACCTGCCTTTCTGCCATAGCGCAACTCCGTTGTGGCACCACGGCTTATCTCAAAGACCCCAAGCATTGCACCGACAACTCGCCACAGTACTGACAAATATCCAAGTCACGGTCGAACGGAGTATTCATCTGTTATCAACTTTAAGATGGCGTGCATAAAGAGCACCGCTGCGATAAATGCGATACGCCATCACGGCCAGCACGCATGACGTCATCCCAAAGCACCTCGCACTCTTTTTCGCTCCATGAATAAACTCGCTGGTACACAGGAACGACGAACTGCATTTTCGCCGTGCCCATAAGGTCGAGCAGATTCGCCTCGGCTGCCTTCATTTGCGGTCGCCCCCTTTTCTTGTTTACGTCGTTTGCGGTCAGTCCTCCACTGAGCGGAGGGCGCTAAAGACGAGAGCATCGAAGCACAGAAGCAAACAGGATGCCATATCGTTAGATTTTACAACGCTTGTTGCGGACACAATTGAATGTCTGATCGGTTCCGATGGCTCCCCCTATGAGAAGAGGGTGGACGCCAAGGGTCGCGTACTGAGCAATGAGTGCATTGCGGACAATCTGCCGTTTGAGGAGTTGCCTAAGGGGTGGGCTGTATAGAACTTTGCCTTGGGATTACCATCTTCCTCGATATCTCGACGGTTCTCCCACCATTCCTTTACAGGTGCAAAATGTTCGAGCCTAATGGGCTTAGTCTTAGAAAAGTGCTTATATCCCTCGGGCATATCCATGCGATAGAACCAGACGCCCTCAGAAGCCCCGGAATTATCGAAAAACAGAGCGTTGGTAGTGATGCTCGTGTAGGGAGCGAAAACGCTCTGCGGAAGGCGCAGAACAGTATGTAAGTTCATCTCCTCGAGCATACGACGCTTAATCTCAGTTTTTGCATTGTCCTGGCCAAAGAGGAACCCGTCCGGAATGATAACGGCAGCGCGTCCGCCCCGTTTAAGGCGGTAAAGAATGAGACCAAGGAATAGATCTGCGGTCTCGGAGCTACGGAGCGCAACAGGGAAGTTGTTTTGCACCGAAGCGCTTTCAGATCCTCCATAGGGGGGATTCATAAGCACGACATCAAACTGGCCGTCTGGCCTGTGCCTCCACTCGCGGACATCCTTTTCAAGCGAGTTATCGTGAAAGACCTCAGGGTTATCGATATCGTGCAACAGCATGTTGGTCACACACAGCAGGTAAGGGAGCTGCTTCTTCTCGATACCGTAGACCGATCTTGCATAGAGCTCGCGATCGGCTGGAGTCTGCACCTGGGAGTCGAGAATCTTGAGGGCACTCGTCAAAAAGCCACCCGTGCCACACGCGAAGTCCGCCACAGTCTCACCGAGCCTGGGCACAAGCGCCTGGGCCATAAAGTCAGTCACCGCTCGGGGCGTGTAAAACTCGCCGGCGTTACCTGCGGACTGCAAGTCTTTCAGGATAGTCTCGTAAATTTCACCGAATGCGTGACGCTCTTTATACTCGGTAAAGTCAACCGACTCGTCAATCTCGTTGATGACTTGACGAAGCAGAATGCCATCCTTCATGTAGTTGTTGGCGTCAGTAAAAGCAGCCTTGACGACAACGTGTCGCAAAGGCGCATCGGGCGCAAGCTCAAGACTCTCAAGAGTCTTGAATAGATCGTTGTTTACAAAATCGAGGAGCTCATCGCCGGTAAGCGCCTTGCCGTCCTTCGCATCATGTGCCCAGCTGTGCCAGCGTAGACGCTCGGGGATGATGGATTGATAGGAGTCATCGTGAAACTCCCACTCCTGCTCCTTAGCATCGTAGATCTTGAGGAAGAAAAGCCAGGTCATCTGCTCGATGCGCTGTGCATCGCCATTGATGCCGGCGTCTTTACGCATGATGTTCTGCAGGGTCTTTACAAGAGATCCCAGTGCCATTTGCTATCGTTACCTTTCTCTATGCGATGTAGAGCTCGTCCTCGAGCATCTGTGCTGCCTGAATGTACTGTTGTTTGCCGCCGAATGCGGCAACGATCTTCATCGGGCTGCCAAACCGACGGAACTCCTCGAGATCGAGAACATGGGTATCGTCCAAGTCTACGAGGTTCGACGTCGCATATTTGTCGAGAAGTGCCTCAAGGACCTCGCGCGCGACGCCGGCATACTCATAAAGCACGCCCTTCTTCTTGACGCTATTGGCTCTCTCGCTGCGCGTCAGGGGCCTCTGGTCGTAAGCAATATGGCAAATGAGGTCAAAGTCGCTCATTTGCTCTTGTCCAGTCTCAAGCCGCAGCTCATCCAGAAATACGCCATGAGCGCGCAGCTCATCGATAATCGCCTGCTTCTTATGTTCAGAGTTCCACGCCGCTAGGAAGTGGTCAAGAGTGTCGTATTCGCCAAGGATGTTTTTTCTCGTATAGTCCTTAAGGCTCTCAGTTACAAGAAGGCCATCGGAGGAGTAATACTGCACCATCTCCGACACTACATAGACATCGGCCCCATGAACGTGATATTTCACATGGGAGGACGGATCGTCCGGCGGTAATACGGGTGGGTCTACGATCGGAGGCGAAGGCGGGACGGGGCCGCCGCCATTGCCACCGGAATCCGGGTTCGCAATGGGGTCATCCGGATTGGGCTCAAACACAACAACAGGCTCGCCATCGAACTCGGGATCAGCGAACAAGCGAGACGCATCGCGAAAATCGAGGATAGTGAAGTAGAGCTTGCCATAGTCCTCGCAAATACGGGTACCGCGACCAATAATCTGTTTGAACTCCGTCATTCCGTGCTCACCGAACTTGTTGTCGAGCACGACTACCTTACACGTCTTGCAATTAACGCCAGTGGTGAGAAGCTTCGAAGTCGTAACGATGGTCGGGTATTTCTCGTCGGGGTCGATGAAGTTATCTAGCTGAGCCTTACCTTCCCTGTCGTCACCCGTAATCTTCATGATGTAGGTGGGGTGATCTCTTACGATATCGGCGTTCTCGTTTACAAGGGCGCGTCGCATGTTTTCGGCATGCTCGATGTCAACGCAAAAGACAATAGTCTTGGAGTATCGGTCTGTCTCCTTGAGAAATTGAGTTATTCGCTTGGCAACTTCCTCGTAGCGCTCCTTGATGACAATCTCGCTGTCGAAGTCTTGCTTCTCGAAAACACGTTTGGGCAGAGCTTCGCCGCGATCATCTACGGCGCCTTCCTCAGTACGATATCCGTAAACGTCAACGTTCAACTTAGGGCGAATAACCTTATACGGAGCAAGAAAGCCATCCTCGATTCCCTGTTTAAGGGAGTAGGTGTAAACAGGCTCGCCGAAGTAGGTAATGTTTGAAACCTCTTCAGTCTCCTTTGGCGTGGCCGTCATTCCGATTTGAATTGCGCAATTGAAATACTCGAGCACCTTACGCCATGCGGAGTCCGCCGCGGCGCTTCCGCGATGGCACTCACCGACGATAATCAAATCGAAGAATTCCGAGTCGAACTCGCGGATTATTTCCTCACCGTTTTCACCAACAAGCTGTTGGTAGAGCGAGAAATAGACCTCGTAAGCAGAATCGAGCTTTCGACCTACGACCTTGGTTGTAACCCTCTTGAGAGGCTTGAAATCGCCGTCTATGGTCTGATCGACGAGAATATTGCGGTCCGCCAGATAGAGAACCTTACGAACCTCGGTAGTCTGTCGCAAGCGATGAACGATTTGAAAAGCCGTAAAAGTCTTTCCCGTTCCCGTTGCCATAACGAGCAAGATGCGATTCTTACCTCGCGCAATAGCTTCAAGCGTACGATTGATGGCGATGCACTGATAGTAGCGAGGATGATTGCCGCCGTGCTCCTGGTAATACGGAGCGGTTACAATCTCCTGGCTATACGGATGCTCAAGCCCCTTAGCTTTTGAGTATCGTGTCCAGAGTTCCACCGGAGTGGGGAACTCGTCCATGGCGAGAGCGCGCTCTTTCCCGGTAAGAAAATCGTGCTCGACAAAACCCTTTCCGTTTGAGCTGTACGCAAACGGGATATCGAGCAGCTGGGCATATCCCATCCCCTGTTGGAGACCGGCATCAGCAGTGTGCTCCGTATCCTTAGCCTCGACGATTGCGATAGGGATGCCCGGAGCATACATCAGAAGGTAGTCAGCCTTCTTCTTGTCTTTACGGGTGACCATACTTCCGCGCACAACGATCTCGCCACTGGTAAAGAAATACTCAGTGAAGACTTGGGTATTGCGATCCCACGACTTCATAATCGCAGGATCAATGAGTTTAAGCCGTGTGTCAGACTCGTTCATGCGTCTCGGAACCCCTCATTGCGCAAAGCGACAGCTATTGATGTTGAGTTGATTAATTTTATCATCACTATGCAATCTAGCAGCCGCTTTATACGAAATGAGACGAAGTAAAGTCAGCCCCGTGAGAAAGCTCCAAAGAAAGCAAAATGAGCCCCGTTGACTTGAGCCAGAGGTCATTCCCGGAGCCCCGCCTACCTCCCCTCCGCCTTCAGCTTCAGCAGCAGATCGCTCAGCTCGGAGCACCTGCTGGAGAGGCGCGTCTGGGCTCGCTCGCCCATCCCCCACCGCTGGCGGATCTCCTGGGCGCGTGGGCTCACGTGGTAGCTCCCGTCCATCACCTGCTTGAGCAACTTGGCGGTCACGCGCGCATCGGCCAGGGCACTGTGGGCGTGACCCGTCGACTCGTCGAACTCGATGCCAAACCACGTCGCTGCGTCACTCAAAGAGACACACCCGTGGCTGCCTACGTCCATAATCGAGGTGTAAAACGCCTGCAGGTCGGCCCAGTCCGTAGGAAATGCGGCAAGGTCGATGTGCTTTGCCTGACACTCGGTCAAAAGCTGTCGACGGTCCGCCCCGCTCCAACAGACCACCTGGGCGGAGTAGCAACCAATCCGATCGCTGAGCCTTTTGATCACCATGCAGAGCGGGTCGGCCATCGCGGTGTCCACGGCCGATATCCCTGTAAGCTCGCGGACGGGAAACGCAACGCCTTCGGCATATTCCGTCTGCACAAACTGCGAGAACTCGCCCATAACGTTGCCGTGGTAATCGAGCTTGACGGCGCCGACCTCGATAATCTCATTGCGCAGCCCATGGCGCTGGCGCTGCTTTGGCACCGGCGCAAACTCAAAGTCCAGCACAATCTGGCG
>CALFDL010000121.1 GCA_937950415.1 uncultured Collinsella sp. | reverse complement strand
TTATGGCAGTGCGGTTTGAGGTAGTAATTGCCGGCGGCCTGGTGGCGTGCTGCGCGCTGGGCTACTGCGGATCGACTGCTCATGCAAATTTTGCGAGGCGCTTTGCGCGAACGCCCTGCTTGGCGCGCGCCGCCGCACTTTCTTACGCCATGGGCGTTCTGGTGCAGGTTCTCAACCACATGGTGATGCCTGTCGGCATTCCTCAGCAGGCTGTTCTGGTCATCTGTGCGATCGCGCAGGTGGCGTTGCTCCACGGTGCCCGACGCGCCAAGCTGCGCGACGAGTCCGATCCCAACTTTGAACCCAGTGCTGCCGGGCTTTCGGTAGATGCTCTGGAATATGGCGCCAAGTGGCATGACGATCCCGAGGCAAAGGCGGCATTCCGTCGCGCCGTAGTTCGCCTGACCGTGGCGACGGCGTATCTTTCCAGCGTATTCGCCGCTCTCAACGCGGGCTTCACGACCCTGCATGCTGTCGGAGCCGTCGATTTGGGCGATTGGCCGCGCCTGCTGCTTGTCGTGAGCTCGTTGGTCGCTGGCGCACTATTTGACCTGCACGGCCGCTCGTATATGAATATCGGCATGACATGTGCCGCCATACTGTCCACGCTTTCGTTCTTTGTGCTCATCGTCGATGGCAATGGCGGCAACGAGCTTGCTGCCACGATCATCTTTTATCTGGGCTCGGGCTTTTTCGTGGTGTTCTTTACCACAAAATATGCCGCCGTCTCGCTCTATGCGCGCTGGTCATATTTTTGGCCGTGCATGGGTCGCGTCGTCAACAACGTGTGCTCGATGTTCGTGACGGCGCCGGCAGTGGCGATTATCTCGAGTCAAAATGTGCTGGCTGCGGTCGGTGCAGCGCTCGTGATGTTTGTGGGCATTGCGATTACGCTGCTGGGGCAGTTGGGGCAACGAGCCGATGATGCCGTGATGCAGGATGGCCTGCCGCTTGCCACCGACGATCTTGGTGGGGATCTTGCGCCCACATGCCCCGACCCCGAGCCCGTGGAGGCGGCGGAGCTCACGTCCGATGAACGCCTCGATGCTTTCGTCGCCACCTTTGGGCTTACAGAGCGCGAGCGCGATATTCTTGAGGTCTTGGTCGTTTCGGACCAGAGCGTTCAGGACATCGCCACAACGCTCTTTCTTTCGCGCTCCACGCTCTATCGCCACATTTCCTCGATCAACAAAAAGGCCGGTACCGCCTCGCGCGTGGCCCTCATCAACTTCTTCTGGTCCTGGACACCCAAGGACTAGCTAATCTCCCAATAAGTTGCGGTGGAATAGTCCCTAAATTAAAGTCACGGGGCTTTAAACAGGAACTATTTCACCGCAACTGCTGGGGGGATAGACTGCGGCGGCGGCAGAGGCAACGGCAGCGGCGTTGGCAGCCGTGGTAGTGGCAACGGCAGCTGGCAGGGTGTTTTCCGTCTACTTGCTACAGCAGCTCGCCGTGGCGGGCAATGTAGCGGCGCTTTGCCAGCTGGGTGAGCGCGATATAGGCGGTAACGATGCCAATGAGCAGCCCAAAAAAGCTCGTGGGCAGCGGCATGAGGCCGAGCGCATCGGCGATGGGGCTTGCCGACAGCCAGGTGACGAGCGCCAGGCCCAGCACGGTAAGAACGCACAATGCGGGCGCGGCGTGGTCGCGCGGGCTCGGCAGATGCGGGGAGCGCAACATGTGGACCACGAGTGTCTGCGACCACATGGACTCGACAAACCAGCCGCTCTGGAAGAGCGCAGCAAAGGTCGCCATACCCGCGACGTCGCCCGCGGCGGCAAGCTCGGACCAGCTTGCGTCCACGGCGGCGGGGCACACGACAAAGAAGAGCGCGGCGAAGGTCACGATGTCAAACAGCGAGCTCACGGGGCCCAGCTCGAGCATAAAGCCCTTGATGGACGCGGCATCCCAGGCGCGCGGGCGGGAGGTCCAGGCGTCGTCGACGGTGTCCCACGGCAGTGCGATGCACACGATCTCGTAGACCAGCGACAGCAGCACCAGCTGCAGAGCGCTCATGGGCAAAAACGGCAAGAACAGGCTCGCGACGGTCACGGATAGCACGTTGCCAAAGTTGGAGCTCACCGTGGTCTTGAGATACTTGAGCAGGTTGCCGTAGGTGCGGCGGCCTTCGATGATGCCGCGCTCGAGCACGCCCAGGTCCTTCTGAAGCAGGATGATATCGGCGGATTCCTTGGCAATGTCGACGGCCGAATCGACCGAGATGCCGCAATCGCTCGCACGCATCGCGGCGGCGTCGTTGATGCCGTCGCCCATAAAGCCCACGGTGTGGCCGAGCAGCTCGCGCATGACGCGCACCAGGCGCGCCTTCTGCAGCGGCGAGAGCTTGGCGAACAGATGGGTGTTCTCGGCGCGCTCGGCAAGCTCGGCGTCATCGAGCGCATCGATCTCGGAGCCGAGCAAGACGTTGCTCGCATCGATACCAATCTGCTCGCAGACGGTGGCGGCGACGCGGTCGTTGTCGCCGGTCAGGACCTTGACCGCCACGCCCTTGGCCTCGAGGGTGGCGACGGCGCCCGCAGCACTCGCCTTGGGCGGATCGAGGAAGGCCAAAAAGCCCATCAGCACCATGCCGCACTCGTCGGCGATGCCAAACTCGCCCACGCAGCGCGGATTGGTCTTCTGCGCCACGGCAATCACGCGCAGGCCCTCGGCATTGAGCCCAGCGACCTGCTTGCGAATCTGGGCGAGCTTATCTTCGGTAAGCGGCTGGGCGGCACCATCGAACTCGACAAAGGAGCAGATCTCGAGCATTTCCTCGGCAGCTCCCTTGGTCACCATCTGGGTTTTGCCTTGGGCGTCGGCGACAACTACGCTCAGGCGACGGCGCGAGAAATCGAAGGGCACCTCGTCGACCTTGGTATAGCGGTCGCGCAGGCTCTGGCCCAGCATGGAATCGGGTGCTGCGGCCGAGGGCGTCACATCGGCGCGGTCGATGACGGCCAGGTCGATAAGGTTCTTGAGGCCGGTCTGGAAGAAGCTGTTCAAAAACGCATGGCGCAGCACGCGTGCGTCTTCGATGCCGTCGGTGTTGAGGTAGCGCTCGAGCACGATGCGGTCTTCGGTGAGGGTGCCGGTCTTGTCGCAGCACAGGACGTCCATCGCTCCGAGGTTTTGAATCGCCGGCAGCTCCTTGACGATAACCTGGCGACGGGCGAGGTCCTTGGCGCCCTGCGACAGGCTCGTGGTCACGATGACGGGAAGCATCTGCGGCGTGATGCCCACGGCCACGCTCGTGGCGAACAACAGCGCATCGATGACGTTGCCCTTGGTGGCGGCGTTGATGGCAAAGACGGCCGGCGCCATAACGAGCATCAGGCGCACCAGCAGCATGGAGACGCTCGAGACGCCGCGGTCAAACGCGCTCTTCTCGCCGCGCCCGTTGAGCATCTTGGCGATGCCGCCCAGGTAGGTGTCCGAGCCGGTGGCAACGACAAGCGCCATGGCGGTGCCGTTTTGCACGGAGGTGCCGGTAAAGACGATGTTCTTGCAGGCAGAGAGTGGCAGTGCGGAGCCGTCGGCGCCCTCGACGACGGTGACGGCGGTGGTCTTCTCGACGGCCTCGCTCTCGCCGGTGAGTGCGGACTCGATCACAAACAGGTCGCGCGCGGTGATGATGCGGGCATCTGCCGGCACCATGTCGCCGGCAGAGAGGCGGATTACATCGCCGGGGACGAGCTCGTCGAAGGGGATCTCGACGCGCTCGCTGTCGCGCAGGGCACAGCAGGTGCTGGAGACCAGGTCCTTAAGGGCCTCGGCCGCATTGCCGCTGCGGGCTTCCTGGATAAACTTCATGCCGCCCGATACCAGCAGCATGATGCCGATGACGATGACCGTGGAGGGGTCACGCTGCAGCTCGGGCACGGCGAGCACGTCGATGTAGAGCGAGACCAGTGCGAGGGCGGCGAGGATGCCAGCGAAGGGATCGACGAACGCGTCGGCGATGCGGCGGGCGAGCGTCTTGGTCGGTGCCTCGATGGTGTTGGGGCCGACGGCGTTCAGGCGCTCAGTTGCCTGCTCGACGGTGAGGCCGTTTGCCGTGGCGTCAAGCAGTACGAGGGCGTCCTCGGCACTATGGGTGGCGGCGAATATGGTGTTCTTGGACAGGCCGGTATGAGCGGCAGGGCGCGCCGTGCGGCGGCGCTTGGAGATGGCTTCGAGTACCGTGACGGTTTTGAGCATCAGCATAGGGTCCTCCTTGTTGAAGGGAGTTAGCGTACGTGTCGTATTTGCTTCAAAAAACCTAGATGTCGCTCACGTCAAGCTCTTGAGCCCACAAAGGGTGCAGCGCGCCTTTGCGGTGGTTTTGGCGATCTGCCGGTGGCGTTTATGCGTGTGCGGAGTCCTCGCGGCGTGCCGAGGGCGACATGCAGGTTTTTCGACTATGACTGCCTTCCATGGCACACCTCCTTAAGGCCGGGCGCGATGCGCTTCAGGTATCTCGTACCCGTTACAATCCGCTCGTATTCTTGATGAGGGGGGTTTGTCGTGTCAACCCCATTGTTCGGAAAACCATCGCCTCTGACAAAGCCTTTACAGAATGCCGTGGCTTCAAAGCGCGCCCGCAACGCGCCCTGCCTGCGCTAAACTGGAAGGCACGTACGCAATTACGAGAGGAGCCCACATGGAGGCTTACAAGCAAGAGT
This sequence comes from uncultured Collinsella sp., assembly GCA_937950415.1. Lineage (GTDB taxonomy): Bacteria > Actinomycetota > Coriobacteriia > Coriobacteriales > Coriobacteriaceae > Collinsella. The sequence continues at coordinate 1,327 of CALFDL010000121.1, read as the reverse complement.
TCATCAAGTTTATGGTCGAGTCCGACGTCCTTAAGTTCGGCAGCTTTACGCTCAAGAGCGGCCGTCAGTCCCCGTTCTTTATGAACGCCGGCGCTTACGTGACGGGCTATCAGCTCAAGAAGCTGGGCGAGTATTACGCCCAGGCCATCCACGATAACTTTGGCGACGACTTTGACGTGCTGTTTGGACCGGCCTACAAGGGTATTCCGCTGGCCGTCGTGACCGCCATTGCCTACCACGAGCTGTACGGCAAGGAGGTCAAGTACTGCTGCGATCGCAAGGAGGCCAAGGACCACGGCGCCGACAAGGGCAACCTGCTGGGCTACGAGCCCCAGGACGGCGACCGCGTGGTCATGGTCGAGGACGTCACCACCAGCGGTAAGTCCATCGACGAGACCTATCCCAAGGTCAAGGCTGCTGCCGATGTCGAGATCAAGGGCCTGATCGTGTCTCTCAACCGCATGGAGGTCGGCAAGGGTGGCGTGACCACCGCGCAGAAGGAGATCGAGGCCAAGTACGGTTTCCCCGTCGCGAGCATCGTCTCCATGGCCGAGGTCGTCGAGACCCTCTACAACCACGAGATCGACGGCAAAGTCGTCATCGACGACGAGCTCAAGACCGCCATCGACGCCTACTACGAGCAGTACGGAGCACGTTAGTTACGGCGTTTTACCAAACGCCGTAACCGGCCGACGCTGCGCGACGTCCAGGGCGACAATTTGTCATTCAAAAGGCGAGGCATGACCAGAAGGTCAATGCCTCGCCTTTTTCATGCCAACTTGTTCGCCCTGGGCGGCGCTTGCTGTCGTTGCCAAAACATCGGCGTTGCCGGAGTAGTCATTGGGGACGTTCTTGTTTGACTAGTCGTTTAAGAACGTCCCCAATGACTAGTCAGAAATGAGCGTGGATAATCTCCCGTTTTTGGCCCCCGTGTGGGCTCAAAGTGGGAGATTATCCGCGCTCGCTAGTTAAGCGTCCAAAAATCCACACTCGCCAAACCTACCAAAAAGGGACAGGTTTATTTTGGCACGCTTCGGTCGGTGTCAGGAAGTGTTAGGGACAAGGCGGCGACAGGACTCGAGAGCGAAAAGAAGTGCCGGGTTTGGCGCGCCCGCTTCTGCCCGTCCCGTGCGCAGGCGATACTCGGCTAATCGATCCGCGATGCAAAGGAGACGCTCCATTCCACGAGCGCTACCGGGAAGGGCTCGCGATTCGAGTCCCCACCTTAGCATTTGAACCATTTGGCACTATAATTACCGTAGGCATGCGCACAACGTTGCGCTTAATCAAGAGGAGAAAACGTATGGGTCTGTTTGACATGTTCAAG
>CALFDL010000120.1 GCA_937950415.1 uncultured Collinsella sp. | reverse complement strand
GAGCGCGAGCAGACGCTCAACCAGCTGCTGACCGAGATGGACGGCTTCGATAACCACAAGGGTATCGTCGTCCTCGCTGCGACCAACCGTCCCGACAGCCTTGACCCGGCCCTGCTGCGCCCCGGTCGCTTCGACCGCCGCATCCCCGTTGAGCTGCCCGATCTGACCGGTCGTAAGAACATCCTCGAGCTCCACGCCAAGAGCGTGAAGACTCAGCCGCCGATCGACCTGACCGCGATTGCCCGCGCCACGCCCGGTGCCTCGGGCGCCGACCTGGCCAATATCATCAACGAGGGCGCCCTGCGCGCCGTTCGCGAGGGTCGCAAGCGTGCAACCCAGGACGACTTCGAGGAGTCGGTGGAGGTCGTCATTGCCGGCCAGCAGCGTAAGTCCACGGTGCTGTCCGACCACGAGAAGCAGGTTGTGTCCTACCACGAGATCGGCCATGCCATCGTTGCCGCCCGCCAGAAGGGCTCCGCACCGGTCACCAAGATCACCATCGTGCCGCGCACGAGTGGCGCTCTGGGCTACACCATGCAGGTCGAGGAGGACGAGCGCTTCCTGACGACGCGCCAGGAGGTCTTGGACAAGCTCGCTGTCTATTGCGGTGGCCGCGCAGCCGAGGAGCTCATCTTTGGAGAGATGACGACCGGCGCCGCCAACGACATCGAGCAGGCCACCAAGCTCGCCCGTAATATGGTGACGCGCTTTGGTATGTCCGACGAGTTTGGCATGATGGCGCTCGGTACCGTGCAGAACGCGTATCTCAATCAGGACACGTCGCTCACCTGCGCCCCCGGCACGGCCGAGCGTGTGGACGCGATTGTCGCCAAGCTGATCGAGGACGCGCATGATCGCGCCCTGCAGATCCTCAAGGAGAACAAGTTCAAGCTCCATGAGCTCGCTCGTTATCTGTACAAGAAGGAGACGATCACGGGCGAGGAGTTCATGAATCTCCTCACGCGCGAGAATCCGCTGATGCCAAAGCAGCAGTAAAGCCGCGGCCGAGCCAGTAAACGCCGACGCCCCATTTGAGCAGCTTTCTCAAATGGGGCGTTTTGCTTGAGAGGGATGGAAATGAAGATCGTGGTGAGTGCTTGTTTGATGGGCGAGAGCTGCAAGTATAACGGGCTCGATAATTACCACTGCGCGTTGGTCGAGGCCTGCGAGCGTACGGGGACTGAGGTCCTGTTGGTGTGCCCCGAGGTCTTTGGCGGCCTGCCCACACCGCGTAAGCCGTCCGAGATTGTGAACGGCGAGGTCCGTACCTGCGAGGGTATCTTGGTCGATCGCGAGTTTCGCCTGGGCGCCCAGCGCGCACTCGATATGTGCGAGCAGGCGGGCGGCCCGTCCGAGATCACTGCATGCATCCTTCAGGATCGTAGCCCCTCGTGTGGCGCGGGCCGCATCTACGACGGAACGTTCAGCGGCAAACTCACACCGGGCAACGGTGTCTTCGTCGACCTTCTGCTCCGCCACGGTTATCGCGTGATTCCGGCAAGCGAGTTCGATCCCAGCATACTGGAACATTGTCCATAGCACTCGAACCCAACACTTCCTCACGGGTGACCGTTTTGGCATCATCCGTGAAG
>CALFDL010000119.1 GCA_937950415.1 uncultured Collinsella sp. | reverse complement strand
CAGTCCATGCTCATGGAGCCGTGGGACGGCCCTGCCGCTATCGCCTTTACCGACGGCCGTACCCTGGGTGCCGCCCTCGACCGTAATGGCCTACGCCCCGCCCGCTACTATGTGACGCGCGACGGCCGCTTTATGCTGGCGAGCGAGGTGGGCACCATCGAGGTGAGCCCCGAGAACATCCTGACGAGCGGCTGCCTGGGACCGGGCCAGATGCTCGAGGTCGATTTTGCCCGCGGCCGCGTCATCTACAACGACGAGCTGCGCGCCCGCTATGCCAAGGAGAAGCCCTACCGCGACTGGATTGCCGAGGAGACGCTGACCGTCGACGCGCTCGATGAGCCCGCCGCGCCCGCGCCCGCCGAGGATGCCGAGGTGCCCGCCGCCGTGTGCATGGCCAAGCTCGGGTATCACTGGGATGATGTTGACGAGGTCGTGCGTCCCATGGCCCAGCAGGGCAAGGCGCCGCTCGCCTCGATGGGTATCGATGCGCCGCTGGCCTGCCTGTCCAAGAAGACGCGTTCGTTCTTTGACTACTTCTATCAGCTGTTCGCTCAGGTCACGAATCCGCCCATCGATGCTCTTCGCGAGCATATGGTCACCTCGACCACGCTCTACCTGGGCAACCACGGCAACCTGCTCGAGGATTCCCGCACGGCCTGTCAGCTGGTGCGCTTGGAGCGCCCATTGCTCAACGATGAAGAGTTCGAGCATATCTGTGCCATCGACCGCGTTGGCTTTAAGACCCGTCGCTTCCGTGCCGTCTACCGCCGCGATGCCGGCGAGGGTGCGCTGCAGGCTGCGCTCAAGCAGCTTGCAGAGGACGTTGAGGCCGCGGTCCGCGACGGCGTGAACATCGTGGTGTTGAGCGATCGTGCCGCTGCGGGCGAGGTGCCCGTGCCGTCGCTGCTCGCCGTGGGCTGCGTGCACAACCACCTGATCCGCGCCGGTGTGCGTACCTTTGCCGATATTGTGGTGGAGTGCGGCGACGCCGTGTCTCCGCACGACTTTGCGGCGCTGGTGGGCTACTCCGCAAGCGGCATCTATCCGTACAACGCGCATGCGTGCATCCGCGATCTGGCGGCACGCGGCGACCTGGACGTGACGGCCGAGCAGGGCATCGCCAACTACAACAAGGCTGCGACCGCCGGCATCGTTTCCATCATGTCCAAGATGGGCATCTCCACGGTGCAGAGCTACCATTCGGCGCAGATCTTCGAGGCCGTGGGCTTCACTCCGGAGTTCGTCAACGCGTACTTCGCCGGCACGGTGAGCCGTGTGGGCGGTATGGGTGTCGAGGACGTTGAACGCGAGCAAAACGAGCGCTACGACGCCGCGCTCGCTATCCTTAAGAGCCCGGCTCCCGTTCAGCTGCCCACGCTGGGCCTGACCAAGTGGCGCCCGCTCGGCGGCGAGGAACACCTCATCGACCCCCAGACCGTCTACCTGCTGCAGACCGCCTGCCGTGAGGACAGCTACGACACCTTTAAGGAGTACAGCGCCCGCCTGCACCGCACCGGCCGTGCCGTGCGTCTGCGCGACTTGCTCGACTTTGATGCCAGCGGCCGCACGCCGGTTCCGCTCGACGAGGTGGAGCCCGCGCTCAACATCGTCCGCCGCTTTAACACCGGCGCCATGTCGTACGGTTCCATCAGCAAAGAAGCACACGAGTGCATGGCCATCGCCATGAACCGCCTGCACGGCCGTTCCAACTCCGGCGAGGGCGGTGAGGATCCGCGTCGCGAGACCCCGCTGGCTAACGGTGATTCCAAGAACTCCGCGATCAGGCAGGTGGCAAGTGCGCGCTTTGGCGTGACGAGCCGCTACCTGTGCAGCGCCTTCGAGATTCAGATCAAGATGGCCCAGGGCGCCAAGCCCGGCGAGGGCGGCCACCTGCCCGGCAAGAAGGTCTACCCCTGGATCGCCGAGGTCCGTCAGTCCACGCCCGGCATCGGCCTGATCTCGCCTCCGCCGCATCACGACATCTACTCCATCGAAGACCTGGCCGAGCTCATCTTTGACCTTAAGAACGCCAATCCTGGCGCGCGCGTGTCGGTCAAGCTGGTCAGCGAGGCCGGCGTCGGCACCATCGCCACCGGTGTGGCCAAGGGCGCTGCCGACAAGATCTTGATCAGCGGTCACAATGGCGGCTCGGGTGCCGCTGCTCGCGATTCGATCTGGCACGCCGGTCTGCCGCTGGAGCTTGGCCTTGCCGAGGCCCAGCAGACGCTGCTGCAAAACGGCCTGCGCTCGCGCGTGGTGCTCGAGGCCGACGGCAAGCTCATGGACGGCACCGACGTTGCCGTCGCCTGCTTGCTGGGCGCCGAGGAGTTTGGCTTTGCGACCATGCCGCTCATCTCCATGGGTTGCCTCATGCAGCGCGACTGCCAGCAGGACACCTGCCCGGCCGGCATCGCTACGCAAAACTGCCGCCTGCGTCGCGGCTTCCGCGGCAAGCCCGAGCACGTCGAGCACTTTATGCTCTTTGTTGCCGAGCAACTGCGTGAGGTCATGGCGAGCCTGGGCTTCCACACCGTCGACGAGATGGTCGGCCATCCCGAGTGCTTGCGCCAGATTGAGGTCCCGGGCAACCGCAAGGCCAACCTGCTCGATCTGTCGCCCGTGCTGGCGAGCGCGACCTGCGAGTTCGGTGCCCACATCCCGGGTGCCGGCGGCCGTCACTTCCTGCCCCAGATGGCCGCGGACAGCGAGCTCGACAAGACGCTCGACTCCACGCTGTTTGTGCCCTACACGGCCGACGCTCGCGCGCACCTGCGCCCGATTCGCTTCCGCGCCGATATCGCCAACGTCAACCGTTGCGTGGGCACCATCCTGGGCAACGCGGTGACCAAGGCGCATCCCGAGGGCTTGCCCGCCGGCTCCATCACCATCGATTGCGATGGTTCGGCCGGTCAGAGCTTTGGCGCGTTCCTGCCACGCGGCATTACGCTCAACGTGTGCGGCGACGCCAACGACTACTTTGGCAAGGGCCTTTCGGGCGGCGAGGTGTCGGTGCGCCCCAACCCGCATGCGACCTACAAGTTCGACGAAAACATCATCGTGGGCAACGTTGCGTTCTTTGGCGCTACGAGCGGCCGCGGCTTCATTAACGGTCTGGCGGGCCAGCGCTTTGGCGTACGCAACTCCGGTGCCACCGTGGTGGTCGAGGGCTGCGGCAACCATGGCTGCGAGTACATGACGGGAGGTCTGGCGCTCATCCTGGGCGAGGTCGGGCAGAACTTCGCCGCCGGCATGACGGGCGGCGTGGCTTACGTCTTTGACCAGTACGGCACGCTCGATGCCCGCGTGAACCATGAGAGCGTTGAGCTCAAGGCCCCGACTGCCGGCGAGCTGGCGCAGATTCGCGAGCTCATCCAGGAGCACGTGGACACGACGCAGAGCCCGCGCGGCATCAAGCTGCTCTACAGCTTTGAGACGATGAGCAAGCACTTTGTGAAGGTCATTCCGACCGAGTACGAGCGTGTGCTGGCGATTGTCGCTGCGAGTGAGGCTGCCGGCAAGACACATGCGCAGGCCGAGGAGCTGGCGTTTGACATTGTGACCGGTCGCGCGAGCGCCGCGGATGTCGCTCGCTTCGATGTGGCGGGTGGTGTCGCTGGTGCTGTGCCCGCCGCCGCCAGCTCTGTTGCTTCGACCAAGAAGGAGGCGTAAGTGCCATGGGTAAGCCCGGTGCTTTTCTTGATATCGATCGCGTGACCCACGAGCTTCGCCCCGTGGAGGAGCGCAGTCATGATTTTGATCCCCTGTATGTGGAGCTCGATGACGACGCACGTCGCGCCCAGGCGAGCCGCTGCATGATGTGCGGTGTGGCGTTTTGTCAGATGGGTGCGAGCTTTGGCAAGGCGCGTCCGAGTGGCTGCCCGCTGCACAATCTGATTCCCGAGTGGAACGAGCTGGTGTACCGCGGCCGCTGGGATGAGGCTGCCGAGCGCCTGTCGCTCACCTCGCCCATGCCCGAGTTCACGAGCCGCGTGTGCCCGGCGCTGTGCGAGGCCGCGTGCAACCTGGGTTCGGTCGACGGCCAGCCCACTACGATCCATGACAACGAGCGTGCGATCAGCGACCATGAGTGGGCAAACGGTGGCCCGCGCCGCTTTGAGCCGGCGGGGGAGGGCGCACCCACGGTTGCCGTGGTGGGCTCCGGTCCTGCTGGTCTGGTGGCGGCATGGGAGCTTGCGCGTCGCGGCGTCCGCGTGACGGTGTTTGAGCGCGATGACCGCCCGGGCGGTCTGCTCATGTACGGCATTCCCAACATGAAGCTCGAGAAGTCCGTGGTCGAGCGTCGCGTGGCGCTCATGCGCGAGCTGGGTATCGTCTTTGAGCTGGGTGCCGATGTGACGGACCCTGCGGTGGCGGCCAAGCTCAACGGCTTTGACGCCGTCGTGGTGGCTGCTGGCGCCCGTGCCCCGCGCGGTCTTTCGGCCGCGAACGTTGATGCCCCGGGCGTGGTGTACGCCGTGGACTACCTGACGGCTTCGACCGTCTCGGTGCTCGATGGCGGTGAGCCTGCTATTGACGCGCGCGGCCTGGACGTCGTGGTCATTGGCGGTGGCGATACCGGCAACGACTGCGTGGGTACCGCGGTGCGTCAGGGCGCGCGCAGCGTGCGCCAGTTTGAGTTCTTGCCGGCTGCGCCCGATAAGCGCGCGGCGAGCAACCCCTGGCCGCAGTGGTCCAACGTTAAGAAGACCGACTACGGCCAGCAGGAGGCTATCGCTGCGATGGGTGGCGAGATGCGTGCCTGGGGTGTGGATACGCTCGAGGTGCTGCTGGACAAGAAGGGCGCGGCCGCGGGCCTGCGCGTGGTCGATCTGGACTGGTCGGCGGGAAAGCCCGAGCGCATCGCGGGCTCCGAGCACGAGGTGCCGGCCCAGCTGGTGCTCATCGCCTGCGGCTTTACGGGCCCAGAGCACGGTGTGTTCGACGCCGTTGGCGTGCCCGTTGCCACTGCTGGTCGTCCGCTGCCTGTGATGGCCGCCGAGGGCTCGCATCTTGCGGCGCGTGTTGGCGGCGTCGCTGTGGATGCCGCGCCGGTGTATGTTGCCGGTGACGCTCGTAACGGCAGCTCGCTCGTGGTGAACGCCATGGCCGACGCCCTGGCCTGCGCTGCCGAAGTCGCCGACGCGCTGGAGCTGTAAGGCGGCTGTCCACAGCTGAATCGTCAAGGGCTGTCCCCGAATGCCGGCCCAAAAGGAACGTCCCCAAGTGCCGGCAGCTGGGGACGTTCCTTATGTGCCGGCATTCGGGGACACTCCTTGCGAGTTCGCAGGCGACTTTGTCATTTGCCGACGTGCAAGTGTTCATTCGTCGACGTTTGCGACTGTGCTACTCTGCTCTTTCTGTGGTGGTAGCGGGCGTTTGCCTCAAATGAGTGAACTGACTGTCTATATCTACCTGCGGTTTCTTTGCGGTGCGCTCATTCGGTCAAGTGTCCCGTCAAGTGTTTGGTCAGCATCTGGTTTGCAGCCGGAGGCCTATTTTGCCCGCGCTGGTCGTGGCTGCCCACCCTCCTCGTAAGCTCAAATTGAGGTCCATCAGTTTGAGGAGGATGCCATGACTGACCACGCTTTTGACCGAGCAGAGCTGGCTGAAGCCGTCGGCAACGATATTGCCGACATGGCTCACTTTTGGATGCTGCGGAAGTTTCAATTCCTGGAGCCGGCGCGCGAACAGTTCGAGGTCATTGTCGACCCGTGGCTCAGCTATTGCACCGAGCCTTCGCAAAACGAAATCATGGCCTACAACATGGCATTTACCGATTGGCTGCTCTTCGAGCGCCCCTATCGCCATGGCAAGACGCTGCTCGAGCTGTATGTTGACGAACCGCCGGCATCGCTTTCGCCTGCCTCGCTCAAGCGGCTCGAGCAGGTACGCGACACGCAGTATTTCTCGCGCTTTGGCATTTTGGACAAGGATCCCGCGACTGGTATGGTCGCGCTGAAGGACACGCGCACCGACCGTCGCTTTGATGTCTACGACCCACATATCGTGCAAAAGGAGCATTGGAACGACGGCGCGATTGCGGTGCGCCTCGCCTGCGTCGACGATGTCTGGCTTACGGCGGGACAGCTCTACCTGTATGACATCGCGCGCCTGAACGACACGGCGGTCGACGGGCCTGGTGCGGTGCATCCGGAGGACCTGCAGGACGGCTTTGACACCTCGTGCATCAGCTTCTTCTTGCGCCTGATCCGCGACATCATGGGCGCCCAGGGGCGGTACGTAAAGTCGCTCAATATCTACGAGCAGGAGTGGGAGTAGGGGATGGGTAGTTGTCGCCTGCCTTGCCTTTTGCCTTTTTGTCTCGATCTGTAACGTTTGGGGGCAAAAAACCGGTCTACCTGTTACAGAACGAGACGAATGCTTGGGCGCCGCTGGTTTGTCTAAATCTGTAACGTTTAGGGGCCTGGAGAACGTCTAACTGTTACAGATCGAGACGTTTGGCACCTGGTTGGGGGAATGTCTCAATCTGTAACATCTACAGTCCAAAAATCGGTCTTCCTGTTACAGATCAAGACAATTATCAGCGGAGGCAACGGTGACGATGGTCCATTTGTCCGATGTGGTGGTGATGGAAGTGTCTAATACCGTTTTCAAGCACAAGCATACGATTCGCAACACGTTGGCGCGGAATAGGATGCTCGCGCGACTCACGGAGTCGACCGAGCAAGGTGCGCTGCTCGCAACGCATGACAATGCCGAGCTCATGTGGCTGCGGCGTCATGTTGGAACCGACGATATCGCGGAACCCGAGCCGTATTTGTTCTGCTTTCAACATGATTGGGGTGTACTGACGCCGGCGGAGCGAACGCTGCGTACCATCAAAGGGCTTGCAGAGTTTCATCCCGATTGGGCGTTTTGGGGCTATGACGCGGCGCTTTTGTGGGGTCTGG
>CALFDL010000118.1 GCA_937950415.1 uncultured Collinsella sp. | reverse complement strand
CGAGCACGCGGTGGTCGAGCACACGACCGACGGGATCGGGCAGCTCGGCAAGTTTCTCCAAGCCGGCAGCCATGCCCTCGACGCGCTCGGGCGTCAGCAGCAGGCGATCGAGCAGGCCGGCAGAGGTGCCCGCATCGCGCGCGGCGGACATATCGAGCTCGTTAGCGGCAACGATGGAGTCGACACCGTCGCGCAGCGCTGCGGCCATGGCGCGCACGGCCTCCTGGCGCTGCTCATCGCTCGCCGTGGCAAGCGAGGCCGACGCTGCCTTGGCGGCAACGGCAAGATCGTGGACATACGTGGCTATATCGACCGACATGGACGGCCCTTTCTCCTAGAAGTTTGCCCACCATGGTAGCCGATTTGCGCATGCCCTCGCGCACGGCGGTAGAATTGGTCAACACGAAACACCGCAACGAACGGAAGTACCGCATGGCCCTCATCACTTCGTACCACGTCCCCGGCCTTTACGTCGAGGATCACAGCATCGACGTCCCCTTGGATTGGCGCGGCCTTGAGCCGATGCTGCTGGCCGTCGGCAGCACCATGCGCCGCGGCGCTATGCCGGCACCCATCGCCGGCGCGCCCGAGAGCATCAAGCTCTTCTACCGCGTGGTTTGCGCGCCCGACCGCATCAACGACGATCTGCCACTGCTCCTGTTTTTGCAGGGCGGCCCCGGCGGCGAGAGCCCGCGTCCGCTCTCGCCTACGAGCGATGGCTGGATCGAGGAGGCCGTCAAACAATTCCGCGTCGTCCTGCCCGACCAGCGTGGCACGGGGCGCAGCAGCTGCGTAGATGGACGCACGATCGCGGCGCTGGGTGATCGAGCAACGGCTGCCGGTTCCGACGCAGCCCGCTCGCAGGCAGACTTCCTCAAACGCCACCTCGCTAGCTCCATCGTGCGCGATTTTGAGTACCTGCGCCTGATAGGCTTTGGCGGCAAGCCGTGGGTCACGCTCGGCCAGAGCTACGGCGGCTTTTTGACGCTGAGCTATCTGTCGCTCTTCCCCGAGGGCGTGGCGGCAAGCTTTACCTGCGGCGGCATCCCCCACGTCCCGGCGAGCGCCGGCGAGGTCTACGCGCACACCTTCCCGCGCATGGCCGCCAAGACGCAGCAGTATTACGACCGCTACCCCGCCGACGTCGAGCGCGTGGCAGCCCTGGCCGATGCGCTCGAAGCACAGAAGCCCGTGCTGCCCGACGGCTCGCCGATGACGGTCGAGCGCCTACAGCTCATGGGCAGCGACTTTGGCATGAAGCCGAGCTTTGAACGCATGCATTGGATTATCGATCACGCTTTTGTTGACGGCGACGGCACGCTGAGCTGCGGTGCATCGGTGTCCGACAGCTTTTTGATGCGCGCCTTTGAGCGCACCAATACGCGCACGAATCCGCTGTACTGGACGCTGCAGGAGTTCATCTACGCCGACGGCGATACCATGCCGATTCGCTGGGCCGCGGCCGAGGAGAAGGCCCATCGCGCCGAGTTCGACACCCTCGCGCGCCCGCTCATGTTTACCGGCGAGGCCATGTTCCCGTGGATGTTTGAGCAGATGCCCGAGCTTAAGCCCTTCAAGCCGGCGATGGACCTGCTGATGGAGGACACCAGCTGGGACAAGATCTACGACCCGCAGCGCCTGGCCTGCAACGAGGTGCCGCTCCAGGCCGCGGTGTACTTCGATGACATGTACGTGGACTCGGGCATGCAGCTCGACACGCTCAGCCGCGTGGGCAACTCGCACGCCTGGGTGACCAACGAGTTCGAGCACGACGGCCTGCACGGCAGCGTGGTGTTCAAGCACCTCTTTAACGAAGCCCTCAACCGCGGAGACCTACGTCGCATCTTCTAGCGAAGGACTGCCCCAAAGTGCCGGCATATAAGGAACGTCCCCAAGTGCCAGGTTTATGACGTCATCGCAGGTAGAGGACGGAAAGCGAAAACGCCCCTAAGCGAGCAAGGTGACGTGAAAGAGGAGGGCATTGACCTTTTGGTCATGCCCGACGATTGAACGTCAGATTGCCGCTTAGGGGCGTTTGCAGCGTCAATTGGTTATGCGAAGACGATCAAGTTATCTCGATGGATCGCCGGCTTCTCGGCCAGGTCCGCGAGCAGGCGGTTGCTAGCAATCTGGTCCTGGCGGCGTCCGGCTGCAAGCTCCAGCACGTCCGAATCGGCCTCGGCGATACCGCGGGCGACGACCATGCCGCTCGGGTCGCACACGTCGAGCACGTCGCCCTCGGCAAACTCGCCATCGACCTGGCGAATGCCCACCGCGAGCAGCGACGAACCACGACTGACCAGCGCCTTCGCAGCACCGTCATCGACCGTCACCGAACCATGGGCCTTATCGCCCAGCGCAATCCACAGCTTGCGGGGTGCGATGTCCAAGCGCTCCGCCGGCGGATCGAACAGGGTGCCCACGCTCTCGCCACGAGCAAGACGCACCAGAGCGTCGGGCTCCTCGCCCGAGCAAATCACGCTCTGAATGCCCGCCGTCATCAGGATGCGGCTCGCGCGAATCTTGGTGATCATGCCGCCCGTGCCAACCGATGTGGAAGAATCGCCCGCCGAGGCGATAATCTTGGCATCGATCTTATGCACGACAGGAACAAACTCGGCCGTGGGGTCCTCGTGCGGATTGGCGGTATAGAGGCCATCGATGTCCGAGAGCGTCACGCACAGATCGGCAGAAACCAGGCAGCTCACAAGCGCCGCCAGCGTGTCGTTGTCGCCAAACTTGATCTCATCGACGGTAACGGTATCGTTCTCGTTGACGACCGGCACCACGCCAAGCTCCACGAGGCGCAGCAGGGCGTCGCGCGCATGCAGGTAGGACGTGCGACGGGCCGTGTCGTGGCGCGTGAGCAGCACGAGCGAGGTGAGCAGGTCGCGCGCATGGAACTCCTCGTCGTAGGCCGACGAGATGATGCACTGACCGGCCGAGGCGCAGGCCTGCAGGCTCGGCAGGTCGCCGACCGGCTTACGGTCGAAGCCCAGCACGGGATAGCCACAGGCGATAGCGCCCGAGCTCACCACGATCAGGCGCCAGCCAAGCTCGCGCAGCGCTGCGGCCTGGTCGGCAAGCCCGCCGATAAAGGCGCGGTTGACCTTGCCGTCGGCGCCCACCACCGTGGACGAACCGATCTTTACCACCATCGTTTTATAAGAAGTCGTCATACGTCAAACCAATCAACTGTTCAGCGAACGGCCGAGCCGGCGGCCAGGGAAGCGTGACTCGCCCCTACCGCCCAAGGAATTAGTGAGCCCAGGGAAAGGCAGAGGCCGCGGCCATGTTCTTACGCACGAGCTCGTCGCGCACCTGAGCCAGGCCCTGCTCCATACCCACCACATAGGTCTGCGGGTACAGGAAGCGCTTGAAAGCTGCGTCCAGATGATCAAGCGCCCAAACACAGCGCTCGCGCGCGTCCTGGATGCTCTCACGCGGAGCCACCGCACTGCCATCGCGCACGATCGGCACCAGCAGCTCGCGATACTCGAGTTCGGACACGTCGGTCACCAGGGCGGCATCGTTCACGGCCACAAGGGTATTGCCGCGCGCGGCGCCCTCCCCCGCCAGATGGTCCTCGTCGTAGATCATATCGCAGACCGGGCCGCCAAAGCCGTCGTAATAACGGCGCACGCATTGCACACCCGGGATCGTGCGCTTGTATGGCTGCTCAGAGAGCTTGACCACCGGCGTCCATGGATCTGCCTCGCTCGCACGGCGGGCGGAAAGCTTGTACACGCCGCCCAGCGCCGGCTGGTCATAGCAGGTCGCAAGCTTGGTACCCACGCCAAAGCTGTCGATGGGCGCGCCCTGGTCGAGCAGCGACTGAATCGTGTACTCATCCAAATCGTTAGAAACCGAGATCCCCACATAGGGCAGGCCCTCGGCATCAAAACGGCCGCGCACATACTTGGAGAGCTTGGCGAGGTCGCCCGAGTCAATGCGAATAGCCGACAGGCGCTCGCCCGCCGCCTCCATCTCCTTGGCAACCGTAATGGCATGCTCGCAGCCCTCGCGCACATCGTAGGTGTCGATGAGCAGCGTGCAGTTCTTGGGGCTCGACTTGGCAAAGGCGCGGAAGGCCTCGAGCTCGGAATCGAAGCTCATCACCCAGCTGTGCGCATGCGTGCCAAAGACGGGAATACCGTAGCGGCGGCCGGCGAGCACATTGGACGTAGAGGAGCAGCCGGCAACGTAGCTCGCGCGCGCAACGGCCAGGCCGCCATCGGGACCCTGGGCTCGGCGCAGGCCAAACTCCGCCACGGGGCGACCGTCGGCCGCCAACACCACGCGCGCCGTCTTGGTGGCGACAAGCGTCTGAAACCCGACGATGTTGAGCAGCGCCGTCTCAAGCAGCTGGCACTCGAGCGCAGGACCGGTGACGCGCACCATGGGCTCGCGCGGAAAGACGAGCTCGCCCTCGGGGACGGCGTCGATATTTACATGCGCACGAAAAAGGCGCAGGTAGTCGAGGAATGCGGACTTGAACATCGCGCCGCCGGCCGGGGCCTGGAGCGAGGCGAGGTAGTCGATGTCCTCGGGCGTAAAGCGCAGATTCTCGACCAGCTCGGGCAGTTCGGCGGTGCCGCACATGACGGCATAGGCGCTGCCAAAGGGATGGTCGCGGTAAAACGCGGTAAAGCAACCCTGCTCATTGGCCTTGCCGCTCTCCCACAGGCCCTGGGCCATAGTGAGCTCGTACAGATCGGTGAGCATTGCGATGTCGGTGGGATGAGAGATGTCGGTCAAAGCCATGGGGCGACCTTTCGGATGTGTGGTGCAGAATTTGAGGGTTGGACGAGAGCAGAGCATGCGGACATGACGCCCGATGCAAATCGGTTAGAGCAGGCCCATGCTGGTCAGGATCGTGTAGCCCATAAAGATGACAAACGCGATGAGGGCAAGGACAATGATGATTTTTTGAGCCGGCGCCATGCCGGGGATCTCGTTCTCGCCCATAGGTTCCTTGGAGGTAACCATGCGCTGGGCAAAGGTCATCTCGTCACGGCTCGGCTTGGGCTCGACGGACTTGAGACGAGCGGCCTTTTTAGGCTGAGGTTTGGGCGCGGCAGGTGCAGGCTTCGCAGCAGCGGGCTTGGGTGCGGGCGCGGGCACCGATGCGGATACGGCGTTCGCGGCGGCCTCCTCGGCCTTCGTACGCTCGGCACGCAGGGCGGCCTGAGCCGCCTTTTTCTCGCTGATCTGCGCCGACAGGGCGTTGGTCTGCTCGGCAAGACCGCTCTGTCCCGTCCGGCTCTCCTCCGCCTGGGCGTGCAGCGCCGCGGCCTGCTGCTCCTTTTCCGCGATCTCCGCCTCCAGCGCGGCACAGGGACTGTTTGGTATTCTCCGAAACGAAAAAAGGATCGGCCGGCCGCTGCGCCATGGTATCCAGCTCTGACTGCGGATCCTCACAGCTCTGGGTCAGGGTACCCGTCAGGATATCGTAATGCTCCTGCTTCCCCTGATATTGCAGCACCAGATCCTCCGCTTTGCGCTGCTGGGCGGAGGCTACCTCCAGCTCATACTGGGCCTTTTGCAGTTCGCGCTGGGTCTCCTCGGCACACTGGCGGGCGGCAGAAAGCTTATCCTGCATGGCCGACAGCCGGCCGCTCAGCTTTTCCAGCTCAGCACGCCGGCGCTGCGGCTGGTGCTGCCGCCGGTCATGGAACCGCCCCGGTTCATCACCTGTCCATCCAACGTAACGATGCGGAAGGCGCTGCGGAACTTGCGAGCCATGGCGATGCCGCAGTCCAGATCCTCCACCACCACGGTGCGGCCCAGCAGGCTTTTGAATATGCCGTCGTAGCGGCTGTCGTATTCGACCAGCTCTGCGGCAATGCCGACAAAACCGTACTCCCCGGACACATTCTCACGCAGCTTCTCACCCCGCACGGCGGTCATGGGCAGGAACGTAGCCCGTCCGCCATCGCGCTGCTTCAGATAGCTGATGGCAGCCTTGGCGTCCTCCTCGCGCTCCACCACGATGTTCTGCATTCCCGCGCCCAGCGCCACCTCCAACGCCACCGTATACTTTTCCTGCGTTTTCATCAGGCTGGCCACCGGGCCGTGAATGCCCCGCAGCGCCTTCTTCTCCGCCGCCTGCATCACCAGCTTCACTGCGCGGGAAAAGCCCT
>CALFDL010000117.1 GCA_937950415.1 uncultured Collinsella sp. | reverse complement strand
ACCAGCGCGCCGATGTTTCGCCTCTGGTCGACGACGACCAGCGCGCCGGAGCCGGCCCGCTCGAGCAGCCGGTCGATGTCGTCGGGCCTGTTGGCCAGCTCGGCCCTGAAGGCGACGCCCCCTCCCGCGTCGAGCGCGCACGCGCTGTGCGAGCTCTTCCCGACGTCGATCCCCAGGTACGCCACGGGCCTCTCTGCTGCTGGCATGGTGTATCCTCTCCCTTGAGCCGGCCGTAAGCCGCGGAAGCGACACCCACATTACCCGGCCGTGGCCCGGTCCGGGCCCGGCACATCTCTATCAGTCGTTCCCCGCGGCCCCTCCCGCCCCGGCGGCAACACGTCCCGGGCCCTCTACGGGGCAGGGGCTGACGGCCGTCCGGGGCGGTCGGCCAGCGACCACCGGTACGGCTCAATCGTATAACCGTGCAACGGAAAAGAGCCGCCCTTTCGGACGACTCAAACTGTAATGGGGCTAAAAAGACCGGTGCGTAACGTTACATGCCAGTCTTTTTAGCCCCGTCCCAAATGAACTGCTTCTAAGTTGCGGTGGAATAGGGATTGATTGGCGGCTAATAAGCCAAAAACAGTCCCTATTTCACCGCAACTGATGTGGGCGTCCCTAGCGAGTTGGCTGGTAGCGGGGGCAGTAGCTGATGGCGATGGCGTCGACGCCCACGTGGGTCGCGATGGTGCAGCCGATGGGGCCGGTGCCGGCATCGACGTAGTCTTGGCCCGCGAGCGCCTGGTTGACGAGCTCCTGCTCCTCGGCGGCGCCGGTCGTGAGCACGCGTACGTTCGAACCCGGGTGATCGGCCAAAAACGCGAGGCAGTCTGCCATGGTGTTGGCGACGATGCGCTTGGCGCCGCGGCCCTTCTTGATGGCCTTGATCTCGCCCGACTGCCATTCCGGCGAAACGGCCAGGCGAATGTTGAGCATCTGCGTCAGCTGGCCGGCGAGCTTGGGCGCGCGGCCGTTCTTAACGAGGTTCTCGAGCGTGCGCGGAATCAGCAGCAGATGGGCGTCGGGCAGCGTTGCGCGGATCTGCGCCTCGGTCTCGTCTAGGCTGCGGCCATCCTCGCGCATGGCGAGCGCGTACTCCACCAGAAGACCCTCGGCGCCCGAGCCGGTGCGCGAATCGATGCAGCGTACGTCGAGCTCGTGGGTCTCGGTCACCTGGCACGCGTTGGCGTAGCAGGCCGACCACTCGCTGCACAGCGAGATAAAGATCGCGCTGTCGTGGCCGTCGGCGCGCACGCGATCGAAGAGCTCCTTGAACTCGCCGGCGCTCGGCTGCGAGGTGTGCGGCAGCTGCTCGGAGCCGGCCATGCGGGCGACGTACTCCTCGGCGGTGATCTGCACCTGGTCGAGCAGGTCCTCGCCTTCGATAATCACATGCAGCGGAATCACGTAGATGCCGAGCTCTTGAGCGCGGGCGGGGGAGATGTCCGACGTGGAGTCGGTTATGATGGCAAAAGACATAATTGCACCTTTCGATGGGGCGCCTGCGCGCCGCCGATTGAGAGCAAAGTGCGTCAAGTATAGTGGAGTTGTTCCACATTGCCAGCTTTAATTGTTGAATAGTCAACGGTTTGAAGCGTCGGTGTGGAAATCGCCAATTGGGGAAGAGGGATGTCGATGGCGGCATTACAGCTATGCGAGCGGCCGGTCGTGCTGTTCGATTTTGACGGTACGGTGGCTGACACGGGCCGGGCGGTGATGACCTCGACGCGCAAGACGCTGGCTGCGCGCGGGTTTTCGGAGGCGCAGATGGGTGACCTGCGTCGCATGATCGGGCCGCCCCTGTGGAAGAGCTTTCACGACTTTTATGGCTTCTCGCGCGAGGAGTCGCTTGTGGTGGCCGACGAGTACCGTGCCTTTTTTGATGAGCTGGGACCGGAAGAGTACCCCGTGTTCGATGGAGTCCCCGAGCTGCTCGACTGCCTTGCCGCGCAGGGGCATCGCATGGCGGTCGCGACGTCTCGCATGGAGGCGAAGTGCATCGATATGGTGCATGAGCTGGGTCTTTCTCAGTTCGAAGCTGTGATTGGCATGAATCCGCCGCAGGGGCGCGAGACCAAGGCAGATTCGGTCCGCGATGCGCTGGCGGCGCTCGGTGCGACGGCCGACGAGGCCGTGATGATCGGCGACCGCTTTAACGATGTGGAGGGCGCGCACGC
>CALFDL010000116.1 GCA_937950415.1 uncultured Collinsella sp. | reverse complement strand
TGGTGAGCCAGACCAAGATTGACGAGGAAAAGGCCGAACGTGACCTGGAGCATCGCCTGCACGGTCGCGAGATCTTCCGCGGTGGCAAGCCCGACCGCACGCCGTCCGATCTGCTGGAGCAGGACAAATAAGACGCCATCATCCCGCGTGAGCCAAATGCCCGCGCGGGATGATTTTTCTGGGACGGGGATTAAATAATCATTCTGTTATGTATGCAGTTGGCGACAAAGCCCTGCTCTCAGAATGATTTTTTAATCCCCGTCCCAGAAAAATCATCGGCGAGCGCACTACTTTGCGCTGGTGAGGACGCCGGTGGTGTCGAACGCCGGGGTGAAGCTCTCGTCTACCGCTCCGCCTTCTTGCCAAAACATCGTCGTAAAGCCCAGGTCGTCGGCATGGTCGAGCACCCGCTCGTACTCCTCGCGCGTCACGGCGCGCGCCAGGTCGCCGCCTTGTTCGCGCATGAGGGCATTGGGCGTGTACTGGTTCATGACCGAGATCGGCACGTCGCCCACCGTCTGCCACACCAGGTCCAACACGCGGCACGAATCGTCCGCATGCCCCGGCAGCACCAGATGACGCACGATTATGCCGCGCTTCATGAGCCCGCCCTCATCCACCAACTCTCCCCCGCGGCGCTCGATCTCGCGCGCCATCTGGGCCAGACCCGACACGGCCACGCGCGGGTAGTCCTTAATATGAGAGAGTGACTGCGCAAGCGCCGCATTGGCATACTTAAAGTCGGTAAGCCACACGTCGACCAAATCGCCGAGCGCCGCCACGGCACTCGCACGCTCATAACCGCTCGTGTTGTAGACGATCGGAATGACCAGTCCGCGCTCCCGAGCTGCGGCAATCGCGGCAGGCAACAGGTGCGCATAGTGCGTCGCCGTCACCAAATTGATGTTGTTGGCACCCTGGTCCTGCAGTTCCAGCATAATCTCGACCAGACGCTCAGACGAAATCTCAAGGCCAAAATTGCCGGTCGAGATCTCGTGGTTCTGGCAATAGATACATTTGAGCGAGCAGCCGCTAAAGAAGATCGTGCCCGAACCGGCCTCGCCCGAGATAGGCGGCTCCTCCCACATATGAAGCGCCGCGCGGGCCACCTTGAGCGTGTCATCGGCACCGCATACGCCGTGCGCACCCTCGTCGCGCACCGCACCGCAACGGCGCGGACACAAATGGCAGGCGGGCGAAAAAAGTTCGGTCAACGGCGTCGGCATAAAAACATGCTCCAAAACAACGATTCAGCAGCTCAAGCGCAAGAGGGCCAACCGCACAGACGGCTCGAGCCCAAGGCACCGTAATCGTCCGACACGATTTTTGTAATGTCAAGACTGGAATCGATAAAGTGCCGCTTTATGATGTAGGTATTCCGCCCCCCGCGGAGCAACTGGGTGAACCGTCGCGTTTATTTAGGGAGCCCACACAGTCGTACCTAGTACAGGTATCCTTCGTTGTTAAGGACGCTGGAACAGTCGATGAGGGCACCCACCTGTTTTAGGTGGGTTCATTTTCGTAACGTGGGGGGTGGTTTTCTTTTGCCGAAAATCACCATTACAGTCCATATGGATCCCCACCGGCATCCCGACAAGCCATCGACAACATTCCAATATCTGGTAAGCGCGTGATAATCGCACGGTACAAACCTCCGCACCCTCTCGGTCGAGTATCATGGGTCAGCTATGCCTTTTTGCGCGTAGCGCCCTTTGACCTTTTCCTTCGACGCTTGGCGGTTTTTAGATTCATGGCTTCATCCCCGAGCTACATACCGTATCTATGCGTGGCAGCGGCGGCCTTTATCACGACCTTCCTCGCGGTGCCCCTGGTCAAGCGCTTGGCAATTAAGCTCGACGCCGTCGACTATCCTTCTAAGCGCCGCATCAACACCAAGCCCATCCCGCGTTTGGGCGGAACGGCGGTGTTTTTGGGCCTGGTCGTTGCCTGCATTGTGCAAATCCTAGGCACCTGGCACCTAGGCTGGCCGCCCGTCCTGGTGCCGCACCCGCGCCTTCACATTAGCTATCCCATGCTGGCGCTCTCCTTTACCGTCATCTTTGCGACCGGCGCTATCGACGACGTCTTCCAGCTCAAGCCCAAACAAAAACTGGCCGGTCAGGTCCTCGCCGCGCTCATCGCCTGTATCGGCGGCCTGCGGATCGGCGTCATCGTCAACCCGTTTGCCCCCGGCGAGATCATGCTCGGATGGCTCGCCTACCCCATCACCGTGATCTATCTGGTGGCATTCACCAACATCATTAACCTCATCGACGGCCTCGACGGCTTGGCCACGGGCATCTGCGGCATCGCGTCGTTCACCATGTTTTCGATGGCCGTTCTCTCGGGCCGCATCGACGCCGCCGCGCTCTCCATTGCGCTCTTTGGCGCCTGCCTGGCCTTTTTGCGATACAACTTCAACCCCGCAAGCATCTTCTTGGGCGACTCGGGGTCGCTGCTTCTGGGCTTTGCGCTGGGCTCCATCTCGTTGCTCAACGTGAGCCGCACCGCCGCGCTCACCTCGCTTATCATCCCGCTCATCGTTGCCGGCGTGCCCATCATCGACACGTTTAGCGCCATCGTGCGCCGCAAGCGCGCCCACATTAGCATCGGGCAGGCCGACAAGGGCCACATCCACCACCGCCTGATCCAAGAGGGCTACAACCAAAAGCAGGCAGTGCTCCTCATCTATGCCTGGTGCATCATGCTTTCGGCCGGCGCCGCCGCGATTAACCAGGTCGAGGTCCCCATGCGCGTGCTCATCTTTACCGTGCTCGCCATTGGTTCGGCGGCCTTTGCCAAGCATCTACATCTGTTTGAGCCCGTGCTACGCCACCATTACAACAAGCGCACGCACGAGGACGAGCTGGTCACCCCCGACGACCCCGCCTTTAAGCAGGAGGAGCAGGCAGCTGAGGAACGTAAGGAAGAGCGCCACCACAAGCTCTAGGGCAAGCTGCCGAGGATGTGCCAAGGCACCGTTGGTCAAGCGCGGCCGCGCCGCACCCATCGCACAAGCCACCCCTCTCCCGCCCCTCGCCTCCTTACGCCCCACCCCTCTAATAAACGCGTTATCATCTTGACCCATGAACATACGTTAGGAGCAATCATGCCAAACGAGAACAGCTACGAAGTCGCGCTGCAAAAGAGCAACGCCATTCGCGAGGGCCTGGCCAAGACGCCCGACAAGTTCACCATGCTCACCGGCGACCGCCCCACCGGCCGTCTGCATCTGGGTCACTACTTCGGCACCCTTAAGGGCCGTGTTGAGCTGCAGAACATGGGCGCCAAGACCAACGTGCTCATCGCCGACTACCAGGTCATCACTGACCGCGACACGACCGAGCACATCCAGGACAACGTGTACAACATGGTCATGGACTACCTTGCCTGCGGCATCGACCCCGACAAGACCATGATCTACGCGCACTCCGCCGTGCCCGCCGCAAACCAGCTCATGCTGCCGTTCCTGTCGCTGGTCTCCGAGGCCGAGCTGGCGCGCAACCCCACGGTCAAGGCCGAGATGGAGGCCTCGGGCCACGAGCTCACCGGCCTTCTGCTCACCTACCCGGTGCACCAGGCCTGCGACATCCTGTTCTGCAAGGGCAATGTGGTGCCCGTCGGTCGCGACCAGCTGCCGCACATCGAGCTCACCCGCACCATCGCACGCCGCTTTAACAACCGCTACGGCAAGGTGTTCCCCGAGGTCGACGCGCTGCTGTCCGAGACCCCGCTGCTGCCCGGCCTGGACGGTCGCAAGATGAGCAAGAGCTACGGCAACGCCATCAACATCTCGATGACCGCCGAGGAGACGGCCAAGCGCATCAAGAAGAGCCAGACCGACTCCGAGCGCATGATCACGTTCGATCCCGAGAACCGCCCCGGCGTGTCCGGTCTGCTTTCGACGGCCGCCATCTGCACCGGCCGTTCCGAAGTCGAGATTGCCGAGGAGATTGGCATGGGCGGCTCCGGCCAGCTCAAGAAGTACGTGACCGAGGCTGTCAACGAGTACTTCGCGCCGATCCGCGAGCGTCGCCAGCGCTACGAAAACGACCTGGATTACGTGAAGGACGTGCTGCACGAGGGCAACCGTCGCGCCAATGAGATCGCCGAGCAGACCCTTGCCGAGGTTCAGGACGCCATGGGCATGGTGTACTAGATCGATCTGCTGGCTAGATCTTTCGATTGCTATAGGGCGGGCGCTACGGCGTCCGCCTTTTTTGGAGCCGGACCGCTTCGGCTCCGTCCATCGCACTCCCCCGACAAACAGGAACAGGCCCGCTGGCAGTTAGTTGCCAGCGGGCCTGTTCCCGAAGTACACCGTTGAATCGCACAGAGGGGAGGAATGCGAATCAAACTCAACAGGGCAGGCTTTTTCATCGCCTATTGCCTGCTCCGTTGCTGAAAACAATATAGTTCACCGTGGTTTACTTTCTGACGGCAAAGTACGCCGCCACACCTTCTCCATAAGTTAGCTCTGGTAAACCTACAGCGTAAAACCACCACAAAGGGGACAGGCGCCTTTGTGGTGGTTTTCGCCACGGCAGAACCGCTAGAGCCCGGCAGGCCAGCGACAGGCGGCCAAGTCGACGTGCATGTCGTCCTTAAACGCCACACCCTCCCCTAGCAAAAGCTCACGTTGAGCATCGGGACCGCCAAAAGCGAAGCCCTCGCATATGTGCCCGTCGGCAAACACCACGCGGTGACAGGGAATCTCGCTGGGACGCGGATTACTATGCAGGGCATACCCCACGTACCGCGCACTTCGTGGACGACCGGCAAGCAGCGCCACCTGACCATACGTGGCGACCATCCCCTCGGGAATCTGCTCGACCACCTCGTACACCCGTTCAAAAAAGCCCTCAGACGCCATTGCTCGCTCCCTTCCACCCTGAAAAGCATAAACCACCGCAAAGGGGACAGGCACCTTTGTGGTGGTTTATGGCAGGTCGGTTAGTTGGCGGGCTGGAAGAAGGCTACGGCTACGGCGCCGGGACCTACGTGGGTGCCGATGGTGGCGCCAATGGTGTGGATGGGCAGCTCATTCTCGACATGGCCGGCCC
>CALFDL010000115.1 GCA_937950415.1 uncultured Collinsella sp. | reverse complement strand
CAACGTCTCCGAGGCGCCTCGAACCATCACCAAGCTCGAGGCCAAGTCGTTTAGCGTTGCCAAGGGCACGTCCAAACAGGACCTGTATGCCCAGATGCCTAAGCAGGTCGTGGCGACTTACTCCGACGGTTCGACCGATCTGCTCGACATTGACGTGTGGGATCTTTCCAACGTCACGGATAAGCTGCTCAACGGAACCGGCACCGTGGAGATCGCGGGCACGGTTAAGCTCAACGGCGCCAAGGTGACCTGCAACGTGACCGTGGTGGATCAGGATGCCCAGACGCCCGACTACGTCGAGCCGATCGATGCTATTGAGATTGCTGACAATGCCAAGGTCAGCGACCTTATGGATAAGCTGCCGTCCAAGGTGACGGTGGTCATGAAGGACGGCAAGACCAAGAACGAGACGCCCGTTAAGTGGTCTCAGGTTGACAGCCTGGGCCGTGCCGGCACCGAGTTTGAGGTCACGGGTCTAACGGACAACGGCATGACCGTTAAGGCCCAGGTCAAGGTGACGGCGCATATCGTGGACTTTGATACCGTTGACAAGATTGAGGTCGAGCGCGATACCAAGGCGGATGAGGCTAAGGCCAAGCTGCCCGCCACGGTCACGGCGATTTACTCTGACGGTTCCGATTCCGAAGCCGACGTAACGTGGGACACCAAGGGTCTCTCCGACAAGGACTTTGCCAAGGAAGGTGAAGTCACGGTTAAGGGTACGGTTGCCGGTACCGATCAAAAGGTAGAGTGCACTTTCAAGGTCGTCAAACCGCTTCGTGAGATTCCTGATCACTTGGCTGGTTCGGTTGATGCTGTGACGGTCGACGACGGCGCGAAGCCCGATGCTGTTGTGGCCGCACTGCCCAAGACCGTGAAGGTCGCTATGAAGGACGGATCCGAGGTCGATTCGAAGATCAATTGGACTGCCCCCAAGAAGGCCATCACCATTAAAAATGACGGTGCAAGCATTGTCGTTACGGGTAAAACCGCGGTTGGCAGCTTTGAGGTCAAGGCTACGGTCAATCTAGTGCCGGTCGTCGAGAGCGTCGTTGGCGTCCAGCTTTCGGTTGCTCGCAACACTGCCGCCGACGACATTGCGCTGCCCACCCAGGTGACCCTCAACATGTCCGACGGCTCGACGAAGACTGCCGCCGTTACGTGGGATAAGACCTCGCTTACGGCAGATGCCTTGGGCAAGCTGGGCGATGTTGCGCTTGAGGGCAAGGTAGAGGGCACTTCGGTTAAGGCCAAGTGCACAGTGACGGTTGTTAAGAGCGATGCCGAGATTCCGGCATCCGTTGAGCCTATTGCCGGAATTGCCGTTCCCGAGGGCTCGTCTGCCGATGCGGTGCGCGAGGCACTCAAGGGCGTTAAGGCGACCGTGCTCATGAAGGACGGCAAGACGACGGCGGAGTCCGAGATCACATGGACTGAGGTCCCTGCCGCGGCCGACACGTACGGCAACAGCGTCGTCGCCAAGGGCGTGACGGTGAACGGTAACCTGCCGGTCGAAGTCGTTGTTACCTCCACGACGACGATCAACAAGGTTGCCGAGGTGCCGCAGATCACGGTTGAGCGCGATGCCAAGGCCGATACCGTGACGGGGCAGCTGCCCAAGAAGGTCACCGTGACCTATTCCGATGGTCACACGGACGAGGCCGCGGTCACGTGGAATACGGATGGCCTGGACAAGCATCTTGCCGCCGTTGGCGAGTACACGATCGAGGGGTCCGTCGAGGGCGCGGCGCTCAAGGCGACCTGCAAGCTGGTCGTCGAGACGCCGGCAAGCGAGATTCCCGTGAGGCCTGCGACGTTCGCTCCCGTTGAGGTGTTTGAGGCAAGCTCTGCCGCCGATGTGCTGAAGGCGCTGCCCAAGAAGGTCTCCGTGATGATGAAGGACGACAGCCAGGAAGACTACGATGTCGATTGGGAGAATGTCCCCGCACTGGATTGGGGTGCCGATGACGTGACCGTGGGCGGTAAGGTTCGCGGTACGGAGCTTACAGTCAGCTGCATGGTACGCGTTAAGCCGCGCCCGGCGGCCAAGGGCCTCGTTATCGTTGACCAAAACGGCAAGGCCACGACTGCCGAGACCGTTCTCAAGGTAGAGCGCGGCAAGGAAATTGACCTTGCTGCCGCGGCGAGCAATGCGGCCGATGGCGCGCTGCTGCGTGGTAACGTGACGTGGACCTCGTCCGACCCGACGATCGCTACGGTCGAGAACGGTAAAGTCAAGGCCCTCAAGAACGGAACCGTCGTCATTACCGCGACGATGCCCGTTGACGGTGACGCCGCGGCGATTGCGACGCTTGCCGAGGATGGCACTGCGCCGGCGCCTCAACAGCTCACCGCTTCGGTGACCGTCGAGGTTGTTGAGCCTGTTGTTGTACAGGAACCGACAGGCGGCAAGGATAACGGTGCCAAGCCCGATGCCAAGGATCCCTCGGGCAAGAAGAATGGCAAGAAGGCCGCTAAGGGAAGCCTGGTCGAGACGGGCGACAACACTGCCGTGACCGTCGCGGCGCTTGGCGGAACTGGCCTACTGGCGCTGATTGCCGCAGCGATTGAAAAACTGCGTCATCGCGCGGAGTAAAGCTGCGAGCTTAGAGCTTTAGGGTTCTAGGACACAAGAAGGCCTCCCGGTTCTCGTCAGGGAATCGGGAGGCCTTTCGTTTGACTGCAGGGCAGCTAATTTGGGTCGAGTCTTTTTGACTACCCTGGTCCCCTTGGCAGTTGCGGTGAAATAGGGACTATTTTATGGGCTAGAAGCCTTAAGCAGCCCGTATTTCACCGCAACTTAGTTTGGGGACTTGGGGATGAGGTTAGTCTAGGCGGACTGGGTCGTGGGGGTAGGCGTTGAGAATCTCGCCGCCGGACTCGGTGACCAGGGCCAGGTCCTCGATGCGGACGCCGGTGCGGTCGGGGAGGTAGATGCCCGGTTCGATGGAGAACGTCATGCCCGGCTCTACGACCTGCTCGTTGACCAGCGAGACGTCGCCCGGCTCGTGGTCCTGCAGACCAATCGAGTGGCCCAGACGATGCGTAAAGTATTTGCCGTAGCCAGCGTCCTCAATCACGTCGCGCGCGGCACGGTCTAGGTCGCACATGCGTGCGCCTGGCGCGATGAGCGCCTCGGCGGCCTCGTTGGCGCGGCGCACGATATCGTAGATGCGCGCCGTCTCCTCGTCCGGCTCGCCCCAAAAGAACGTGCGCGTCATGTCCGAGCAGTAGTTGCGATGGCGTCCGCCAATGTCGAACAGCACCACGTCGCCGCGCTTGAGTGCGGTGTCGTCGGGCTCGTGGTGCGGGTCGCCGGCGTTGGCGCCAAAGCTCACGATCGGCGGAAAGCTAAAGCCCTCGCAGCCGTGCTTGCGATACAAGCCGAGCATCTGGTCGGCAATCTCGCATTCCGTTACACCTTCGTGGACGAGCTTGATCGCGTCGGCCATCACGGTGTCGTTAGCGGCCGAGGACGCGCGCATAAGCTCCTGCTCGGCGGCGTCCTTGTGGGTACGTGCGGCGGTGACGGCAAAGTCACCCAGGAAAAACTCGCTGGCGGCGTGGCGCTCCATGAGCGGCATCAAAAAGCCGGAGCGCATGACGGTATCGATGCCAAGCGGCTTGGTCGGATCGATCTCGCGCGCGATGGCATCGGTCACGATATCGGTATCGGTGTGATAGGTGACGCAGGCATTGTCGTACTCGGGCAGCTGATGCAGGGCGTTGACTAGGATCACCGGCTCGGCACCGCGCGCGAGCAGCACGCCGCAAAAACGCTCGAACATATCGGCATAAAAGCCGGTCAGGTAATAAATCGACCACGGGTCGTTTACGAGCAGCTGTGCGCCGGGGTGCTGAGCCTCGAGCACATCGAGCACGCGCGCCACACGCTGGTCATCGACATGTGCCATGAAACATCCTTTCGCTAGGCTGCCACCATGGTATCCCAAGCGCCCCCACATAAGTTGCGGTGAAATAGTTCCTGGTTGCCGGGGTAATGGCCTAAAACAGGAACTATTCCACCGCAACTGCAGAGGGGGATGAAGTCCCGTTCTAAATGCGCTGCTTAGGCTGGGTCGATGTCCATGCTGGCGATTAGGTTGATATTGGTGTTTAGGAGGTTCTCTAGCACGATGCCGCCCATGCGGATGGGGGCGTTGACGACTAGGCCTCGGATGAGGGCCATGGCTTGGGCGTGGAGTGCCAGCGGGATGGCCTCAGCCGTGCGCACAGGCAGCAGCGCCTCGTCGCCGCCGGATACGGCCACGGTGGTGGTGAGCACGCGCATGGGGCAGGTGAGCTCCTGATGTGCGAATTTATCGCCGCGCGGGCAATTGTTGCCGGTTACGGAGCGCACTTCCACCACGGCGCCATTGGCGTCGCGCTCCACCTCTACGGTCAGGAGGCACTCGGATGGGCAGGTGGTGCAGTTGAACTGCAGAGTATCGATTGCGTTATTGCTCATGAGCTATGCCTCCTCAACGGGATTGACGGACAGGACAATTTCGCTTACACCTAGGTCGAGCGCTTGCTGAATCACCTTTGCCGGGAGTGGGAAGCTTTCCATGACGCTCGGTTTAAACGCGCGGACTTTGCCCGCAAACAGTTCTTCGCCATTGGCCAAGATGCGTACTCGAGCGGTATCGACCGGTCGGCGTACGCGGAAGTTGAGCTTGGTGAGCGCCACGGCCGTAATGCGTCCCGGCAGCGCGTATCCCGCAATGCCGGCAGGGGAGACGGTGAGCTCCCAGTCCGGAACGGTGCCCGCGCCGGTCCCCAGCGCGTACGCCGCCGCAGCTGCGCCAGCCCTCTCGGACTCGGTCGTCACATTGTCCGCAAGGTCGTGCACGTGCAGCACATTGCCGCAGGCAAAGATGCCCGGCACGCCTGTCTGCAGGCTCTGGTCCACCACGGCGCCGCGCGTGCGCGGGTCAAGCTCTACGCCCGCGGCAACCGAAAGCTCGTTCTCGGGAATCAGGCCTACCGAAAGCAGCAGCGTGTCGCACGGAACAATGCGCTCGGTCCCCGGAATGGGCGCCAGACGCTCGTCGACTTGGCTCACCTCGACGGCTTCCACGCGGTCATGCCCGATCACGCGTGTGACGGTGGTGGACAGGTACAGCGGAATGCCAAAGTCGTCCAGGCAGTTCTTGACGTTGCGGCGCAGGCCGTTGGCGTACGGCATGAGCTCGTAGACGCCCTCGACGGAAATCCCCTCGAGCGTGCAGCGGCGCGCCATGATAAGCCCGATGTCGCCCGAGCCCAAAATGACGGCGCGCGAGCCGGGTTTGAGGTTTTCGATATTGATGTATCGCTGCGCCAGGCCGGCCGTAAACACGCCGGCGGGGCGGCTACCGGGAATCTTGATCTCGCTGCGCGTGCGCTCACGGCAACCCATAGCAAGAACGACCGCACGTCCTGTGAGCTGCAGCATGCCAGTGGGGCTCATGAGCGTGACGGTGTGGGCTGCGGTGGCTCTCGGAGTCTCGTTCACGCCCGACGCGCTCGCGGCCGCGCCCTCACCCGAATCAATCCCAATCACCATGCTGTCCAAGAACAGCGCAATGTCGGTCGCGCGCACCTGGTCGATAAAGCGCTGCGCATACTCGGGGCCGGTGAGCTCCTGCTTAAAGTGTGAAAGGCC
>CALFDL010000114.1 GCA_937950415.1 uncultured Collinsella sp. | reverse complement strand
GCCGCCCTCACGGGATACTACGAACTCGTGCGCAAGCAGGAAATCACCGTCGAGCCAAAACGTGAGCTCACGGAAGAAAAAGCCCTCGCGCTTTCTAAAAAGCTCGAGGGTCTCAAACGTGGCGACTTGGTTCGTGTCACCTATTACGATACATACGGCTATCGCAGCCGCACCGGCATCCTCGACGAGGCGCTCCCCGCCTTCAAGCTCCTCAAACTCCGAGACATCGCCATCGACTTCGACGACATCCAAGACATCGAACTGCGCGGACGAGCCTAGCCAAGGAAGCGCATCCAGAGCGGCGCTTACAGCGTCATGACGTAGTAGCCCGCGTCTTTCACAGCCGTCTCGAGGACACCACGATCGACCGGCTGCTTAGAGCGCACGCGTGCCGTGTGGTCCGCATACGTCACCGTTGCCCACACGCCATCCAGCGCATTGAGGGCATTGGCTACGTTCTGAGCGCAGCCGTCACAGCTCATGCCGCCGATGAGCAGCTCATCGCTATAGGGGTAGTGGGACGGATCGGTATCCGCAACCACTACCTTCTTGGCCTTCTTGCCGCTCGTACCATCGCTGCAGCAACTCTTCCCGTGTGTCGAAGCGGCAATGC
Source organism: uncultured Collinsella sp. (assembly GCA_937950415.1). Lineage (GTDB taxonomy): Bacteria > Actinomycetota > Coriobacteriia > Coriobacteriales > Coriobacteriaceae > Collinsella. The sequence continues at coordinate 9,355 of CALFDL010000114.1, read as the reverse complement.
GACGCAGTCCAAAAAACATGCCGACGGCAATGACGGCCAGCACGATGAGATTCGCAGGGTTGAGCAAGTCGCTCATGCGCTCCCCTTTCAAGTAGCACTATCTAGATACCCCCATGGGGTGTCCCCATCTTAACCCAAAATCATGTCTGTTCGGTCAATTAGTTTCCCTCTTCAAACTTTTTTGTTGACCATGGCTTACTTTCGTGTATAAGTTTTCCTAGGCTAACAACTGAGGACCCGAAAGGAGCATCGTGACTCGAACCATTGACATCCCAACATACCAAACGGCTGTCGTGCGCAACTGCTCCCCTACGCTCGCAGGTATCAAGCCGGCTTCGCTCTTTACCTATCCCGGCGTTTACGCCAACCAAAACGGAAAACCCGGCGCCGCCCATATCGAAGAGCGACGCTCTCGCCTGCTCGCCGTCATAGCCCAATGCAACCGCGAGCTCCAGCCACTCGGAATCCATATGAGCGTTTTGGTCTGGCGCCCCTGCGGAGCGCTCATCTATGTGTACCGCCCTGCGGACCTCATGAGATACCTCTCCGACCCCCGCGCCACGACGGCGCTTGCCGCCGAAGGTTACGATGTCCACAACCTGCCCGCATCCCTAGTGCATCTTGCCGCGCGCATCACGCTGGCAAGCAGCAATGCCGCAGAAAGCGCCTATGACGGCAGCGTCTGCGCACTCGCGCGAAATAGGCACTGCGATACGGGGTGCATGTGCGAGTTCCCCCACGAAATTGGCTATTTTTTGGGCTATCCCTACGAAGATGTCCATCAGTTTATCGTCCAGCACGGAGAAAACTATAAGGTCTTTGGCGCATGGAAGGTATACACAAACGTTGAGCAGGCGCTCACGACCTTCGATTCCTATCGTGCATGTACGCAATACCTTACCTACATCTATCAACAGGGCTGCACCCTGGAACAACTTGTCCAGGCAACCCGATAGAGCATACAAAACGCGGCCGCACGCCGCACAACCGAAAGGAAAACATATGAGCAAGATCGCAGTCGTCTACTGGAGCGGTACTGGCAACACCGAGGCCATGGCAAACTTCGTTGCCGAGGGCGCAACCGATGCCGGCGCCGAGGCAGAGGTCATCTCCTGCGCCGACTTCTCCGCAGACAAGGCCGCCGACTATGATGCCATTGCCTTCGGCTGCCCCGCCATGGGTTCCGAGGAGCTTGAGTACGATGAGTTCCAGCTGATGTGGGACGAGGTCAAGGAGACCCTCGGCGACAAGAAGGTCGTCCTCTTTGGCTCTTATTCGTGGGCCGAGGGCGAATGGATGGACAACTGGAAGGCGGACGCCGACGAGGCGGGCGTCAACGTCGTCGATTCCGTCATCTGCTACGATGCGCCCGACGACGAGGGCGAGACCGCTTGCAAGGCCCTCGGAGCCGAGCTCGCGTAAAGAACCCAGGGCCTCCAAGAGAGCCTGCATCCAAGCGCATCCCCATCCCTACAAAAGAGCGGGGCTGGATTCAAGTCCAGCCCCGCTCTTTTGTAACGGCAGTTACATCAACCGGCTACGAGATATTGCCCAAGAACGCCTTGGTGCGCTCGCTCTTGGGATGGTCGAAGACCTCGCTCGGCGTACCCTCTTCCACAATGACGCCGCCGTCCATAAAGACGACGCGGTCGGCGACGTCGCGAGCAAAGCCCATCTCGTGGGTCACCACGATCATGGTCATACCGTCACGTGCCAGGTCGCGCATGACGCCCAATACATCGCGGACGAGCTCGGGGTCGAGCGCCGACGTGGCCTCGTCAAAGAGCATCACGTGCGGGTTCATCGACAGGGCGCGGGCGATGGCCACGCGCTGCTGCTGGCCGCCCGAAAGCTGACTCGGCATAAAATCGATGCGCTCGGCCAGGCCGACCTTGGTCAGCTCCTCGATGGCGATCTTCTCGGCCTCTTCCTTACTGCGCTTGAGCACCTTTTGCTGCGCAAGCATGACGTTCTTTTTGACCGACAGGTGCGGGAACAGGTTGAACTGCTGAAACACCATGCCCAAGTGCGTACGTACCTTATTGAGGTCGACGCCCTTGGCACACACATCCACGCCCTCAACGACAATCGAGCCGCTCGTGGGATGCTCCAGGCGATTGATGCAGCGAAGCATCGTCGACTTGCCCGAGCCCGAGGGGCCCAGGACCACAACGACCTCACCCTTGTGCACGTCCAGATCGATATCACGCAGAACCACGTTATCGCCAAAAGCCTTTTGGAGGTTCTTGATGCTGACAACGACCTCGTTGGAATTCGTTTCGCTCATGATTGGACCTCCTTACAGACCGGCGATGTGATCGGCAGGCGTCGCGACAACCTGTCCGGCGCTCTTGGCGGGACGCTTCTTCTTGGTCTCGGTCGTACCCAAAAGCCTCGCCTCAAGACCGCTCACCAAGCGCGCAAGCGGCAGGGTAATGACCAGATAGAACAGAGCGGCAACCACATACGGCGTGATGGAGCCCGTCGTGGCCACGATGGTGCGGGCGTTCATGACGATCTCGACGACACCCACGGCGGCAAGCAGCGACGTATCCTTGTAAAGCAAGATAAACTCGCTGGTCAGCGTAGGCAAAACATTGCGGAACGTCTGCGGAATCATAACGTAGAGCAGCGTCTGGAAGGCATTCATGCCCAGAGAGCGAGCAGCCTCGTTTTGGCCCTTGGGGATCGATTGAATACCGGCGCGGAAGATCTCACACAGATAGGCAGACGAATTCATGGCCATGACGATGACGCCGAGCACGTAGTCATCAACCTTGACGCCGGCCAACGGCAGACCGAAGAACGCGATATAGATCTGCAGGAACGCCGGCGTACCGCGAATGATATTCACGTAGATGCCGGCGAGGCAGCGCAGGATGCGCGACTTGGAGATGCGCATAAGCGACAGGGCAAAGCCAAAGGGAATTGCCAGCGGAAACGCTACGAGCACGATCGAGAGCGACATGAGGAAGCCTTTGAAGACGATCGGCAGGCTCTGGACCAAAATGACCGGGTTCAGGAACAGGCGCAGGAACATATTGGAGTTCCACGCCTCGACCCACGGCTGCTCCTTAAGGTCGGCCAGGAAGTTATCGAAGGCCGTCACGCCCTTGATCTCCACCGACGGAATCTTGGAGATCTTCTTGGTCGAACCGTCGGCGAGCGTATAGGTGCCGCTAAAGGCCTCTTCGCCGCCCTCGACGGGAAACGTCACGCCGTAAACCTCGACACGGAAAAAGCCGCCGGCAGGCGCCGTCTCGCCAAAGTCGATCTTGAGCGTCTGGCCGTCAGCCTTGCACGTGGGCTTCATGGGCGTACGATCCATGAGGTCCTCGCCCGAGAGCATCGCCAATCGCGTGTCATCGGTGTCAAACGTCGTACCGTCAACAAACGTCAGCGAAAGACCGCTCAGCTCCTCGTCGGCATCGGCCTGAACTTCCCAAGTGATGCGCGTCTCGGTGCCGCCGACCACATCGCTACCCGAACCGGTATTGGGTCGGGCGGTAATCTTTGCGGTCTCAAGCGCCTGGGCGGTCGTGGGCGCATATGCCCCCGCGCACACCAGCGCGAGCGCCACGGCCATGACGCAGGCTAGCTTTTGGAGCAAGGCGGGCAGTGAAAAACGCTGTTCCGCGGCCCCTTTGTTCAGTCGAGACAAGGTGGCTCCTATCGTAGAAGTTGCCGGCAAAAAGAGACGGAAACGCTCTCCGTCAAGAGAAGCGCAAAGGCCCTCTCCGCAAAACGGAAAGGGCCCGCGCGCAATCAAGTAGCTATTTTACTTGATATTGTACTTAGCCATGAGGGCGTCGACGGTACCGTCGTCGGTCAGGTCCTTGATGGCCTGGTTGATGTCGTCCTTGAGCTTGGTATTGCCCTGGTTGATGGCGATGGCGTACTCCTCGCCGGTGCTGATCTGCTTGATGGTCTGGCAGGTGTTGAACTGTTCGGCGGTCAGCTGGCTGGCAACGGAGCGGTTGGTAACTACAGCGTCGCCCTTATCGGACTGCAGGGCGCTGAAGCACTCGGTGGCGTCCTTGTAGGGGACGATCTTGGCCTTGGGGAAGTTCTCCTGGGCAAAGGCCTCGGCGGTCGAGCCAGACTGGACGATGATGGTAGCGTCGGCGTTGTTGAGCTTCTCGCTGTAGTTGTCGGCCGTGATGTCGGTGTTATCGACCTTGGTCACGATAGCCTGATCGTCCATGTAGTAGGAATCAGAGAAAGTGACTTCCTTCTCACGCTCGGGAGTGTCGGTGATAGCCGCGATGGAGACGTCATACTTGGCGCCCGAAGCGACGCCCGGAACCAGCGTGTCAAAGTCATTGTTGACATACTCGACATCCAGGCCCAGCTTGTCGCCGATAGCCTTGATGAGCTCAAGGTCAAAGCCCTGGTAGTCGCCGTTGTCATCCTTGTACTCAAACGGCGCGTACTCGGCAGAGGTGCCGACGGTCAGCGTACCGTCCTTGACGAGCGCGTACTCCTTGGAGCCGTCGACCTTCTCGACCTTAGCGTCGTCAGAGCTGCTGGAACCAGCATCAGAACCAGAGGTGGCGTTGGACGAGCCGCAGCCCGTCAGAGCAAGGGCGAGCACCATAGCACCCGTGGCGGCAAATGCGCCGAGCTTCTTCAGCTTCATAATCAGTCTCCTTCCGGTGACCTCGTTTGATTCAGAGGTCTGCAAAAACTGTTGGCTATTATGCACCCGGAATTACGAATCTGCAATGAGAAAACTGATTGAAACAAACCCATAACGTGAATGGAATACTCTACTTTGTGACAGTCATTACTGCTGCAATGACCTTAATAGTCTAATTTCAGCTGCATAACCTGCAAGTTCGTTCGGAGTCTCCAAAATAAACGGCAGCGAACGCAAACGGCCATTCGATACAATATTCTGCATAACCTGCATACCGCCACCAAATTCCTCGCTGCCAAGGTATCCCTTGCCGATGCACTCGTGACGATCTTTATGGGCGCCACAAGGGTTCTTCGAATCGTTGATGTGTACGGCATGCAAGCGATCGATACCCACCACGCGGTCGAACTCGTCGAGTACGCCGTCCAGATCATGGATGATGTCGTAGCCGGCATCGTTCACATGGCAGGTGTCCAAACAAACGCCCAGCTTATCGGACAGCTCTGGGCGCTTGGCGGCAACGCCCTCGATAATGCACGCCAGTTCTTCAAAGCTACGGCCCACCTCGGTGCCCTTGCCTGCCATGGTCTCGAGTAATACCGTCGTCTGCTGCCCCTCAAACATCACCTGGCACAGCGTGTCGACAATCATCTGAATGCCGACGTCGGAGCCCTGTCCCACATGCGCACCGGGATGGAAGTTGTAGTAGTTGCCGGGCAGTGCTTCCAGACGCTGCAAGTCCTCGGCCATTGCCTCCAAGGCAAACTCGCGCGCCCGCTCTTTGGCAGAACAGGGGTTGTAGGTATACGGGGCATGCGCCACCAGCGGTCCAAAGTCGTTTTGTGCCATAAGCTCGCGCAGAGCCGCCACGTCATCCATGTCAAGTTCTTTTGCCTTGCCACCGCGCGGGTTGCGCGTAAAGAACGCAAAGGTATTGGCGCCAATGGATAGCGCCGTCTCCCCCATTGCCCGATAGCCCTTCGTCGTCGAAAGATGGCACCCGATCGTCAGCATCTCCAGCTCCCTCCTCATCAGTTGCGGTGAAATACGGTCTATTGGTGCCCTATTTTGGCGCAAACAGACCGTATTCCACCGCAAGTTATAAAAGGGGCATCAAGAGCAAAGGCCTCCAGGCATTCCAAGCGCTGGCGCCATGCCCCCACGCCCTAAAGTTTCAAGCGAATCGCATCGATGATGTGCGCACAGCGCTGTGTGGCGGCTAGGCACATGATGGGGCTTTCGAGTTTCCCCGCCTGAATGAGCTGCGTCGCATGCGACGCCTCACCGTAAAAATCATCGACTTCAAATGGTGCATCGATTTCGAGTACTCGACCGTCGGAATACTTCACATGAGCGAGCTCGGGGCGATGGAGGCGCTCGATTTCCAACGAGCCCCGCTCACAGGCAATCGTTAAGCGGCTTTCATATGTTGCTTCGCCGTCGCACACCATATGAATGGGTATACCGCCGACGCTCATATGGATCTCGTCGGCCCAATCGACGCGACCGCCCGATACGTCACGCCAGCGAACTTCACGGGACGAAACCTCGCAAGCGCCCGCGAGCAAATCCTCAAACCAACCGACCGCATAGCAGCCCATGTCATATAGACAGCCGCCCTGCAACGGATCAAGCAGATAGCCCGAAGGAGACTCGCCGTAATCGAGCTTTTGCACGCTTTCAATCGAGACAATACGGCCAAGCTCACCCGACGCAAACAAGTCCTTCACGCGAGTGCGCATCGGGCAAAACCGATTCTTCATCGCCTCCATAAACAGCACGCCGCACTCGCGAGAGGTGGAGGCGATCGAGAGAGCCTCTTCCTCACTCAAAACGGCCGGCTTTTCGCACAGCACGGCCTTTCCGGCGCACAGCGCGCGACAGGCCCAACGCGTATGCACGCCATGCGGAAGCGCCAAGTAGATTGCGTCGACATCGGGGTCGGCAATCAGCGCGTCATAAGCCGCATTGCCGTTATCGTCGACCGAGGCATGGCCATGCGCAGCATCGATCGAAAACGCTCGGCAAAATTCCTCGACATGTGCAGGAGTGCGACCGGCCGCAGCCACCAGCCGTGCCCCGTCGACCTTCTTGAGCGACGAAGCAAATCGATGAGAGATGTGCCCAGCGCCCAAAATGCCCCAACGGACCTCACGCGAATCATTGCGTAAGCCTCGGTCACCCACGATAGCCTCCCATCAGTTGCGGCAAAAAAGTTCCTGCTATCGCCCTATTCTGCCGCAAACAGGGACTATTCCATCACAAGATATAAAAGGGTCATGAGGAGCGAGTTTTGCTGAAGACTTTAAGCATGACCGTTACGGGGCCAGGCTGGAAACGTCGGCGCACGTCATCGAGACGCTCGGGGATATCGATATGCTGCGGGCAGTGGCGCGCGCATTTGCCGCACTTGACGCAATTGCTCACCAGCTTGGGCTCGCTCGTGCGCACCGCACTCGCCGTAAAGTATTGCGACAGCCCCGTAAACCAGCTGTGCGCATAGCTCGCGTTGTAGGCGGCAAAGCAGCCGGGAATATTGATGCCCTTGGGACATGGCATGCAGTAGCCGCATCCCGTGCAGGGCACGCGATTCGATTTTTCAAACTCCGTCAGCACGCGTGCGATGGCATCAAGCTGAGTAACTGTCATCGAATCCGGCAGGGCCCGATCGGCCAACGCCGCGTTCTCATCCACTTGCGCGGTATTGGTCATACCCGAAAGCAGCATCGTCACCTGAGGATGATTCCAGACCCACGAAAGACCCCAGGCGGCAGGAGTGCGCAAATGCGGGTCACGGGCACTATCGAGCACAGCGCGGGCCCGTGGCGGCAGCTTGCCCGCTAAACGCCCGCCCAGCAGTGGCTCCATCACAAACACCGCGAGGCCTCGCTCGGCGGCGGCCATGAGCCCCGCTGTTCCCGCCTGATATCGCTCTCCAGCGTAATTGTACTGGATCTGGCAAAAATCCCAGTCATATGCGTCAAGCATCGTCAGGAAATCCACCGCGCTGCCGTGGTACGAAAAACCAATCTGGCGAATGCGCCCCGCCGCCTTTTGACGCGCGATCCAGTCCTCGATACCCAACGCCACCACGCGCTCCCACTGAGCGGGCGAAGTGATGTTGTGCATAAGGTAATAGTCGATATGGTCGGTCCGCAGGCGACGCAGTTGCTCGTCGAAGAACCGGTCGAAATCCTCCGCGCACTTGCACGAAGCGTGCGGCAACTTGGTCGCCAGCAACACCCGGTCGCGCAGCCCCAAGCGCTCAAGTGAGGCGCCCACGCACGCCTCGTTACCGGGATAGAGATACGCAGTATCCAGATAATTAATCCCCTGCTCCACCGCACGGGAAATGATGGCATCGGCTGTCTTCGCATCGGGGTGTCCCGGCGAACCGGGAAACCTCATGCAGCCCAGACCCAGAGCAGATATTCGGTTACCACTTTTGGGGTCAACGCGGTATTGCACGGCCCCTCCCTTCGCCATCAGCGCCCCGGCAAGGCGAAACACAATGGTCACGCGGCCGAAACATCGTGGAATCGCAATCGAGAACGTATCGTAACGCAGCAGAAATCGAGCTGTCACGGCACCGCTTTAACATCAGCAAAAAGCCCGATGAAAGGAGCCACCCATGCCCGCACTCGACCTTTGGAACCTCGCATCCCAGCTCAAAAGCACCGATTATCGCTGGGTTGACCTCACCCATACGCTCTCGTGCGACACCCCGCACTGGTTTGGCTTTGAGCCATTTGAGTCCACCAAGCTCTTCGACTACCTGCCCGGCACGCCCGAAGATATGCTCGCGCCCATGCGTTGCTTCCAGTATTCGGTCGCCTCGCAGTACGGCACCCACGTCGACGCGCCGCGCCACTTCCATGTTGACGGTCGTTCCCTTGGCGAGATCGAACCTATCGAGTTTATGCATCCGCTCTGTGTGATCGACAAGCACGAGGAGTGCGCCGCAAACCCCGACTTTATCCTGACCATCGATGACCTCAAGGCTTGGGAGGACGAGCACGGTCGCATTCCTGAGGATGCTTTCGTCGCCTTCCGCTCCGACTGGTCCAAGCTCGCCGACCTCGAAAACAAGGACGAAGACGGCCAGCCCCACTACCCCGGCTGGGACCTCGATGCCATCAAATGGCTTGTAGAAGAGCGCAACATCGGTGCCATCGGCCACGAACCGGCAGACACCGACCCCGCAACCGTGACCACACACGAGGATGCCTACCCCTACCCCGGCGAACAGTACATCCTCTCGGTCGACCGTTACCAGATTGAGGTCATGGACCATCTGGACGAGCTTCCCGCCACGGGCGCCGTCATCTTCTGCACCTTCCCCAAGGTGCGTGATGGCGTCGGATATCCCGCACGTGTCTTTGCGGTCTGCCCCGCGTCATAAGTTCCCATGCGTTTGTTCTTCTAAATACGGCCATCCGGTGCACGCGACATGGCCCGGCGGCATACAATCCATCAGGCGCCCCATACGCGGGCGCCTTTTTATGGGGAGATGATTCACATGCAGATCAACAAGGTCGCCTTCATCGGCAAGGGCGGCGTGGGCCTGCTCTACGGCAGCATGATCGCCCAAGCGCTCGGCAACGACGCCATCGAATACGTTATGGACGACGCGCGCTTTGAGCGCCACGCGGGTGATGCGCTCACCGTCAACGGCAAGCCCTGCGCGCTCAAGTCCGTCCGCGCGAGCGAGGCGAC
>CALFDL010000113.1 GCA_937950415.1 uncultured Collinsella sp. | reverse complement strand
CGAGTGCGTCCTTCGCGGCGTCGTATGCCGTCTTCGCGGCGGCGGTACCGGACTTAGCCTTCTCATACTCGCCCTTGGCGGTGTTCATGTTCGTGTCGGCCGCGGTATAGGCGTCGCGAGAGCTTTCTTGCTTATCCAATGCGTCAGAATAAGCCGTTCCGGCAGTCCCGAAGTTCTTCTGCGCCTCCGCCAGCTTATTCTGTAGCTGCTTCAGCTGCTCCTTCTGCTCCTGAGTGCCGCCTGCATTGTAAGCAGAATCGATATAGTCGGTGACGAGCTTCTTGAACTCGGAGACAGTGAAGTCCTTCTGCCCCGTGCTTCCACTATAGTCGAAAATGGTTACCTCGGAATCGGTGTTCTTACCGCTACCAGTTGCGATGCCGATAGCCTTCGCACCGGCATCGATGATATTGAGATAGTGTCCGCACTCATGGTAGATGCTGTTGTAGTGCTGGTAGATATAGTAGGAATCATATCGGTGGCTGCCGAGTTCGTCGCCATACTGTGCAACGTACTTATCGAATGCCTCTTTCTCCTGGGTGTAGAGACCGGTATATGGCCAGCCGAGGGTATCCTCGGTTTCGCCTCCGGTGTATGCTCCGCCGCCGCCCGCAAGGTTCTCACCTTGATCGAAATAGCAGTTCGAGTGTCCCCAGATGTTCGATGAATATGATGTATTAAGTGCGGCTGCCGCAGTCATGCGGAGGCTGACGCTGAGCTCCGACTGACCGTTCGCCTTGCGGAGGTTGTTCTGGGTATCGAGGTAGGTCAGGGCGTTGCGCATCTGCTCCAAGGAAAGCGGATTGGTGTCGCGAGACATGTCCTGATCGACGTACTTGTCATACCATTCGGCCTTGTCAGCGGCACCGGTCAGCATCGATGCGGCTTCCTGGGCATTCTTTTTCTGCGTGGCCGTGAACTGGCTGCCGCCGATGATGTAGTTCATGAAGCCGAACATACCCTGGTTGATGACATTCTGGTCTACGGTCATGTTCGACTTGAGGTCGGCAATCTGCTGGTTAAGCTTCTCGACCTCGGCGTTTGCGGCGTCGTATGCATTGTGCGCGTCGGTTACTTCAGCACGAGCCTGATCGAACTCGTTGCTCTTCTGCTGACGAATCTCGACGAGTCGGTCGTACTCAGCCTTCTTGTCGGCCTCGGTCTGCTGGGCCTGCTCGTATGCCGTCTTCGCGGCGTCACGCTTACTGGCCGCGTCCTTGTACTCCTTGTTTGCCGCATCGTATGCAGACTGGGCAGATGCCACAGCAGCGTTGGCGGCGTTGGCCTTCTCCTGCGCGGCGGTGGCGGCAGTCTGCGCGGCCTGCAGGTTCGCCTGCGCGGCGGCGTCTGCAGTCGTTGCGGCGTCGAGCTCGGCCTGAGCAGACGTAAGCTCGCTGGTGGCAGCGACCTTGGCAGCTTCGAGCGCGTTCAGATCGACGCCCGTGCCCGAGGTCGCAGCATCGAGTGCAGTCTGAGCCTCGTTCAGCTTAGCTTGAGCGTTATCGCGCGCAGTGGTCGCAGCGGCGAGGGCAGCGGCAGTCTCCTGCTTCTTGGCCTGGGCGGAAGTCAGAGCGGCCTCGGTATTCTGCTTTTCCTGCTGAGCGCTGGCCTCGGCTGCCTTGGCCTGGTCCAGATCAGCCTGCGCGGTAGCGACGGCCTTGTTGGCGGCGTCGAGCTTGGCCTGCGCATCGTCGACGGCCTTCTTGGCGGCCTCGTACTCTTCCATGCCCATGGCCTCGAGCTTGGCCTGCGCATCGTCGAGGGCCTTCTTGGCCTCGTCCTGCTTTGCCTTGGCATCCTTGAGCGCCTGGGTCTTATCCTCGACACTCTTGTTGGCCTGGTCGAGCTGATCGTTCAGGTCGCCCAGCTTCTTCTGCTGCTGCTCGGTCTTTTCGACGGCCGCCTTAAGCTCGTCAATCTTTTCCTGGAGCGCGGCGACTTCTGCCGCGTTCTGCTCGACCTCGTTGTCGCTTACAGCCTGCGAGGCCTGATCTTTTTGCTGCTGGGCCTGCTTTTGAGACTGACCCGCCGCGTCGGCCTTCTTCTGGGCGGCATCGTAGGCGGCCTGAGCGTCCTTGAGCTGCTTTGCCGATTCCTCGGCCAGCTGGGCTGCCGTCTTTACGACCGCTTGGTTACCGACAGCAACGGTGTTCTCTACAGAACTACCCCCCCCTGGATAGAATCGCCGTTATCGGCTGACGGTGCAGCGATTGCCACCAGCGGTGACATGAGCGGCTGAGCGATGAGGCCAGCCGTCAAAACGGTTGCAACGGCACGGTTGGCAACGCCCTTAACGTTGACCGCCTTGGCCCGAGGCTCAAAGTGTTGCGGATTATAGTTCGCCATGGCTTTCTCCCTTTTGACACGGATGTATCCATACGCTTCAAATGTAGAAGCCGATTTTTGAATTCTGTTGCGCAACATTGGTCACCAGCGGATTTTTTGTAATTCGTGCTCCTGCGCTTCACAATTTCGTCACATATGAAGGAGCCGGCGCATCATATTCTTGCGGAATGGGACTGGGCCTGTAATTTACATTTGTTCCCGCGTCATCTGCCCTATCGGATTCCGCGTCCAACAGACACCCCGCCCGCCGCGGTGTAGAGTAGGGGCAACGGGCGCGATGCGCGGACCGTGCTGGAACGAGGTGGACATGGAACTCGACAAGCAACAGATCAAGCGATTTCGCGAGCGCCATCACCGGCGTCACGGCATCCGCCCCGCGCACAGTGAGGCCATGGAGAACGCCTCCCGCTTCCTAAAGCAGGCGTTCAACATTCGCGAGGGTCGCGCGCCCTATCATGTGATTCGCAAGCGCTTTGTAAACGGGGCGCGCCTAACCGGCTCGCATCTGTGCATCCTCATCATCGCCATGCTCATTGCGAGCATCGGTCTCGATATCGACTCGGACATCGCCATCGTAGGCGCCATGCTCATCTGTCCGCTCATGGGCTCGGTCCTTGCCATGGCATACGGCATCGCTACGCTCGACCGCGAGATTACCGTCGAGGCCGTCGCCAGCCTTGCGCTGCAAATGGCCTTTTGCCTGGTCACCTCCACGTTGTACTTTAAGCTCTCGCCCCTTGGCACCACCACCGCCGCCATCATCGACAACTCGACGCCCACCGTTTGGGACCTTGCCGTCGCCCTCGCGGGCGGCTTTGCGGGCGGACTGGGCAACTCACGTGACCAGGAGCCCGCCACGCTCATCGCCGGTGTAGCCGTGGCGACCGCGCTCATGCCGCCCCTGTGCGCAGCGGGCTACGGCATCGCCATCGCAAGCGGGTCGCTGTTCCTCTCGGCACTCTACGAGTTTGGCATCAACGTGGTCTTTATCGCGCTCGCGGCCGAAGCCGTGCTGCTGCTTTTGCGCGTGCCGCTCAAGCGCGACCTCAACGGCGACGGCATCGTAACCGCCGAGGAAGACGCCGAGGTCGACGAGCTGTCACGCAAGGTGCGTCGCCGCATCATTGTGGGCACGGTGATCTTTGCCATCCCCTGCATCGTCATGACGGCGGGGTCTATCGGCTCGGCGCAGGCCGGCGTGCAGGACGGCTACGGCGTCACCG
>CALFDL010000112.1 GCA_937950415.1 uncultured Collinsella sp. | reverse complement strand
GCCTGGAAAAGCGCTGCCGCGAGGACGGCTATGCGCTCTTCATTACCAGCTCGGGCGGCAGCGCCGATGACGATCTGGAGCTGCTGCGCCAGCTGGTGACGCGCGGCGTCGACGGCGTGTTCCTGGTCGTGGGAGATGAGTTTTCCGACGACCGCGCCCTGCGCGAAGAGGTCAGTCATCTGCCCATCCCGGCCGTGATGGTCGACCGCGCCATTGAGGGGCTCGAGTGCGACAAGGTGATGTTCGATCACGAGATGGGCGGCTATATGGCCACACGCTATCTGGTTGAGCAGGGCCATCGTCGCATTGCCTGTCTCGTTAACGCGCGCCGATCCAACACGGGCCGTAAACGCCTTGCCGGCTACGAGCGCGCGCTGCGCGAGGTGGGCCTTCCCATCGACGCGCGCTTGGAGTTTGAGAGCGAGTATTACATCCCGAGCGCATACGAGGCCTCGGAGGCAGTGCTCGCGACCGATGCCACCGCCGTGTTCGCAAGTTCGGACAACATTGCGCTGGGCCTGCTCAAGCGCTTGCACGAGATGGGGAAGAACATTCCGGGCGATATCTCGGTGGTGAGCTATGACAACTCGGCAGCCGATGTGCTCTTTGAGCCGGCGCTGACCGCGATTGAGCAGGATCCGGGCGTGCTTGCCGAGCATGCTTTTAGCTGCATGTCCAAGCGACTTGCCGGCAAGGGCGGTAGGCGTGCCGAAGAAGTGGTTTTGGAGCCTGCGCTCATCGTAAAGGGCAGCGTGCTCAATCTTACTAAACACAACTAAACACGTTTACCAATTCGTATAGATCGAATGTGGAATACCTGTGACAGACAATGCCGCAGGTGAGTGTCCAGTTTTGCCGGGCAGCAGGAGAGATAGCGATGATAAAACGTTTTTCCACCATGATAAAACGTTTTAGCAAATATACTAGTCCCAACGAAAGGTTGCCGTATCGGAGGGCGACCGCGCAGCGAAGGGACATAAACAATGGCTAAAACACTGGGAACGCCGTGGCAAAAGTTGGGACACGAGGTGCCGGCTTCCGAGCTCGGGGGTGTCGACCTGTACTGGCGCGCTTCGAACTATCTGTCCGTCGGCCAGATCTACCTTCGCTCCAACCCGCTGATGCGTGCCGACTTTGTGGACGAGAAGACCGGCGAGACGCGCGACTTTGGCCGCCCGGACGTTAAGCACCGCCTGGTTGGCCACTGGGGAACCACGCCCGGCATCAACTTCCTGTTCGGTCACGTCAACCGCCTCATCGCCGATCACAACCAGAACGCCATCTTCCTGATGGGCCCCGGTCACGGTGGTCCCGCCGGTACCGCCCAGTCGCTGCTCGACGGCACCTACCGCGAGATCCGTCCCGACATCACCGATGACGAGGCCGGCCTGCAGAAGTTCTTCCGCCAGTTCTCCTATCCCGGCGGCATTCCGAGCCACTTTGCGCCCGAGACGCCCGGCTCCATCCACGAGGGCGGCGAGCTCGGCTATACGCTCAGCCACGCCTACGGCGCCGTTATGGACAACCCGAGCCTGCTGGCCGTTGCCGTGGTGGGCGACGGCGAGTCCGAGACCGGCCCGCTTGCCACCTCTTGGCAGTCCAACAAGCTCGTGAACCCGGCGACCGACGGCATCGTCCTGCCGATTTTGCACCTTAACGGCTACAAGATCGCCAACCCCACCATCCTTGCCCGCGTGTCCGACGAGGAGCTCACTAAGTTCTTTGAGGGCATGGGCTACAAGCCGCACTTCTTTGTCGCCGGTTTTGATGACGAGAGTCACGCGAGCATCCACGAGCGTTTCGCCGCCCTATTTGAGCAGGTCTTCGATGAGATCTGCGACATCAAGGCGACCGCTCAGGCCCAGGCCGCCGCGGGCGAGACCGTTGTTCGTCCGGCCTACCCCATGATCGTGTTCCGCACGCCCAAGGGCTGGACCTGCCCCAAGCAGATCGACGGCAAGAAGACCGAGGACTCCTGGCGTGCACACCAGGTGCCGCTGGCGAGCGCCAAGGACACCCATGAGCACTTCCGCGTGCTGCGCGAGTGGCTGCGTTCCTACAAGCCCGAGGAGCTCTTTACGCCCGAGGGCCAGGTGCGCCCCGAGGTGACGGCCTTTATGCCGACCGGCGAGCTGCGCATCGGCGCCAACCCCAACGCAAACGGCGGCAAGGTCCGTCGCGAGCTCGAGCTCCCCGATGTCCACGCCCACGAGATTCCCGTTGCCGAGAAGGGTCACGGCTGGGGCTCCACCGAGGCCGCCCGCGTCTTTGGTGAGTACACTGCCGACGTCCTGGCCAAGAACATGGACGATTTCCGCATCTTCGGCCCCGACGAGACCGCATCCAACCGCCTGCAGGCTGCCTACAAGGTGACTAAGAAGCAGTGGGACGCCGGCTTCTACGAGGACGAGGCCAACGACGATCTGCTCGCCGGTTCCGGCAAGGTCGTCGAGCAGCTGTCCGAGCACCAGTGCGAGGGCTTCCTCGAGGCTTACGTGCTCACCGGCCGCTCCGGTGTGTGGAGCTCCTACGAGAGCTTTGTCCATGTGGTCGATTCCATGGTCAACCAGCACTGCAAGTGGCTTGAGGCCACCAAGCGCGAGATTCCGTGGCGTGCCCCCATCAGCGGTCTCAACATTCTGCTGTCGAGCCACGTCTGGCGTCAGGACCACAACGGCTTCTCGCACCAGGACCCGGGCTTTATCGACCTGCTGCTCAACAAGGCCAATGACACGCATATCGTGAACGCCTACTATCCGGCCGATGCCAACATGGCCCTTGCCGTGGCCGAGCGCGTCTACCAGTCCACCGACTGCGTCAACGCCATCTTCTGCGGCAAGCAGCCCGCCCCGACCTTCCAGACGGTCGACGAGGCCAAGGCAGAGCTCGCCGAGGGCGTCGCGACCTGGGAGTGGGCATCGACCGCCGGTTCGCTCGCCGAGGCCGACGTTGTGGTCGCCACCTGCGGTGACGTACCGACGCTCGAGGCTCTAGCCGCAACCGATATGCTGCGCGAGCTGGGCATCAAGGTGTGGTTCGTCAACGTGGTTGACCTGCTCAAGATTCAGAACGTCTGCGAGAACGACCAGGCCATCAGCGACGAGCGCTGGTCCGAGCTGTTTGGCTGCGGCGAGAAGCCCGTCCTCTTTGCCTTCCACGCCTACGCCGGCACGATCCGCCGCCTGATTTGGAACCGCCCCGGCCACGACGCCTTCCGCGTCCACGGCTACGAGGAGAAGGGCTCCACGACCACGCCGTTCGACATGCTGCGCCTGAACAACATGGACCGCTGGGCCCTGGCTGCCGACGTGCTGCGCATGGTCGACGCCGATAAGTTTGCCGAGCAGATCAACGAGTGGGAGGCTTTCCGCACCGAGGCCTTCGAGTTCGCTTGCGACGAAGGCTACGATCACCCGGCCTTCACCGACTGGGTCTGGCCCGACGCCGCTGCCGCAACCGCAGCCGACGGCGCACTCTCCGCAACCCAAATGACTGCCGGCGACAACGAATAGCATCCGGGACGGTCTCGCGCTGGGGCCGCCTCCGGGCGGGTGCCTTCCTCTGAGAAGT
>CALFDL010000111.1 GCA_937950415.1 uncultured Collinsella sp. | reverse complement strand
GCTTCCTGGATGCGGTCGATGCTTCGGCCGTGTACGCCAACGCCAGCACGCGCTTCACCGACGGTGGCGAGTTTGGCCTGGGCGCCGAGATTGGCATCTCGACTCAAAAGCTCCACGCCCGCGGACCCTTTGCCGCCGAGGCCCTCACCACCTACAAATACAAGCTCCGCGGCACCGGCCAGGTCCGTCCCTAAACCTACCAAAAAGGGACAGGTTTATTTTGGCAGGTTTTATCTGCGGTTTTGCCGGGCACACGTTCGCCCGGCTTTTTTCTCCTCAAACCTTTTCTGCCTTTCGGCTTGAGCCGCGGCGATATACGATAGTGACACCGTGTCCTAGCACCGAATCACCAGGAGGTATTGCCATGTCCCAGACGCTTTCCGCCGGAATCACCCGCGACCGTGCGTTCGAATTGCTCAACGAGCACAACAAGGACCCATTCCACATCACCCACGGCGAGACGGTCGAGGGCACCATGCGCTACTTTGCGCGCGAGTTCGACCCCGAGAACGAGGAGTTTTGGGGTATCGTCGGCCTGCTGCACGACTTGGATTGGGAGGAGCACGAGGATGACCCCATGAACCACACCATCTATGCAGCCGAGATCCTTGAGGGCGAAGGTGCGTCTCCCGAGCTCATTCGCGCCATCCAGACGCACACGTCGGACTTCAACACCTCGCTGCCCAAACCCGAGCTGCAGATGGAAAAGATCCTGTTTGCCTGCGATGAGCTCACCGGCCTGATCAGCGCTGCAGTCATCATGCGCCCGAGCAAGAGCATTATGGACTTTACGACCAAGTCGCTCAAGAAGAAGTTCAAGGACAAACGCTTTGCCGCCGGCTGCTCGCGCGACGTGATTTCGCAGGGCGCCGAGATGCTGGGCTGGGAGCTCCCCGAGCTCTTTGACCGCACCATCGCGGCCATGCAGTCCTTCGCGCCCGACCGCGACACCTTCCAGGCCTAACCTGCCAAAAAGGGACAGGTTTATTTTGGCAGGTTTTATCTGCGGAAACGCCTCCGTTGTAGTTCTTAGCTGCGGAGGCGTTTCCGTTTTCTTGTGACGCCTCGGGACTATTCTGTCGTTGCCGGCAGGTGACTATGCGGCATTCTTTATAATCCACGTTCCCAACCCGGTTAATAACTGAACCTGTTTGATCGTCAGCCCTTCTTTTCGAAGGGCCAGTATCGCTTCGTTGCGAAGTGCCTTGGAGATGGATTTGAGTTCTGTGGGCGCACATCCCGCGACGTTTTGCACGACTGCCGCACCAAATTCACTTAGATCTTCCTCTCGCACTTTTGCCGTTGCGCTCGGACGATAGGGCAGCGTGGGTACACTTTTCATGAACTTGAGATATGAGCGCGGCGTCGGAAAAAGTGCGTCGACAACGTCCCCGGTGACATGCGGCCGAGACCTTGCTCCCATTAGGTACTCACGATGGCTGCTCCATGGATAGTCGTCATATGTCGCCAGTCCTGCTTTTTGAGGATTCAAATGAATATATCGAATTGCTTCGAGCAGATACTCCTCCGATTTAATCGGCGAATCCCAGAAGCGCTCCTGAAATACGTGGCCGATATGACCCGCGCGTGCATTGTACCTGCCCGCATACGATACGGCTATCGCGTGCATCGCGTCGCTCTTGCGGTCGTCCGGATCGTCGACGAGCAGATGAATGTGATTTCCCATAAGGCACCAAGCGATAAGCTCAATATTGTGTTTGGGGAGGATCGCATCGAGGATTTGAAGCAAGGCGATTCGGTCCTCGTCACCGTCAAACAGCAATTGCCCTCCGTTCCCGCGCAATGTGACGTGGAAAAAACCAGTCGGTGACTTTGAACGAGGTTTTCTCGGCATGGCCCCTCCTTTTAGCTCGGATGGGCTGAAGATACCTTATTGGGAGGTATTGGTTGTCGAGATTCAGTTCACCGACTATAGCTGCTACCTGCCGAAATGTTATTGCGTTTTCAAATTGATGCTTTTTAATGGTAATTGAGCGGGGTGAGAGCCCTCGATGCGGATGTGGACGTTGCCAGCGTCGAGCTGGATTGTTCTTGTGTGAAGACGTCGCAAATGGGCTTCACGCATTTCTACGTAGATAGAAAAATGGCCGGGCGCTCAAAATAAAACGGAGCGCCCGGCCATTTACTAATTGTTCATCGACGTTTGGCCAGATAAAACCTGCCAAAATAAACCTGTCCCTTTTTGGCAGGTTAGTTGAGGGCGGCTTGGGCTAGGCGGGCTTCGGCGTCCTCTTCGGTGACGCCCAGGGCCACGGCGAACTCCTCTATGGAGCGGCGCTTGGCCTCCTTAAGTACGCGCATGTAGTAGGAGCTGGGCTTTTTATCAGCTTCCTCGGCCTGGCGAATGCGGTACATCATGGTCTTTGCCACGCGGACCGTCTCGGGCGCGCCCAGCTTGAGCTGCTGCTTAAAGTGCGTCTCCTCAAGCGAGCTGTTACGCTCGGTAAAGGTGTCGCACTCCAGCTCGTCATAGTGGCTCAGCAGGTGCTCGGCATCTTGCTGGGAGATGGCGGCATGCAAACGATCGGCCTGCGCCACGGGGTACATGAGGATCGTCTGCGCATGTCCCTGCTTGGTCTCGAGCAACAGCATGGGCTGCGGCGTGTCGTCCCTAAAACCGACGACGGTGCAGACTCCCTGACCCGGATGAATGACGTGTTGACCGATTGAGAACATGCTACCTCCAACTTATACGAATTTGCGTATGTCTAGAATACCACGCTGACGTGCGGAAACCCTTACTTTATGCAGGAAAAGCACACAACTCCGATAGGTAAGAGTATTCGATAAAAGACACAGCTCATTCACACCTTTATGCATTTTCAACGCGTGCATAATCTGCAGGCAGACCGGCATCTTTGAGAGACTCCATACAAGCTGTAGTCAATTTTGTGCATATGCAATTTCGATTGGCTTTACCCTGCGATAGTGCCCGTCGCTTGTGATAGAGTGCTACAAACTCTGGCTTTTGCCCTACGAGTGACCAAGAGCTCGGGGGCTTTAACACAAGGAGGATCTATGCCCGAGAAGATTGAAGAGCTGGTACGCGCTGCGCTTGCTGCGGCCCAGGAGGCCGGCGACCTTTCCGCATTTGAACTTGACGATTGCGCTATCGAGCGACCGGCTGACACTTCTCATGGCGAGTGGACCTCTACCATGGCCCTGAAGTCCGCCAAGCTGGCCCACTGCGCCCCGCGCAAGATCGCCGAGGCCATCGTTGCCCATATGCCCGAGGATCCCGCGATCGAGAAGGTTGAGATCGCAGGCCCCGGTTTCATCAACTTCTACCTCTCCGTTGCCGTCAAGAATGCCATCTTTGGCGAGGCTCGCGAGAAGGGCATGGACTTCGCTAAGTCCAACGTCGGTGGTGGCCTGAAGACCCAGGTCGAGTTCGTTTCCGCCAACCCCGTCGGCCCCATGCACATCGGCCACGGCCGCTGGGCCGCGCTGGGCGATTCGCTCTGCCGCGTTATGGACCACGCCGGTTACGACATCCAGCGTGAGTTCTACATCAACGACCACGGCTCTCAGATGAACACCTTCGGCAACTCCATCAGCACGCGCTATATGCAGCTTGCCGACATCATCGCCAAGCAGGGCGTTGATATCGACGAGGCTCACAAGCTGCTGATCGCCGACCGTGACGCCTTCGTTGCCGACGAGAACGACGAGCATCCCGAGACCCATCCGTATCAGGACAACTTTGCCGAGACCCTGGGCAAGGACTCCTACGGCGGCGACTACATCATCGACGAGGCCGCCGAGTTCTGGCGCACCGACGGCGACAAGTGGGTCGACGCCGATCCGCAGGAGCGCATGGAGAGCTTCCGCGAGCGCGGCTATGTAAAGATGGTCGACAACATGCGCGACCTCTGCCACGCCGTCAATTGCGACTTCGATCGTTGGTACTCCGAGCGTTCGCTGTACGTGAAGGACACCGAGGGCGAGACCGCCGGCACCTCCGCCGTCGACCGCGCTTTTGAGAAGCTCGACAAGATGGGCTACCTCTACACCAAGGACGGCGCCCTGTGGTTCCGCTCCACCGACCTAGGCGACGACAAGGACCGCGTCCTGATCAAGTCCGATGGCGAGTACACCTACTTCGCCTCCGACGTTGCCTATCATTGGGACAAGTTCCAGCGCGTCGACCACGTCATCGACATTTGGGGTGCCGACCACCACGGCTACATCGAGCGCGTCCGCTGCGTCTGCGACGCTCTCGGCTATCCCGGCAAGTTTGAGGTTCTGCTGGGCCAGCTCGTCAACCTGCTGCGTAATGGCAAGCCCGTTCGTATGTCCAAGCGCAAGGGCACCATGGTGACCCTGCAGGAGCTCGTCGACGAGGTCGGCTCCGATGCCGCTCGCTACACGCTCATCTCCAAGAGCTCCAACCAGATGGTCGACTTCGACATTGAGGCCGTTAAGAAGCGCGACAACTCCAACCCGGTCTATTACGTGCAGTATGCTCACGCCCGCGTGTGCTCCATCCTGCGCCGTGCCGCCGACGTTACGCCCGAGCAGGCTGACGAGATGGGCATGAAGGCCGTCGCCGCCAAGGCCATCGGTGAGAACGTCGATTACTCGCTGCTGACCGACCCGACCGAGCTCGCCCTTTCGCGCAAGCTCAATGAGCTCACCGACCTGATCGCCAGCTGCGCTCGCGACCGCGCCCCGTTCCGTCTGACGCACTTTGCTGAGGAACTCGCCGGCGACTTCCACAGCTTCTACGCTGCCTGCCAGGTTCTGCCGAGCGAGGGCCGTCCCGTCGACCCCGAGCTTTCGCG
>CALFDL010000110.1 GCA_937950415.1 uncultured Collinsella sp. | reverse complement strand
TGGGATCGGAGGTGCCACATGAAAGTTCATTGCGCCCAGTGCGGCGCAGAGCTCGACGGGCATGCCAAGAATCCCGGCGAGTACGACACCCAGGCTGGCTCCGATGGAGAACAGCGGCGTCACCTCGCCACCCTGATATCCTGCGGCAAGTGTGGTGATGGTGAGTGCGAATTTGAGTACCCAGTCCCAAGGCATGATGGTGACCTTGCCGTCACCGTTGAGCGCCGCGGATATCAGGTTTGTTCCAAGGCCGCAGTATCGCCCCTGCCACAGCACGAACAGAATCGCCGACAGCGCAAGGCCCATAACGGCAACGCGTATGTAAGGGTTGGGGAGCAGCCGCGCTGCAAGGGTCTTGGCATGGGCAAGGCACCAGGCAAAAGCTCCACCTACCATACCAAATGCGACACCCAGCAGCGCCAGCCGTCCAAGACCGGGGAGGTCGAGCGCATACGAGGCGGTAACGGCGACCTCGAACTTCTCGAGCCCCAGGGCGCCGGAGGTCATGCTTGCGGCGAGCGAGGCCGTAAGCGCGGGAAACAGCGCGCGGTATTCCATGCGCCCTGCGACCAACACCTCGACCGCAAAGACCGTAGCAGCGAGCGGTGTTCGAAAGAGTCCGGCAAAGCCCGCGGCCATGCCGATAAGCAAAAACGTGTTGCCGGGGTCTCGGAAAGGTAGACGCCGGCCGATCCAATGCGAGACGGTTGCACCGATCTGCACGGCCACGCCCTCGCGTCCCGCGCTGCCGCCAAAGAGGTGCGTCCCCCACGTGCACAGCATAACGAGCGGCACGAGACGCGGGGAGATGACGTCCTCGCGTCCGTGGCCTACGTCGAACACCAGGCTCATGCCGCGGTCGGTGCCCTTGCCCCAAGTGCGGTAGGCAAACACGATGGTAAGACCCGCGAGGGCGAGGAAGGGGAGCAGCAACGCGACGTGCGAGTCCCGGAAGGCACCGATTGCCAGGAGCACGCGTCCAAAGAGGGCACAAATTGCGCCGACGATGATGCCAATAGGGATTCCGACGGCACCCATAAGCACGAGGCCGCTATAGGTGTTGACCAGGCGTTTGATTCTGCTCGAAGCGCTGCTTTCTGACATTTTGCTTTCCGACACTTGCTCTCTTGATAGAAAAAGAGCTGGAGTTGCGCATCGTTGAGAGGCTTTCCAGCTTTAGCAAAACAAACTTATAAGATGCGACGGGCCGCGTCAAGATAATTACCGGACAGCCTAGAAGGCGGCTGGTTGGCTGGCTTAAAACCTAGCGCGTGAAATGACGCCCCACGCTATTCAGCGCGCTTGATAGGATGACGAACTACGGTCTTAAGTTTCTCCGGTGCACATTTGCGTGGATCGGAGAGATAGATTTCGTGATGTAAACGGGTGTCTGAGAAGTCGGGAACATAGCCCAGCTCGGTCGTGTATTCATGCATAGCGTCTACGGTCGCCGGTTCGTTGTCGTAGGGCCCGGTGTGCATGCATTGAACGCAGAGACCCTCGTCAACTTTAAGCAGTTCGACGGCGGAAAAGTCCAGTTTCTTTTTGGTCGTGGCTTCCGCGACTGCCCAGTCAAAGTCATCTCGGGTGACGAAATCGGGCAGGCGGATGCACGAGATAAAGTTGAAATTGTCCTTGCGGGCATAATCGATGTCGCCGCTCGGGGACTCTTGCCACCAGAAACCCTCGAGCGGCGGTACCACAAAGTCGAAATAGCCCTCGATACTCCTTGAGCCTTTCTTCGACATCTTGACGGTATAGGCGATGCCGTAAAGTAGCGGCAGGGCGTTTTGATACTCGCCGCCTTCGGTATTTGGGTCGCCCTTTCCGCGAACGGCAACGTAGCTCATAGGCGGGACAGTTACGATACTCGGCTTGCTTGCAGGTTTGTAGAGCTCCTTGCATTCCTTCTTAAAGTCGAACGCCATGTCGGCCGCCTTTCTGCGTATTGGCCTGCTTAGATAGTCGAATCATATCATAGAAACGAACAGCTGTTCGAATGATTTGGCTGACAGATTGAGATGCGTGCGTTGTGTTTGGCGGTCGGCCTGATCCCGTCGATGATTTCTCGGCCTCCCCGGCGCCTCATCTATAGCTGCCGTTTTCCCATATAAAACCTGCCAAAATAAACCTGTCCCTTTTTGGTAGGTGGGAAATGGGTAATACTAAAGAGTTATCCGACCAGATGGGAATTAATCGATGGCCTATATCGAATTTAAAGACGTCATCAAAGCATACGGCGAGGGCGAC
>CALFDL010000109.1 GCA_937950415.1 uncultured Collinsella sp. | reverse complement strand
ATAAAACGCCCGCAGGTCGGCCCAGTCCGTAGGAAAGCCAGCAAGGCTGACGTGCTTCGTCCACTAATCGTCCTCGAACCGCCACTAGTCCGTCCCGTCCCAGCAGGCCGCTCAACGGTGAGATAATGCCCACGACTATCAACGTAAGCAAGGAGCACGCTATGGCAGACAACGAGACCAAACCCTCGGCGGATGACGGCCGAGAGGAACTCGTGGCAAAACAACTCGCATCCACCAAAATCCACCTCGCGCTCACTCAGGAGCGGGCGGACGTCTCCGGCGCCATCAAGCTCCCGCTCGAACGAGTCCCCCAGCTCGGCATAGCGCTCGCCTCACTTCCCTCGACATTCCGCACCGTCACCAATACGGTGAGTGTGCCTATGCTGCTCCGGCCAACCGACAAGTTTGGCAATCCGCTTGACCCATCGATACTTCAATCGTTCAAGGACGGCAGCGGCCTCATGGGGTCCTACCGCGATGCGGCCAAGGGTTTCGGGCAGGCGCGCCTCCACGTAGTCGAGGGCGACATCGCCACAAGCGTCACGCAGGTGCCTTACGATCCAACGTCGTTGTTCATGGCAGCCGCAATCGCGCAGATAAACCAAAAGCTCGACTCCATCCAGGAGTCCGTCGACGAAATGTTCGAGTACATGCGTCAGCGCGACAAGGCCAACATGCGTGGCGATCTCAAGACGCTCGCAGATATCCTCAACGGTTACAGCTTCAACTGCGGCGACGCCACCTACATGGCCAACGCCCATATTAAGGTGCTCGACATCGAGCACGCGTCCACGCGTGACATGGAACTCTTCCGCTCGCAGGCGCAGGCGGACCTGAAAAAGAAAGGGTTCATCGAGGTGCGAGACGACGTGAAAAGGCGTCTCGACCAGGTTCTCGACTATCTCAAGGACTACCAGTTCGCCACCTATATCCACGCGTTCTCGCTGTTCCTCGAGCCCATGCTCACCCAGAACTTCGAGCCCGCAAAGCTCGCAGACACTGCCGCAAAAATCGAAGCGGACTCGCTTGCGTACCGCGAGCTCTACACCGAGTGTTACGACGCACTCGAGGCAAGCGCTGCCGACACTATCGACGTGGCACTTCTGGGCGGCATCGCGTCCGCTGGCAAGATGCTCGGTCGCGTCATCGCGGCGACGCCCATCGGCGAGTTCACGCCCATAGACGAGGCGCTTGAGGGTGCAGGAGAGGACATCGGCAGGTTCAACGACGAGCAATCCGAGAAACTCATCGAGAAGCTCCACCAGGCAAAGACGCCCGACGTCGCGCCGTTCAGGCAGAGCATAATGGAGATCGACACCCTCTACAACCGCCCCACGCAAATCGCCGTGGACGCCGAGAACGTCTACATCCTGCCTGCCAAGCAGCAGGAAGAGTAACGATACACGACAGGCACGCGCCACGCAGACAGCTAACGCCCCCTATCTCCCCTCCGCCTTCAGCTTCAGCAGCAGATCGCTCAGCTCGGGGCACTTGCTGGAAAGGCGTGTCTGGGCTCGCTCGCCCATCCCCCACCGCTGGCGGACTTCCTGGGCACGCGGGCTCACGTGGTAGCCCCCGTCCATTACCTGCTTGAGCAACTTAGCGGTCACGCGCGCATCGGCTAGGGCGCTGTGGGCGTGACCCGTCGACTCGTCGAACTCGATGCCAAACCACGTTGCCGCGTCACTCAAAGAGACACACCCGTGGCTGCCCACGTCCATGATCGAGGTGTAAAACGCCTGCAGGTCGGCCCAGTCCGTAGGAAATGCGGAAAGGTCGATGTGCTTTGCCTGGCACTCGGTCAAAAGCTGTCGACGATCCGCCCCACTCCAACAAACCACCTGGGCGGAGTAGCGACCGATCCAATCGCTGAGCCTTTTGATCACCACATAGAGCGGATCGGCCATCGCGGTGTCCACAGCCGATATCCCCGTAAGCTCGCGGACGGGATACGCAACGCCTTCGGTAAATTCTGTCTGCACAAACTGCGAGAACTCACCCATAACGTTGCCGTGGTAATCGAGCTTGACGGCGCCGGCCTCAATAATCTCATTGCGCAGCCCACGGCGCTGGCGCTGCTTTGGCACCGGCGCAAACTCAAAGTCCAGCACAATCTGGCG
>CALFDL010000108.1 GCA_937950415.1 uncultured Collinsella sp. | reverse complement strand
TCATCGGCGATGGACACGCGCTTCATGCTCTTTTATATGGCAACCTTAGCTCTCAGCTAATGAATTCAAGTTTAATCCTTCCTACGATGTGCTGTGTGCCGGCACGGTAGCCGGATCGTAGGAAGGATGCATGATGAAAAAGCTCGAAAACGAAGTGCTGCTGAGCCGTCGCGCTGCACTGGGCGCATTCGCCACCGTCGCCTTGGGGACTGCCGGTCTTCTTGCCGGTTGTGGTAGCGATAAGGCGACCGTCACCGAGGACGCTGGCGATGGCGACAAGAAGGAAGAGGCGAAGAAGGAAGAGCAGTCTACGACTGACCTGGCGGTTGGTGCGACGGTGACCACGGCTGCCGGTCTTTCCGTCGTTGTCGATTCCGTCCAGCCCGGCCTCACAAATTATGATGGTTCGACCATGACGGGCATTCACGTCACGTACGTCAACAATGGCGATGAGGGCGCAGATTACAACATCTACGACTGGAAGGGCGAGGACGCTAACGGCGCTCAGCAGAATCAGGGTTACTACAGCGGGGGCTCCGATGAGCTGCAGTCTGGTACCCTTGCCGCTGGTGGCTCTGTGGCGGGTAATATCTACTTTGATGGCGATATCAAGAAGGCACTGTATTTTGCCAACATGTTTGATAAGTCTGCAACTGCAAGCTGGGTGTTGGCCTAGCATGTCGCTACCGTTGCGCCGTATGGGAGGTGAAGTCGTATGCCCGATAAAAAGCTGACTGACGAGTTGCTCAATGAGCTTCTCGACGCGCCAAACATCGATGACTATATCAAAGAACACGACTTTGCCGCCCCGTCGCTTTCGGACTACCTGAAGCAGCTGCTGCAGGAAAAGGGCTTGGAGCGCTCGCGCGTGGTTCGCATGGCCGATCTCAATGAGACCTTTGGCTATCAGATTTTTACCGGCGCGCGTCATCCGAGTCGCAATAAGGTACTGCAGATTGCCTTTGCGATGGCGCTGACGCTCAAAGAGACCAACCGTGCGCTGATGGCTGCCGGGGTAAGCGTCCTTAACTGCAAGGACCGCCGCGATGCGATTATCATCTTTTGCATCGAAGCGCGGGTGCAGTCTCCAAAAGGTCAACGAGGAGCTGTATCGCTTTGGCGAGGAGACGGTGAGCTAGCGGCTGATATCTGAGCCGGCGGAGCTGCCGAACAACGATGCAAACGAACAGGGCGCGGATGCCATGGGGTGTCTGCGCCCTGCGCTATGATGGAGGCTATGGATACTCAGACCCCAACATATTCCGATGACGAGCTGACCGCAGCGCTTGTCGAGCACCTGGCGTCGCTCGATCGCGACGACAGCTATCGCGTGGAGCGTGTACTTAAGCGCTCGTCCGTTGAAACAACCGAGCTCGTGTACTTTGAAGGAACCGGCGGTGGTTCGCTCGGCCCCTTTGTCCGTAAACGCATCGATGCTTCGGCTCAAATCGGCGGGGCATACGAGCGCCTGTTTGCCGCTCAGCGGGCAGGCAGGCGTTTTGAGCACCTGCCCAGAATCGTCGATTGTCGTCGTGTGGGCGACGAGCTCAACGTGGTTATGGAATACATCGAAGGGGAGACACTCGGGGCGCTGGTGGACCGTCTGGGAGCCACCCCCGATTATGCGCGTGAATTGTATCCTGCCCTTTGCGACGCCGTGGGTGAGCTCCATGCCGGTTTTGCAATGGCGGGGGAGACGTCGGCGCCGGAGATCCATCGCGACCTCAAGCCGTCGAATATCATCGTGACAGGTGCCAACTATACGCCTGATGACGGCCTGACATTTTCATCGCTGGTGATTATCGACTTGGGGATCGCGCGCGTATGGCGCGATGGCGCCGATGCCGACACCGTCAAGTTTGGGACACGGCCCTATGCGCCGCCCGAGCAGTATGGGTTTGGGCAGACGAGCGTGCGAAGCGACGTCTACGCACTTGGCGCCCTGTTGTTCTTCTGCTTGACGGGAGTCGACCCTAAACCAGGGCTCGACATGCGCGAGCAATGCGAGGCGCGCGGCATTCCCACTTCACTTGCCGATGCCGTCTGCATGTCGATGGCGCTCGACCCGGCCAAGCGTTTTGCGAGCGCGGAAGCGTTGGGACGGGCGACGCGCGCGGCATACGATCTGAGTCGCCCCGTGCGGCCTTCTGCGCCTGCGCCTGTCCGTACTCCGGCCTCGGAGACGGCGTTGACGCCCCAAGGGCTCCAGAACCCCGCAGGGCTTCCTAGGCCTGCCGCCTCCGCTGCATGCGGTCTGCTCTCTCGCGTTCCGGAGTCTCTGGGGCGCATTTGGAATACGCTCGTCTGCTTCTCGCTGCTTGTGTTCTTTGCCGGAAGTCACTTTGCCGTCTTTCATCCCACCGGAGCAAACCAAAGCTACCCGACGTGGCTTCTCATAATCGAGTATTTTTTCTTTGTCGATGGCCTTATGGTGCTTATGCATTTTGCGCTGCTCGATAAGCGCCGTCTTCGTCGGCGATTCGCGCTGCTCGACAGCTATCGC
>CALFDL010000107.1 GCA_937950415.1 uncultured Collinsella sp. | reverse complement strand
CTCGACGATAGGCACCAGTAGTCGTCACATACGAGACATCCTCAAACTGACGAGTGGGATCCTCCATCGAAAGCATGGCGCCGTTAATAAAGGCATCCTTATATTTGCCCCTAGCAAGAGAGAGCAGGTTGAACGTACGAATCAAACTCTCGGGCATGATAGAGACATCGTCATCCATCAAGATGATATGGGTGAACCGATCAGGAGTTTCAGTAGCCGCCATCATTCCACGCGCGAATCCCCCCGAACCGCCCGTATTGGGATTCGGGAGCACGGTGACTAGCCCATCGGAAAGTGATGCAGAATCGAGCGTCTGCCCATTGTCGACGACAAACATGTGGAAGTGGTCGCGAATCGGACCGTCCTCTTTGGAGATGCCTGCTTTAACGAGTTCAATATTCGGAAGAATGTACTTCTCATTCTTAAATGTAGTAGTAGAAAGAGCAAGATTGATCTGGTTAATTGAGTCCTCAGGAACATCAGTCAGATAAGAGGCGTTCAAGAGGTCTACGGAATAGCTCTCATCACTCTCAATCCTAAAACCGATCAAGTCGTAGCCGGTTGTATCGATATCGATATCGAGAACGCAAGGATCAACTTTATCGCCATCAAAAGGATAAGATTTAAGCTCGACGGGATTCAGTTCGCAAGATCTCACTCCATGAACGACAACCCGGCCCCTGCCAAATAAAGCCATATGCAAGACGACGCCGCCAACAGACGCATATTGATGCCATTTGCCAGCAGATAAGCCATTCACATACGTCAAAAAGTCAACGTTTCCATTGATATGAAGTGAATGAATGTCGTCATCATACGAAGCATCACCAGAGAGCACGCGATAGTAGAGTTCGGGAAAATCCTTTGCATGCTTTTCAACTTTAAGTACAACATTCGCAAGTTTAAACTGCATTTCAAATACCTTAATCAAAGCCGTTGTAACTCCTAATTACATTCGACGACAAACTTTGCCATCGCGGAGCGAACATCAGGATCAGACAAAACATCCTTTGCAAAATGATCATGCCCGCAGATGTCCATAGGCATGTAAGGCCATCCAGGATAACAGGCGTCAGCGACCTTTTCCGCTTTCGCAGGAACCGAAAAAGAGAAACCGCCAAACGGATGCTTTCTTACGGGAAGAATATCGTTGCGATCCCAAATTATTTTTCGCTTAGGGGCATCAAAAACGTTATCGATCGCGTATGCAAAATCGCCATGAGGCTCATCGGTCAACAAACCAAGTGCATGAGCCTTTTCGTTAAACGAATCGAATACGCTCTGGACAAGATCAATCTCCGCAGAAGAAACAACTGTTCTCTGAGCTTCCAAGTCAACATCCCCGCACTGCACGCTAAGACCACTGTCGGGATGAAACATCCAAGGATTATCTTTCCAAAAACTAAACTCATGTTCATTTTTGTCAAAGAAATCCATAAGCTCAATTCTGAGTTGCCTAAGTCGATCGTTCGCGCGCTTGGAATTCTCGGCCGCACGGTCGTAAATCGAAATGTCCACAAAACAAGGTATAAGCGAATTAGTTGAACAAAAGCGAACTTGACGGCACTTTACAAACCAGTCATATACAAGAGTGATTTGATATTCAGGGTCGTCTTTTAAAGCGGCAGTGAGCTTATCCACATCGGACCTAAGCATGCAGATATCAATATCGTCGTCCCAAGGAATAAAACCCGATCGAGACAAGGTGCCAACAAGAGAACCATAAGAAAGCCAGTATTGAATATTATTGGCAGCACAAATCGCGTCTAGCTTACTCATCAACGCCGCGTTTGCCTGCTGCATCAATCGAATATCACCCTCGGCGTCGGGCAATGCATCAAAGATTTTGCAACGGAGCTCAAAAGGGGTGAGATCGGGGTACGCACGTCGCGCTAATAATTCAAAGCGAAGCCTCATTTGTTCTGACAGACTTTGTTGGCGTTGCTTGAGCAATTCAATTTCTGGAAATAGCCGAGTATCGAATTTGTAATTGATATTCATATTGATACCGTTATCGGCCTGCTCAATACGGGCGAAAACCTCGTCAAAACGACGGTCCATATCCTCATGCATAGCATGCAACGATCGGGATGAGCCAGGGAGGATCTTTTTAATAGTAGAAAGCAAGGACATGGCTTAACCTTCGCAACAACAAACAATGAACGAAGCACAATTACTCATATGATACAAAAGAATGAGTGGGTCCCACCTTGAAACCCACTCACATGAAGACTACTCCGACGCCTCTTTCAAATACTGTTTCCAGAAATCGATCGAAGTAAAGACATCTCTATACGAAGCGTATTCGGTATAAATCTTATCTTTGTTTCGCTTGAATTCCTTCTCGGCTTTACGAAAACGACTCCAAACCTCTTTGAATCGCTTCTTATCCATATGTCTAATGGCACCCTTTTTATTAGGCATATCTACCACAATAAGCGTGTCAACATCCCTGATCTTACCTGCGGGATAAACCCATCCCGCAGCATCAATAACAGCAACCCTACCGTTACGTTTAGCGGAGTCGTTAACAAAACGGTGGCCATTAATGGTCAGATAATCCTTAAATGCCTGCAGCCTAGACCTGTCGCCCCCAAGGCTCAAATTGCCAAAAGTCAGTTGCGTCAAGTCGACACCCAATTCTTGTGCCTGAGGGATGAGCTGCTCGATGGGAATCAATTGTTCCCTTTCACGATTTGCCGCCATAAAACGGGATTCAGCGACAGGATGAGAAATCCACTCCGGACCTCTCAAAAAATCTTCAAGACCTTTTACGGCAAGAGCAGCTTCATCGTAATTAAATTTCTTCAAGTCGAGCTCAACTTCACGACGAATCTCATAAAGAAAATCAGAGAGAGGCGCAGCGCCAGTTGTCGCCTGACTGATTAGCGTATTTCGGCTTACCTGATAACGCTCCACGGCAGCACTATACTTAAACTTAAAGGAATTATGCCAAACGCAAATACCATTCATGGACATGAACTTGGGTTTGCAACGAAGCGCATACTCAGCATCATCAGAACGAACAAATAAGGGCAAGGGCAACCCCTCACGTTCAATCGTTGCGGTAGGTATAACGCAATACCACCAGCCAGCATACTGTTGGGCAGTGTCCTCATAAAGGCCAGTTGGGGCCTTATATATCTCGGTCTCAACGACATCATGAAGTGAGGTCATATAGCCTGCAGGCTTAAGGGGAGAAAAAGTTCCCTTAGCAGTAAAGAACCCTAAATCCTCGGTACGCAAATTGGGCTCTTCCAAGCTCATCATGGCACCCGATAAAAAGGCCTCAGCATATTCTTCTTTGAGAAGAGAGAGCAGGTTGAAAGTGCGGATAAAACTCTCGGGAAGAACCTCGACATCATCGTCCATCAGGAGAACATGAGTCGCTTTAGGATTCTGCTCAAGTGACTCAATCATCCCCCGAGCAAAACCACCAGACCCGCCGTCAGCACAAGACCGAGGGTCAGATACAGCTCCGGCGCCAGATAGTTTCTGACTGCGAAATACACTCCTCCCAGAACGCAAAGGTAACCCATGGCACCAAAAAGAGCCACCATTACCGAAAAGCCCTGCTTCACCGGAATCATTTCGCTGTTCCAAGAAAGATTGTTCCGTTTCAGATTGAGAAACAGTCCAAAGGAAGCGGTCAACACCGCAAACACCTGCGGGAAAATCACCAGCAACACGCCTCCCCCGATCCCCGGCCGAAGCGCGGCGATGAAGGCCACC
>CALFDL010000106.1 GCA_937950415.1 uncultured Collinsella sp. | reverse complement strand
TGACTATCCCCGAGAGCTATGCCGGCGCCGTGATGGGCGACATCTCGGCATCGCGTGGTCGCGTGACGGGCATGGAGACCGATGAGCGCGGCGATACCGTGGTCATCGCCCAGGCGCCGCTGGCCGAGCTGACGGATTATTCGACGCGTCTGCGCTCCATTACGCGCGGCACGGGCGACTTTACCATGAAGCCCGCTGGCTACGAGCAGGTTCCCTACGATGTTCAGGCCAAGCTGGTCGAGCGCTATGAGGAGGGCCGCGCCAAGTAGCGTGTGGCTTTGCCTGCAACATACATGCCGATGCAAGGGCCGCTCTGGGCAATCCAGGGCGGCCCTTTTGATCCCTGGGGGACGGAGGAAAACGGATCATGTTAGGTTTTGGGGCAGCTTGATCGGCCCTAGTCTCCCGAGGCCTGGTTGCGGCCGGTGGTGTAGTCGATCTGCACATGCGGCTGCAGGTTGTAGCAATATACGTGGAAGCAGAGGGTCTTGCCGTGGTCCTCGACCGATTGCGCCTCAAGGCGCACGCCGCGGCAGACAAGTTCCTCTTCGTTATACATAGGCGTGACGCGATAGAGCACGTGGTTGCCCGTGTCGCGGATGTAGCCGAGAATCTGCTCTTCAAACGGTAGCATGCCCGTCTCGTTGAGATAGCGCGTGCCGGTGAGGAGATTCTTACGGTTGGCGTTTTCGCCGCAGAGCGACCAGGCGATAAGGTGGCAGCGGTTGTAGAGGCTCTGGCCCGGAATAAAGTCGTAGCGCTGCTGACGCCATCCAGTGGGATGGATACGCGAGATATCGCCGCGCTCGCCTTGACCGAGTGATTCGGGGCCCACGCAGGCGAGCGCTTTGCGGGTGCGGCCCAGGCTGTCGAGCTTGGAGAACTTCTTAAAGCAACCCTCTTCTGTAGCGCGCTCGTATTCATCGAGCGTGAATGACGGCGTGCCGAGCGGGTGCGTGCTATCGGCGCGCAGGGCAACATAGGGGTTACCCGCGTAGTCGGGAATGCTGCTGAGGTATACGCCACGGGCGCGGTCGAGGTCGGGGTTTTCGACCTCGTCGATGGGGGTGGCGCTGTTTGCGGATGCGTCGTCACCGGTGTCGGTTGCGGCGGAATCGGAGCCATCGCCAGAGTCTTGGCTATTTTGAGAGTCCGAGGAGCTCGCTGTTCCCGATTCGAGCCGGGCAACCAGGTCTGCCTCGTCGTCAGTGCGGCTGGGACTCTCGTCTTGCTTCTCGGCCAGGGCTACCGCCTGCTCATCACTTTGCGGCGAGAGTAGTCTGGGCGCCCCGTCGAGCGACCCTGTGAACAACGCAAACCCCAGCACCACGGCGGTGCCGATGGAAAGTGCTTGCTTGTAGGCGGACTTGCGCGACATGGAGGCTCCTGGATGGACGGTTGGGAATCTACCAGTCTAGCAGGAGCCGGCAGGGGCCGTTCTGTCGAACAAATACTTAAGATTTGGGACAAACGCTACGGATTCATGTGCCTCATATGGAGCTGCTGCGGTTGTGTACATGAAGCTATTCGGCGTTTCCCCAGATAATACCTGCCAAAACAAACCTGACCCTTTTCGGTGGGTTAATCGTGAGTTATTTCACCGCAGCTTAAGGTACGGTTGGGATGTGCGCACTTTAAAGAGAGGAGCCCATGATTAGAGAGGTTGCGCTCGTCTCTCTAAATGTCTCTCTAACGAGAAGGTCAGTTAAAGAGATAGCATTAGGCAATCTAGCAGTGAATTTGATGCATCTCTCTAAAATAAGGTGCTTATCTCTCTAAAGTTAGAGAGATATACTATACTTTAGAGAGATAAATCTATCGTTTTAGAGAGACGGAATGCCAATGCTGCTGGATGAACCTCTTGGCCTTATCGTTGAGCGCCTTCGCAGGCGGGGGACTGATGACGCATCGGTAGAAGTTAAAGCCTGCGCGAATAAATTGAGCGCAGACGTATGGGAGACAGTGAGCGCTTTTGCGAACACTGCGGGTGGGCTCATTATTTTGGGCCTAAACGAAGCCGAAGGATTTGTTCCTTCGGCTAACTTTGCTATCGATAGGGTGCGCGACCAGTTTGTTTCGGGTATCGGAGACGGAGGCTCAGCAGCAGTGGTGACCCATGCGCCGCGGTACGAGCTTGATCGAGGCGAGGTCGACGGGCTCCAGGTGCTTCTGGTGCGTATCTTTGAACTTGAGCTTAAAGCGAAGCCTTGCTATATCAGCGCGCGCGGCGTACAGAACGGTAGCTACAAGCGCGTGGATGATAAAGATATCAAGTTGTCACCCGCTGAGCTATATGAGCTGCAGAGTGCGTTGCTTCCGAGCGATGCAGACGGCACGGTGGTTTCGGAGGCAACAGTCGAGGATTTGGATCCAGATGTCGTGCGGTCTATTATCGCAAATCGCCGGCTGCAGACCCCGCGCGTTTTGCGCGGGACCGATACGCTGGAAAAGCAGCTGGTCAGACTCAATATCACTACAAAGGATGGTGCCGTGAAGCTCGCGGGGCTTCTGTCGGCGGGAATTTACCCCCAGCAGTTCTATCCCAAACTGATGATCGATGTCGCCGTTCATTCCGATGTGGAAAAATCTGCACCCGGGCAACCCCGGTTTATTGACCGCCAGTTGTGCGATGGCCCGATTCCGGCTTGCATCGAAGATGCCCTTGCCGCGATTGGACGAAACTTGCGCAAAGCGACGATAGTGCAAGGCGCTGGCAGAAGGGAGGATTGGGAAGTTCCCCAGGAGGTTTTGCGCGAGGCCTTGGCAAATGCCTGCATCCATCGAGAATATTCTCCCATGTTTGTGGGGCAGGCCGTGAGTGTCGATATCTATCCAGACAGAATAGAGATCAAAAACCCCGGTGGGCTTTGGGGCGGAAAGACGGTGGACAATCTTGCAGATGGGGAATCGCGCTGCCGAAACCCAAAGCTCATGAGCCTCATGGGGGCGACGCCGTTAGAGCATGCCGAGGGGTCCGTTGCAGAAAGCCAGGGATCTGGTATCCCGGCTATGATTCGCGAGATGGAGTCTCGTTCGCTTGGAAGGCCGAAATTTATCGTTAAGGCCGATTCGTTTACGGTGCTGCTTTCCCGGCACGGGGCGGAGCTTGCTGAAAACCGCACGTGGATTCAGAGCCATGTGGGCACCGAGCTGACGGATCGCGAGGAAACATTGCTCATGTTTATGCGGGAGCATGGGCGCGTATGCGATGTTCAAAAAATACGAGAGGCCCTGAAGTGGGATTCGGATGACATTCGCCTGATCTGCGGGGATCTTGTCGATAAACATGTCCTGTCAAAATGTGGCAAAGACACGTTTGAGATTATCGATATGAGCAGAGAATCGTCAGCTTCGACAGCGGATAGGATCCTGGAGGCTCTCAGCGCCGAAGTGGATATGACGGCGCGAGAAATAGCGGTTGCATCGGGGGTCAAAATTTCGTCCGTCCGCTACCATCTGCCAAAAATGGCGGATAAAGGACTCATCGAAGTAATGGGTTCGTCGACGAGCCGCAACCGCCGCTATCGGAAGAAGTAGATGCAGCCGAGTCGCCCCTCTTGTGTCTCTCGAAGTTAGATGGGTGCTAGGGGGGCGACCGCCTCGCGATATTTCCCCAGATAAAACCTGCCAAAATAAACCTGTCCCTTTTTGGTAGGTCAGTTAACGCAGTCCAGGTTGAGCATATGCGAGCGAGCGGGCTCCGGGTGCGGTAAGGTGACGTGAAACAAGCGG
>CALFDL010000105.1 GCA_937950415.1 uncultured Collinsella sp. | reverse complement strand
GTTAAGGGCCACGGAAGTTGCGCCGGCATTGCAAATCGCACGAGCAAGCTTTGCCGTCAGCGCGGTCGTTATGTGTCCGTCGGCATCCATCCACTCGGCAGCCTCTTGTGCCCCCGATGCCGAGCTATCGAGCCCCGCATCATGAAGCACGGGGAGAACAGCCTGACGAATGGCGTCATTCGCCCACGTTACGTCAG
Organism: uncultured Collinsella sp.; assembly: GCA_937950415.1. GTDB lineage: Bacteria > Actinomycetota > Coriobacteriia > Coriobacteriales > Coriobacteriaceae > Collinsella. The sequence continues at coordinate 4,692 of CALFDL010000105.1, read as the reverse complement.
TTGCGACTTTTTGGTCGGCATCAGCATCGTCGGCAACGATCGCCGAAAAGAGCTGATACGCGTCATACCGCGTCGCAACTTTACCGTCCACCGTAATAGCTCCGGTACCGACAGCATGAGCCGTCCCGGGCAACACCACAAAAGAGAGGATAGCAACCGTGACTATCGTCGCGACAGCCAGCAAGCAGCGGCAAAACCTACTCACGACGGCCACCTCGATCCAGATCGCGATGACGACGAGCATGCATCCATGTCGCAGCAAAACACAGCATCGAAGCGCCGGCCAGATACGTCATAGTCAAGCCAGCCCCGCCCGCCTCAGGAAGCGTGGTCGAATACTTATTGGTAAAGGTCGGTGGGGTTGTAGAGCCGTTGTCATAGGTGACCTCGGTGTTTAGCTTTCCTTCTCCATTAGTCACGACAACCTTAACCTCATGTTTGGTCGTGTCATAGGCGATGTGGTCCTTGACATTGTTCTCGGCGCCCTCGGGGACGACCTCAGAGATGGTGTAAGTGTAGGTATCGGCCTTGTTGTAGTCGACGTTGAAGGAAACGTTTCCCATGGCATCGTTGGTCACCGTTTGGAGCACCCTGTCGTCGCCATCCTTAAGCACAAATGAGAACTGACCTTCCTTGAACGTTCCACCTTCGAGCACCTTCTTTGCGTTAATGACCACCTTGCCCGTCATGCGGTTGTCGTAGACCCAGATCTCGTCCTTTTTTGTATCGTCGATGATCTCCGCACCATCGACGATGTCCTTTGCCTTAGTTAGCGCAGCCTGATAATCCTTGTCGCTCGCGCTGCCCTTGAGCATGATCCACGTGGGATCGGCCTTGGCATAGCCAACAGGCGCCTTGGTCTCCACGAGCTGATAGAGCACGCAATTACTCATCTTCTTGTCGCTTGTGCCGAACGAGATTTTGCCGTTGGCGTCGGTGGGGACGTCGATCGCGGCCTCGTCAAACGGCGTTCTGGCGTTCTCTACATTTCCGTCATCCGCAACCTGGCCCATATCCACGCTGTAGAGTGTGAACTTCGCCCCCTCGAGCGTCGCGCCGACCTGCTGGGCGTCGTACTTGGTCATCGTGATGCTGTAGCCGTTGCCGCCCGCGCTGGCGGACGCATTTTGAATCTTCCATTTTTGCTCGTCGATCGCCGAACCCTCCGTCACCCCCGCAAGCTCGGCGGTGTTGGAAAGGGACACCTCTTCGCCGGGGTTTCCGGTCGGGATAACCTCATACTCGACCTTGAGGTATTTCCCGTCGGGCACCTCAAGAGTCAACTTCGTACGCGAGCCAGATTCATCCTTGACTTGCTCCATCTTCGACGAATAGTCCTTATCAGCCAGCGGTGACCAGGCACCATTCACCTGCTCATAGACCTTAAGCGTCGACGGCACCAGCGCGCACTTGGCATCCATGGTATCGACGAGCTCAAGGAAGTCGGTGCCATTTTTAAGGGCAACGGCAGACTCGTTAACAAGAATGGTGTATTTGATGCGATTGCTATTGGCAACCTGCTCGCCGGACTTTTTGATGACGTTGTTCTTAATGATGACGTCACCTTTACCGGAATCGAACTGTTTAACTCCTGACCCCGCGCTGGCCTTGTTGGTGAACTTCACCTCGTTTGTGGAGGTATCGAGCTCACCGCGCTTGACCGCCGTCTTGTACGTGAGCTTTGCGTAGCCGGCATAGCTTTCAAGCTCAGTCGTGGGGATGGAGAAGGTGACCGTATTGCCGTTGCGGCTGACGTTGTCGGCGGCGAACGTCCGACCCGTAACGACCTCCTTGGCCTCGCCTCCGCGATGAAGCCCCGTATGTTTATCATAGGGGTTCTGCACGAGCGTATACTTTGCGGAATTCGCAACATAGCTCATACCATCCGGAAGGCTATCAACGATATTCAGCGGTTTCCCGCCCAGCTTTCCAGCTCCATAGTATTCGAACTCGCCATTTGCGCCCTTATTACCCTTTTGGCGGTTTGCATACACCGTCCAGTCGACGATCCAGGCGCCCTTCTCATCCGAGCCGTCAACGGTATGCCAATCGAAGTTCTCAACCCAAGACACCTTCGACTCCGCTTCCGGCTTCTCGACCGCGGGCATCGTTTCTCGGTTGACAACGTACTTGATGGGTTCGGTGAACGGCCACTGTAGTCTCAGGCCCGGTGCTTCGACCGCTGCGAAGTTTGAGTACCAGCCCGACAGCGCTTCTGATGTGGTGTCGTAGGTGATAACGGCGTAGTCCTCGTTCTCGAGAGCGGCTTTCACGTTGTCGGTAACGATGATTTTGAGGTCGTAGTTTTTCTTTGTTTCATTACCCGGATAGCTGGTCGTTGGTCTCCAGTCGGTGCCCGGAACCAGCTCGGTATTGCCGATTTTAATGGTAATGGAGCTTTCGTCGACGCCAAGTTTCTGCGACCATGCCGACTGAAACGTGTCCTTCACCGTCACCTCGCCTGGATGGGCCGCATTGACGATCGCCTTCAGCGCGACCTTCGTCTCCCACGTCGCCCTGCCCGTCGTCGCCGCCTCATCGTATCTCACGAGCCTCTTGGTGATCGGCACAACACCCGTCAGCTGCGGCGTGAAACTGCCATCATCCGTACCGGAAACGGAACCTTTGCGCTCGATGGTCGCGCTGTTGCGCACGGTGTCGTACGAGCTCGTATCGTTCATCTTGGTGTGATAAACGATGCAGTAGGTGGCGTACTTATCCTCAAGGTTGTTCGGGAACGTATAGGAAAAGAAATTATCCTTAGGTTCAAGTTTTCTTTCACAAATCTTGACTCCGCTCGCCTCCGAGTCGCCTTTGTAAACCGTAAAGTTGCCCGTATACGTCTGTTTTCCGTCCAGATTATCGGTGAACATGTATCCGCTCATGTCGGCCTTGAGCTTGCCTTGGTTGAGCTTGACCGTCCACTTGATGTCCGACGGCGTGCCTGACCCATTGGACTTCTTGATCATGTCATAGCCGAATGTAACAGGCTCAGCCGTAGCTGTTCTGTTATCGCTGTCGCTTGAGCCAGCCCAATTCCACGTTGCCTTATTCTCAGCTTTGATCAAATCGCCGCCGTTCGCGGCAACGCCGCTCTTCAGCACCGTATCGTACGTGATCGTGTGGTTGCCCCGGGAAAGGTTGCCCAGGCTGTCGAGGGTTACGACCTGGCCGTCGATCATCGGCTGGGAGTCAAGCTTCTTGCCGTCGAGCTTGAAACTGTCGTTCACAAAGTCGAAGTTGTCGCCCAGCGTATCAGTGAAGCTAACTTCCGTAGCATACGACTCTACGGTAAGCGTAACAGTCCAGGTAACCTTGGCCACGCCATCTGCGCCCTGGGAGAAGGTCCCCGACTTCGTCCCCGTGACTTTGCCGTCCTTGATAGGGATTTTGATCGTTCCCGCACCAGGAAACACGACAGATGCGTTGCTACCAGAACCGACATTCTTGTTTTTAAGCTGGAACGAGAAGTTTGCCGCGACATGAATGTTCGCAGGATTCCGTTCAAGCCAGCCCTTGTCAAACGTAAAGACAACCTTATTACCTTCGATCTTCCACGTGCCAGCTTGGGCGGCAGAAGATTCCGGACCCTCCATGAGGTTGCCACCTGCGTCATCAACGACGATGGTGCCTGGCAGCTCATAGACAGCGATGTTGTTCCCAGACGAAGGCGCCTTACCGCTTTTAAATTGTGCCGAAAAAGCTCCGTAGAGCTTCGAAGTAGACGTTACGGCAGTATCACCCAAAGGCTTATTATGGTTCTCATCGGTATACAGCTTGACCTCAACCGTTGCCGTATCGCCGTTGATCTCAATCGGCGTCGGCGTCGTCGCATCCTCGGCGCGCACGGGGGCTGCACCGTGAAAAACTGCGGCGGTGAGGCTAATTAAAATAAAGACCAGGGCCGCCATACCCAGCGACCGTGAGCGGTGTGCGTCCATAGTTGTCCCTTAATTCCTACAACACAGTGTGGAATACGGCGAATCGTCGGATCGAACACAAACCCCAACATCAACGAGAACCTACCCAGCGCATTGCAAGAACCCATTGGGGGCAACTTCTAAGACGGTTCGTCTATGCCACAATGCATAAAATATAATATAGATACCAGTCATGTAAACCGCAGGTCAAGAGGTCTTTTAATTTAATACCAGTTGATATTTACCTGTTAACAGTTTTGTATCATACCGGCTATATTCAGTGGAATTATGTATATGTTTAAACAACTTAACTGTGTCTGAAAAGCCACTCGGAGGGATAGTCGCCCCAGCCATAGTGCAAACGAACCTGCCCCCTGCACCAAAAAGGGCGCCGACCATTGCGGTCGACGCCCTTTCTTGTTAGACGCTATAAAGTCCAGCGCTTATTTGTTGACCTGACCGGCGCGGACGGCGGCCTTCTTGCGGTCGGTGGCGTTGAGCAGGCGCTTGCGCAGGCGGATGTTCTTGGGAGTAATCTCGACCAGCTCATCGTCGGCGATGTACTCCAGCGCCTCCTCCAGCGAGAAGGTGCGGGGCGGCACCAGCTGCACGGAGATATCGGAGGTCGAGGAACGCTGGTTGCCCAGGTTCTTGGTACGGGCGATGTTGACGACCATGTCGCCGGCCTTGCTGCGCTCGCCCACAATCATGCCCTCATAGCACTCGGTGCCCGGCTCAACAAACAGCTGGCCGCGCTCCTGCAGCGTACCCA
>CALFDL010000104.1 GCA_937950415.1 uncultured Collinsella sp. | reverse complement strand
GGGCCTCAAGTGCGAGGACGTTTTTAAGGGGATACCCTTGGGCGGCCCGAAGGGATTAACCAGCGATGTCTACAGGTACTCGATTTGAGCGCCCTCGGTGTCGCACGTCAGGATATGCGTATCGCACTTGGGGAACTGCTCACGCAGCTTGACCTGCAGGAACTTGGCTACGATAGTGTCATCGGTTACGGCCATGAGGGTCGAGCCGGAGCCACTGATCCAGATGGTCTTGGCGCCTCCGTTAAGGCAGGTGTCGCGCACGGCGTTGTAGTCGGGAATCAGACGGCGACGATAGGGTTCCTGGATGCGGTCGTCATTGGCGGCGGCAATCAGGTCGAGGTCACCAGTCTCCAAGCCGCGCGTCATGCCGGCGATGCGGCCCATCTGCCATACGGCGGTGGAAAGCGGAATCTCCTGCGGCACGACCTTGCGCGCCTCACTCGTGTGCACCTCGTAGGGTGGAATGACGGTAATAAAACGCAGGCGATCGCTCACCTCGTAGCGCAGGCACTGGGGGAGCGAATCGGTCGGCGTAAAGGAACAGACGGCGCCGCCCAGGATAGCGGGGGCGACGTTATCGGGATGGCCCTCGACTTCGGTGGCAATGCGAACCAGCTCGGCGCGGTCGACGGTGTGGCCTGTCAGTGCGGCGGCGGCCATAATGCCGGCGACGACGCAGGTGGAGCTGGAGCCCAGGCCGCGGGCGACGGGCACGTCGGTCTGGATGTCGATGGCAACGGGAAAAGCCGGCTCGCCCCATGCAGCCAGTGCATCGACAAAGCTCACGTAGACCAGGTTGTTCTCGTTTTGGAATTCCTCGGGGCAGCCCGTGATGGTGAGCTTGTCGGCGCGCTCGAAGGTGAAGTGCGAGTAAAGGCTGACGGCCATGCCGAGGGTATCGTAGCCAATGCCCAAGTTGGCGCTTGTTGCTGGGACGGTGATCTTGATCATGTGAGTCCTCCTGGCGTGCCTGGCTGTTTAGTTCGCTGCTCGGGCAGTCCTGCGCAAGACGGAAAGCACATTAAGTGCTTTCCTTTGCGTGCGGAACTCGCGACGAACTAAACAGCCAGGCACGCTATGCACGTTCGTCATCATCCCGGTAGGTATCTGATAAAAGAAGGTGCGCCGGCTTTCGCCGGCGCCTTATAAGGGGTTTAGTTGGTTGCTATCTTTTTTGCAGCCTGCTCTACGTAGCTGGCCATCTCATCGACGTCGCAGACGTCTTCGAAGCGGACGGGCTTGGACTCGAGTTCGGCGAGCTGGGCTGGGGCGACCGTGTTGGTTGCCTGCTCGAGCACGCGCATGGCCTCAAAGTCGTCCTCGGGAACGTCGAGGCCCAGGGCATCGCAGCAGGCGCGCGGGAACTTGTAGGGGCTGGCGGTCGAAAGCAGCACGCGGGCCTTGGCACCCTCGGTGGGGGCGACCTGCTCAAAGACGTGATAGCCGCAAGCGGTGTGCGGGTCGATCACGTAGCCGTTGGCATCCCAGCAGCTCTTGATGGCGGCGCGAACCTCGTCCTCGCTGGCCCAGCCGCAGCCAAATACGCTCTGGATCTTGGCCAGCAGCTCGGCAGGCACCTCGTAGCGACCGGTCTGGGCAAGCTGCTCCATAAGGCCGGCAACGAGCTCGCAGTCGCCGTCGGACAGGAAGTAGAGCATGCGCTCCAGATTAGAGCTAATAAGGATGTCCATCGACGGCGAAATGGTCGTGAAGAACGGACGGTTGCGGTCGTAGACGCCGGTGGTCAGGAAGTCGGCCAGCACGTTGTTCTTGTCGCTCGCCACGACGAGCTTGGCGACGGGCAGACCCATGCGCTTGGCGTAGTAGCCGGCCAAGATATCGCCAAAGTTGCCGGTGGGCACGCAGAACTCTACGGCGTCGCCAGCCTCGATACCGCCGGCGCGCAGCAGCTGCGCATAGGCGGCAAAGTAGTAGACGACCTGCGGCACCAGGCGACCGACGTTGATCGAGTTGGCGCTTGAAAGCACCGTGCCGGCGGACTCAAGACGCTCGGCAAGCTCCTTATCGGCAAAGATGCGCTTGACGGCGCTCTGGGCATCATCGAAGTTGCCGCGGATGCCGCAGACGGCGACGTTGTCGCCCTCTTGCGTGGACATCTGCAGGTTCTGGACGCGGCTGACTTTGCCTTCGGGATAAAAGACGGTAATACCCGTGCCCGGAGCGTTGGCAAAACCGGCGAGTGCGGCCTTGCCGGTGTCGCCCGACGTGGCGGTGACGATCATGATGCGCTCGGCGCCGCCGTCCTTGGCAGAGGTGCGGGCCATCAGACGGGGGAGCATCTGCAAGGCGACGTCCTTAAAGGCGCTCGTGGGGCCGCCAAAGAGCTCCATCACATAGGTTTGCGGGGCGTCGGCGCCCGGTGCGGCGTCGAGTTTGACGAGCGGCGTAACCTCTTCACTCGCGAACGTGCCGCGGTATGCCTCGTCGACACACGCCGAAATTTCTTCGGCTGTGTAATCATTCAGTAACATTCCCAACACATCTTGAGCGATTTCAAAGTACGATTTATCTGCAAGCGAGCTGATATCGACCTGCTGGGTGCCGAGCTCGTCCGAGACAAACAAACCCCCGTCGGGAGCGATGCCGGTACGGATTGCCACCTTACTTGAGCACGATAAAGTGCGTCCTCGTGTACTATGATAAGTTCCCATATAACACTGCTCCTCGGATGCCTTGGTCCCAATCGGTGAAACCATGGTATCAGAGCGCGCAAAACAGGTTTGCAGAGGCTTTTAGAAAGGTAACCTCAAGCCCATGATTAAGATTGCCAAGTTTGGCGGCTCGTCGGTCGCCGACGCCGAACACTTTAAGAAGATCAAGGCCATTGTCGATGCCGACCCGGCCCGCCGTTTTGTGGTGGTTTCTGCCTGCGGTCGCCGCTTTAAGGGCGATACCAAGGTGACCGACCTACTCTACTTGGTTAACGCACACGTTAAGTACCACGTGTCGTGCGAGGAGCTGCTCGAGGACATTGGCCAGCGCTATTTTGATATCGCTGACGAGCTGGAGCTCACCTATCCCATCCGCGAGGAGTTCGCGGCCTTTGCCGAGCGCGCCCGCTCGGGCGGCTACTCCACCGAGGAGCTCGTGAGCCGTGGCGAGTACTTCACCGCTCGCCTGATGGCCGAGTACCTGGGTCTGCCGTTCCTGGACGCCGCGACGGTCGTTGCGTTCCATCACGACGGTACGCTCAGCATGAACCGCACCTCCGAGCTGGTGCAGGAGTACGGTCAGCAGGGCGGCTTTGTTATGCCCGGTTTCTACGGCGCGACGCGTGAGGGGCAGATCAAGCTGCTCGACCGTGGTGGCGGCGATATTTCCGGCTCGATCCTGGCCAAGTGCCTTGGTGCCGACTTGTACGAGAACTGGACCGACGTCTCGGGCTTCTACTCTGCCGATCCGCGCGTTGTCCCCGAAGCTCAGCCCATTGCGCGCGTTACCTACGAGGAGCTGCGCGAGCTTTCGTACATGGGTGCGAGCGTTCTGCACGAGGAAGCCGTGTTCCCCGTGCGCGAGGCTGGTATTCCGCTGGTCATCAAGAACACCAATGCGCCGCAGGACCCCGGCACTATCATTAGCGAGACGGCTGATGAAGGCGAGGCGGAGCCCATCATTACCGGCGTGACCGGCAAGCGCGGTTTTGTCGCCATCAACGTCGCCCGCGACCGCACCAAGCCCCGCGTCGGCTTTATGCGCCGTGCGCTTTCGGTGTTCGAGCGCTATGACGTTTCCGTCGAGCACATGCCCACCGGTGTCGACCGCTTTGGCGCCGTGGTGCAGGAGCAGGATGTGCACGATTCGCTGTACTCACTCGTGGGCGACATCCAGCAGGAGGTCGAACCGCTCGAGATCGAGGTTGTCGAGGGCCTGGCGCTTATCGCGACCGTCGGTCGTAACCTGCGCGGTCGTGCCGGCATCTCTGGTCACCTGTTTGGCATGCTTGGCCAGGCCGGCGTGAGTGTGCGCATGATCTCGCAGAGCTGTGACGAGATCAACATCATTATCGGTGTCGAGGAGAAGGACTTCGACCTGGCGATTCAGACCATCTACCGTGCCTTCTCCGACGAGAACGGCATTGTGAAGGTCTCCGACTTGGAGGCTCCCGCGCCGGTCAATCCCGCTCTGGCTGCGCTCAAAAAGTAGCGACTGCACGGTAGATTTTTGGGTCATGTTTCAAAAATCTACGGTGGGGCGTTTCGTTTCGGTTTCGTTTCGACGGGGCGGGTTTCGTGCCTGCCCCGTTCTTGTATACACTGGCAACAATAATCGGCCTGCTCGGCGTGCGGGCAAAAGCCACAACCTTTAAAGGGGGAAGCATGAAACAGTACACGGTTGCTATTTTGGGCGCGACGGGAGCCGTGGGCACCCAGATGCTCGAGTGCCTCAACGAGCAGGAGTTTCCGGTCGGCAAGCTCAAGCTGCTAGCGAGCGCGCGCTCTGCGGGCAAGACCGTCGAGTTCCGCGGCGAGCAGGTTGTGATCGAGGAAGCTTGCCCCGAGGCCTTTGAGGGCTGCGACATCGTACTCGGCGCTGCCGGCGACGATATCGCCAAGGAGCTGCTGCCCGAAGCCGTCAAGCGCGGCGCCGTCGTGGTCGACAACAGCCATGCTTTCCGCATGGACCCCGAGGTGCCGCTGGTCGTGCCCGAGATCAACGCCGACGACATCAAGTGGCATCATGGCCTTATCGCCAACCCCAACTGCGCGACCATCATCGGCCTGGTTCCCACGTGGCCGCTGCATCAGCTTGCTGGCGTGAAGCGTATGATCGTGTCCACGTATCAGGCAGCTTCGGGCGCCGGCGCTCCCGGTATGGCCGAGCTTGAGGCTCAGCTGGCCGCCCTGGGCCGCGGCGAGGAGATTCCCGAGCCGCGCGCGTTTGCCGCCCAGCTGGCGAGCAACCTGATTCCGCAGATCGGCGGTGTCAAGGAAGAAGGCTTTACCTCCGAGGAGATGAAGCTGCAGAACGAGGGCCGTAAGATCATGCATCTGCCTGAGCTGCGCGTGAACTGCACCTGCGTGCGCGTGCCGGTGCTGCGTTCGCACTCCGAGAGCATTACGCTCGAGTTTGAGCGCGACATTACGGTTGAGGAGGCCCGTGCTGCGCTGGCTGCCGCTCCGGGCGTGAAGCTGGTTGACGATATGAGCGCCGAGGATGCGCACGATCGCTTCCCCATGCCGATGGATACGTCCGACCAGGACCTGATTTGGGTCGGCCGCGTGCGTCGCGACATCTCGAACCCCGAGGCCGTGCGCGGTATCACCTTCTGGTGCTGCGGCGACCAAATCCGTAAGGGCGCGGCAACCAACGCCGTCCAGATCGCTAAGCTGCTCTGCGAGTAGTGTGACCTGTCCGGCGGGGGCCGGGCTTAGTTTTCAGAACGTCCTCGACCATGTGTGGCGCCATGTCCTGCTCCTTCGGAGCCGCGGACAAGG
>CALFDL010000103.1 GCA_937950415.1 uncultured Collinsella sp. | reverse complement strand
CGGGGGCGCTGTTTTGGGCGCTATAGAGAACCGCCAGCCCATCAAAGCCCACAGTGCCGGTGCCCTTGCTTGCGTTGTAGCTGTACTTGTAGCTGCCGTGGATGTCGTTGGTGTGCATGACGGCCACGGAGCCGTCAATAGCGGCGGGCAGGTTCCCCGCGAAAGCGAGGCTTGGGATGCCTGCGAGCGCGCCGGCAAACAACGCGGTGGCTAACGCAAGGCGGGGGAGTCTTTTCATGGCAGTTTCCTTAGTCCTTAGCCAGAATGTCTGGTTGAATATCGGATTATCGACATAATATGCGAAAACCGCCGCAAGGGCGCCTGTCCCTTAGCGGCGGTTTTGACGTTTGCGCAGATAAAACCTGCCAAAATAAACCTGTCCCTTTTTGGTAGGTTTAGCTTAGCAGCATGCGGTCGTTGGCGAGCTCGCCGCCCGAGACCTCCTCGAATTTCTGCAGCAGGTCGGCTACGGTGAGCGACTTCTTCTCATCGCCCGCCACGTCGTAGATCACGTGGCCTTCGTGCATCATGATCAGACGGTTGCCCAGACGGATGGCGTCGTTCATGTTGTGCGTGACCATGAGCGTGGTCAGGTGGTTCTCGTCGACGATCTCCTCGGTCAGGTTGAGCACCTTAGAGGCCGTCTTGGGGTCGAGGGCCGCGGTGTGCTCGTCGAGCAGCAGCAGGCGCGGCCTGGTGAGCGTGGCCATCAACAGGGTGAGTGCCTGGCGCTGTCCGCCCGAGAGCAGGCCGACCTTGGCGTTGAGACGCGTGTCCAGACCAAGGTCCAGGCGCTTGAGCAGCTCAACGTACTCATCTTTCTCGGCCTTGGTGACGCCCCACGAAAGGCCGCGACGCTGGCCGCGACGCTTGGCGAGGGCCAGGTTCTCGGCAATCTGCATGTCGGCTGCGGTGCCGCGCATGGGGTCCTGGAACACGCGGCCCAGGTACTTGGCACGCTGCGACTCGCTCAGACGCGAGATATCGTTGCCGTCGAGCTCGATAACGCCCGAATCGAGCGGATATACGCCGGCGATCATGTTGAGCAGCGTGGACTTGCCGGCGCCGTTGCCGCCAATCACGGTTACAAAGTCGCCATCGTTGAGGGTGAGGTCGACGCCGGTGAGCGCGCGCTTCTCGGTGACGGTGCCCTTGTTAAAGGTCTTCTTGACGTGCGAGAGCTTAAGCATCTGCCTCATCTCCCTTCGTGTAGGAGCTGCGGAGCTTATAGCGCTCCCAAACCACGGGCACGCACAGGGCCACGGCGACGATCACGGCGGAGAGTAGCTTCATGTCGTTGGCGTCCATGCCCAGCTGCAGCACGATGGCGCGGATAAGGAAGTACACCACGGAGCCAAAGACGGCGGAAGCAAGACGGACGCTAAACTGCGTGAGGCCGCCGGGCAGCAGGCGACCGAGCACCTCGCCGATGACGATGGCGGCAAGACCGATAACGATGGCGCCGGTGCCCATGCCAATGTCGGCGTACTTCTGGCTCTGGCAGATGAGCGCACCCGAAAGGCCAATGAGGGCGTTGGAGAGCACGAGGGCGATCATTTTGGTGGTGTTGGTGTTAACGCCCAGGGCGCGGATCATGTACTCGTTGTTGCCGGTGACTCGCAGCGCCGAGCCGATCTCGGTGCCAAAGAACCAATACAGGATGGCAACGATAGCCACGGCGAGCAGGATGCCCAAGATGATGGCAACGGTGGACTGCGGCAGACCGGTCATATTGCTGACGGCCGAGAACACGGTGCCCTTGGCAAGAATGGGCGTATTGGACTTGCCCATGATGCGCAGGTTGATGGACCACAGGCTGATCTGGGTGAGGATTCCGGCGAGGATCGCAGGAATCTCAAAGACGGTGGTCAAAATGCCCGTGACGGCGCCCGCGATGGCGCCGGCGCACATGCCGGCCAGCACGGCGAGCAGCGGGTCGACGTTGTTATTGACGATGAGCACAGCGCAGACGCAGCCGCCGAGGGCAAAGCTGCCGTCGCAGGTCATATCGGGGATGTCGAGCAGGCGGAACGTGATAAACACGCCAAGCACCATAATGCCCCAGAGGACGCCCTGCGAAACGGCGCCCTGCAATGCAATGAGCATGCTTCATACCTCCTAGGATAGGGTGGACACGTGATTTTCCATAATAGCGGTACCAGTGCATAAAAGAGTTGCGGACGGATGTTTTGTCTCATCCGAAACAAGCAGGGCGAACGCCGGTCTTTAGCGTTCGCCCCAAGGACTCAGATATTGAATAACGCGGCTGTGGCGCGCGTGCGGGCCCTAGACGCGTTACCGCACATGGCGCTACTCGTCCAGAGCGGAAAGGTCGATGCCTAGGGCCTCGGCCATCTCGTCGTTCTTGACGACGACCAGGTCCTTGCTCGAGAGGTGCTTGATCGGCATATCCTCGGGCTTGGCCTCGCCCTTCAGGATCTTAACGGCCATCTCGCCCGCGGCGTAGCCCAGGTCCTTATAGTTGATGGAGAGGGTGAACAGGCCGCCGGCCATGCACATACCCTCCTCGCCGGTCACGAAGGGGAGCTTATTCTCCTTGCAGATCTGGCCGACCTGCGAAGCGCCCGCGGCGATGGTGTTGTCAGTGGGGGAGTACAGCGCGTCGACCTTGCCCACGGCAGACTCGACGACGGACTGAATCTCGTTGGAGCTCGAGACGGTGAAGTCAGTGTACTCGAGGCCCAGCTTGTCGAGCTCCTTCTTGGCGGCCTTGATCTGGACGTCGGAGTTGGACTCGGCGGTGCAGTAGAGCAGGCCGACCTTTTTAACGTCGGGCAGGACCTTCTGCATCATCTCGAGCTGCTCGGCGACCGGGGTGAGGTCGGAAGCGCCCGTGACGTTGGTGCCGGGCTTGTCGTTGTCCTGGACCAGGCCGGAGGCGGCGTAGTCGGTGATGGCACAGCCTACGATGGGGATATCGGCCGTGGCGCCAGCGGCAGCCTGCGCGGCGGGCGTGGCGATGGCATAAATCAGGTTGACGTTGTCGCCCACAAACTTGTCGGCAATGGACTTACACGTGGACTGGTCGTTCTGGGCGTTCTTCTGGTCGATCTTGACCTTAAGGCCGCTCTCCTTGATGGCCTTGACAAAGCCATCGTTGGCGGCGTCGAGTGCGGAGTGCTCGGTGAGCTGCAGAACGCCGATGGTGTAGTCGGAACCGGCGGCAGCAGAGCCGGAACCAGAGTTGCCGCCGCATCCGGCGAGCGGGGCGAGCGCGAGCAGGCCGGCGGAGACCAGAAGGCTCCTGCGGCTGATGGTGATGTCCTTCATATCATTACCCCCAGTATAAAAATGGCTGGAAACACTGCACTGGGACAAAGTGCAAGTGGAACTATAGTAGCGCTGATGTCCATTTTTACAACAGCCTGGCGGGTTTTTTAATACAGAATCGGATGGGCGGTACGGGTAGTCGAATGGGCGGCGGAGGGTCTTATGCGGCGGAGGAGGCGTCGTCCTCGTCCAGGGCGGCGAAGAGCTTCTTGCCGTCGAGGAGACGTGTGGTGACGTTTCTCATTCGGCCGATCTCTACGGTACGCAACGTGTCATCGGCGCCTCGCGCGTCATAGACCGTTCCCAGCAAATACGAGATGCCGTCTCGTTGCTTGATGGCAAAGGGCCGGAGTGTCATCCGTGCCACTTCGACCTCTCCGCGTGCCGTGACACTCGAAATATCAAAACTCACCGTGGTTCCGTGGTCGATGGCCTGCTCGATGAGCTCGCAGGCATCGATGCGCTTGACAGGCGTGTGCGTGGTCTTGGTGGATTTGCCGCCCACGCTTGGAGCGGGCTCGGGTGCATCGAGGTAGCCGCGAACGTCGGCGCTCGCCATGGCGACCAAGTGCTGCGCCATGCTCTTTCGAATGGCGATGGGCGTGGAGCGGTTGCGCATGACCATACCGTGGAGCCGGATGATCTCTTCATCGGTGAGCGGGCGGGTAAGAAGTTTGTAGCCCACGCCGCGTTTGTACTCAATTTCGTATCCGGCATGGCGAAGTGCGGAGATGGCGGTGTAGATGCTGCGCCGCGCCGCCGAGATGGGCATGCGGGCGGGGTCGTCGGGATGGGCGAGGCGCCGGATCAACTCATCGGAAAGCATAGCCTTGTCCTCGCCGGTGTTTTCGCTTAATAGTTGCAGGATGCGAACGGCGCGATAGGCTGCCATTGAGGCGGCGCCCCTCGTCGTGGTCTCGTAAGTTTCAACAGCGGTTTCGGTCATGGCGCCCACGTCCTTTCCGTTTTGGGTGGCGACGGTATGGAGCCTAGGACGCGGGGCTTTCCCAGGGGTGCAGGACGCCCTGGGCGGTCGGTAGCCGTCGGCAAGCGGCGGGTCGAGTTTTCAACAGCCCTGCCCAACTGACCAAAAACTTGCCAAAAGCTTGACGGATGCTGTTGAAAAAAGCGCCCCTCGGCTTGCCGAGAGGCGCTGGCGTGATGCGCTGGAACGCGTTTGGTGGCGCTGTGGCGATTAGAAGTCGGCGTTGCCCACGGTGCGCGGGTGCGGCAGGACGTCGCGGATGTTGCCCACGCCGGTCAGATACATGACCAAGCGCTCGAAGCCCAGACCGTAGCCGGCGTGCTTGCAAGAACCGTAGCGGCGCAGGTCCAGATAGTACTTGTACTGCTCGGGATTCATGCCCAGGTCCTTGATGCGGGCTTCGAGCAGATCCAGGCGCTCCTCGCGCTGGGAGCCGCCGATAATCTCGCCGATGCCCGGCACCAGGCAGTCGGCGGCGGCGACGGTCTTGCCGTCCTCGTTCATGCGCATGTAGAACGCCTTGATCTCGGCCGGGTAGTCGGTCACAAAAGTCGGTCGCTTAAAGTGCTCCTCGGTCAGGAAACGCTCGTGCTCGGTCTGCAGGTCGATGCCCCAGCTCACGGGATAGTCAAACTTGTGACCGGCGGCGACTGCCTGCTCCAGGATTTCGACGGCCTCGGTATAGGTGACGCGGGCAAAGTCGGAGTTTGCCACGTGGTCCAGGCGCTCGAGCAGACCCTTGTCCACAAACTTGTTGAGCATATTGAGCTCGTCGGGGCAGGTTGCCATGACGTCCTTAAGGACGTACTTGAGCATGGCCTCGGCGTTATCCATGTAGTCGTTAAGGTCGGCAAAGGCCATCTCGGGCTCGATCATCCAAAACTCGGCGGCGTGGCGCGTGGTGTTGGAGTTTTCGGCGCGGAAGGTGGGGCCAAAGGTGTACACGTCGCCAAAGGCCATGGCAAAGTTCTCGGCATTGAGCTGGCCGGACACGGTAAGGCTCGCGTGCTTGCCAAAGAAGTCCTGGCTCCAGTCGACCTCGCCGGACTCGGTGAGGGGCGGATTTTTGGGGTCGAGCGTGGTCACGCGGAACATCTCGCCGGCGCCCTCGCAGTCACTCGTGGTGATGATGGGGGTGTTGACGTAGACAAAGCCCTGCTCCTGGAAGAAGCGGTGGATGGCGGCAGCCGCGACAGAGCGAATGCGGAACACGGCGCGGAACAGGTTGGTGCGCGGGCGCAGGTGCTGCTGGGTGCGCAGGAACTCGACGGTTGCGCGCTTCTTTTGCAGCGGGTAGTCCGGGGCGCTGACGCCCTCGACCTCGATGGAAGTGGCAGAAAGCTCGAAAGGCTGGGGCGCATCGGGGGTCAGCTTGACGGTGCCGGTGCAAATGAGTGCGGCCGAGACGTTTTGATGGGCGATCTCGTCGTAGTTGTCGAGTGCCTCGCGGTTCATGACGACCTGCAGGTCGCGGAAGCAGCTGCCGTCGTTGAGCGTAACAAAGCCAAAGTTCTTCATGTCGCGGACGGACTTAACCCAGCCGGCGACGGTGACGGTCTGGCCGCCGAGCGACTCGGCATCGGCATAGAGCTGCGCGATTTTGGTGCGGTTCACGTATCCTCCCATAACGGTTGAATGATAGTTATCCATACAGTTCGATATTCTAGCAGCTCGGCTCATTTGAGCTATACAGATAAAGCATTGGCGGGATGGTTTTTCAAACGAAAAGCGCCCGCGGCCAAATGGTCGCGGGCGCTTGACGAGGTGCCTTTTGGCTGTGTGGCGCGGGGCCTGGCTACTTGGTCTTGGCAACCAGCAGCGGGTCGCCAAGCTTGACGAGCGGGTTGCCGCCGATAAGCGTTCCGGACTCGCCGACATGGTCGATGCTCTTAAGACGATCGAGCTCGGAGACGATGACGGTCACGATGTCCTCGTGACCAGCGGCCTTAATGGCCTCGCGGTCGAAGCTGATGAGCGGCTGGCCTGCCTTGACCACATCGCCCATCTCGACAAAGCGGGCAAAACCCTTGCCGTTCATTTCCACGGTGCCCAGGCCGACATGGATGAACACGCGAAGACCGTCCTCGGTAATCATGCCGATGGAGTGGTTGGTGACAGTGGTGGCACCGATGCGGCCGTTGGCGGGCGCATAGATGGTGCCGGTAATGGGCTCGATGCCATAGCCCTGGCCAAGCATGCCCGAGGCGATCGTCTCGTCGGGAACCTCGTCCAGGTTGACGAGCACGCCGTTGACGGGGGCATAGATGACGCCTTCGCGGGTGGCGAAGCTTGCTGCGGGCGGAACGGACGCCTCGCCGGTCGAGGTGAAGGTGGACTTAAGCGAATCGAGCAGACCCATAGTTGCCTCCAACTTAAATAGGCGCATATCGCGCGTTTGGTTTGCCGGAAACGTTTCATATCTGTTTCGCGGCTTGGTCAACACCCCCTATTCTACGCTGCTCAGCGATACCTCTGAGCTGGGATTATGTGATATATCAGTTGAAGGGAAACTTATTGCTGGAGTGTTTCTGCGCCACGGGTTCAAGTGGGGTACGCTTGAAGGCGAAAAACAAGGGCGCTTAATTTGCGCGAAGGGAGCACATATGATTGTCGAGAACCGTGCGCTGTGGGGCGAGGAGCCGACCGAGGAATATCCGGCGACGTTTACGTATTTGGGTGCCGAGCCGCTGCCTGATAAACCGAATGGCCGCCGCCCTGCCGTGATTATCTGCGGCGGAGGTGCGTTTACGCATATCGCTCCGCATGAGCAGGATCCCGTGGCGTTTGCGTTTTTGGATCACGGTTACCAGGCCTTTGTGCTCAACTATGTCACGAGTTCTACGGGTGACGTGAGCTTTCCACACCCCCAAGCAGATCTTGCCAAGATGGTTGCCACGGTGCGTGCGAATGCCGACGAGTGGCATGTCGATCCCAAGCGCGTGTGCGTCGTGGGCTTTTCTGCTGGCGGCATGATTTGCGCCTCGCTGGCAACACAGTGGAAGACCGGCCCCTTCGCGGCACTTGCCGGGGCGCGTCCGGACGACATTCGTCCCGATGCCGTGGTGCTGGGCTATCCATTGCTCGACTTTGCCTATGTGCGCGACATGCAGACGCGCGATCCACGCATCGACTTGCGTGTGCCCAAGACGGGCGGCAAGACGGGGCGCGATTTGCTCAACGACTACCTGTCGATGGTGACGGGCGGCGAGGCAACTGACGAGCATTTGGCCGATATCTGCCCCACCACGCATGTTTCGCGTCAGATGCCGCCGACCTTTGTGTGGGGCGTGTCCGACGACAAGACGGCGCCGATCGCGCAGGTCTATCCGTTTGCGCAGCGCATGGCCGAGGAGGGCGTTGCATGCGAGATGCACGTCTTCGACCAGGGTGGTCACGGCCTTTCGCTCGGCAACGCCAACACCGCGGTCGACAACGAGGACAAGCAGGTGGCGGTCCGTCCCTGGATCCGCCTAGCCTTCCGCTTCCTGGAGCGCCATCTGTAAGAGTCCCGGCATCCAAGCCCTTCAATAACTTGCGGTGAAATAGTTCCTATCTGGGGCATCAACCAGCCCATCCAGGAACTATTCCACCGCAACTTCGTTTTTGATGCCCCGCCCGGAAACTGCGCCCCAGTTTTGCCTTTCAAGGTGGGACGCAGTTTCCCATAGGGCCTCGACTGGGAAAGCGCGTCCCGTTTCGAGCGGGGATTCCGGGATGCATTTTCCGTAAGAGGCCTGTTTGGGAAACCATATCCCGTTTCGAGCCGGAATTCTGGGATGTAGTTTCCCCGAGAGGCCTCATCGGGAAACTATGGCCCTGAACTCTCCTGCCTGTCCCCATTGCGCCAATTTGCTGATTGAACGTCGTTGCGTGTTCGCGCTATCATGCATGGTTACAATTGGTTAGCCGTGGCAAACGGTTAGCCAAGGTAAACTAAATGCAACGCCCTGTGGGCGTCGGGGGAGGAACACGGACGTGAAGCTCGATACACTCGAGATTGGAAAGGACGCCGTTGTCGCATCGGTGGCATCGGACGATCAGGCACTCCGACAGCATATTTTGGACATGGGCCTAACGCCGGGCACCGAAGTCACCATGATGAAGTACGCCCCTATGGGCGACCCGCTCGAGATTCGCCTGCGTGGCTACGAGTTGACGCTGCGCAAGGACGATGCCGCTCGTATCGAGCTCGTGGATGTGCACGACACCGATGCCGGCCCGCGCGTTAACGCCGCAATCGGTACGACGGAGCACCCGGCACTTGGCGAGGGGACGTATTCGCCCCGTGCGGCAAAGACGGCCGTGCCCGAGGGCGCGCCGCTGCACTTTGCCCTCGCCGGCAACCAAAACTGTGGCAAGACCACGTTATTCAACCAGCTGACGGGCTCTAACCAGCACGTCGGTAACTTTCCCGGCGTGACGGTCGACCGCAAAGATGGCACCATCCGTAACCATCCCGAGGCGAGCGTTACCGACCTGCCTGGCATTTACTCCCTGTCGCCGTACACAGGCGAAGAGGTCGTGAGCCGTCAGTTCATCCTCGACGAGCGCCCGGACGCCATCATCGATATCATCGACGCCACCAACATCGAGCGCAATCTGTACCTGACGCTGCAGCTTATGGAGCTCGATCGCCCCATGGTCATCGCGCTCAACATGATGGACGAGGTGACCGCCAACGGCGGCGCCGTGGACGTCAACTTGCTCGAGAGCCTGATGGGCGTGCCCGTTGTCCCCATTAGCGCTGCCCGCAACGAGGGCATCGGCGAGCTGGTGGACCACGCCCTGCACGTGGCACGGTTCCGCGAGCGCCCCGGTCGCCTGGACTTTTGCGCGCCCGACGGTCCGGACGGCGGTGCACTGCATCGCTGCATCCACGGCATCGCCAATCTGATTGAGGATCACGCCACAACGGCGCACATCCCGGTGCGCTTTGCGGCGACCAAGCTGGTCGAGGGCGATGAGCTGGTAACCGAGGCGCTTCACCTGGATCGCAATGAGCTCGACGCTATCGAGCACATCATTACCCAGATGGAGGGCGAGGCCGGCACCGACCGCCTATCTGCGCTGGCCGATATGCGTTTTAGCTTTATCGGCGACGTGTGCGGGCGCTGCGTCGTCAAGCCACACGAAAGCCGCGAGCACGTGCGCTCCGTCAAGATCGACCGCATCCTGACGGGTCGCTACACGGCCATTCCGGCGTTCCTGGTGATCATGGGCCTCGTCTTTTGGCTGACGTTTGGCGTGATCGGCGCGGCGTTGCAGGGACTCATGGAGGACGGCATCGCTGCCATCATCGCCTCGGCCGATGCGGGCCTCAAGGCATTCGGAACCAACGACGTGGTGCGCTCGCTGGCTGTCGACGGCGTGCTTACGGGCGTGGGCAGCGTACTGACCTTCCTACCGATTATCGTCGTGCTCTTCTTGTTCCTCTCCATTCTGGAAGACTCCGGCTACATGGCACGCGTAGCCTTTGTCATGGATAAAGTGCTGCGTCGCTTTGGCTTGTCGGGCCGCAGCTTCGTGCCCATGCTCGTCGGCTTTGGCTGCACCGTGCCGGCTATCATGTCGACCCGTACGCTTCCATCCGAGCACGACCGCAAGATGACGGTCATGCTCACGCCGTTTATGAGCTGTTCAGCCAAGTTGCCGGTTTACGGCTTGCTGTGCGGGGCGTTTTTCCCGCAGGCGACGGTTCCCGCCATGGTCTCGCTCTATCTGATCGGTATCGTGGTCGGCTGCATCGCGGCTTTGGTGCTCAACCGCACGGCATTTAAGGGCGACCCGGTGCCGTTTATCATGGAGCTTCCCAATTACCGCCTGCCGAGCGTCAAGACGACGGTGATGCTGGCATGGGATAAGGCCAAGGACTTCATCACCAAGGCCTTTACCATTATCTTTGCCGCTACCGTGGTCATCTGGTTCCTCCAGACGTTCGATATCCGCTTTAATGTGGTCGCCGATCAGTCGCAGAGTCTGCTTGCCGGTCTGGGTAGCATTATCGCGCCGGCGCTGGCGCCGCTCGGCTTTGGCGATTGGCGTGCATCCACGGCGCTCGTCACCGGACTTATCGCCAAGGAGAGTGTCATCTCGACCCTCACCGTGCTTTTGGGTGCAACGTCGCCCGCGGCACTGTC
Organism: uncultured Collinsella sp.; assembly: GCA_937950415.1. GTDB lineage: Bacteria > Actinomycetota > Coriobacteriia > Coriobacteriales > Coriobacteriaceae > Collinsella. The sequence goes on along the minus strand of CALFDL010000103.1, from coordinate 5,813 downwards.
GACCATGTTTTCGCCGTTCACCGCCTATGTGTTCCTGGTCTTTACGCTGCTGTACCCGCCCTGCGTGGCTGCCATCGGCGCCGTCAAGAGCGAGCTGGGTGCGCGCTATGCCGTTGCCGTGTTCGCGTTTCAGGTGACGGTCGCCTGGATCGTGGCGTTTGTCGTGCATTCGGCGGGTATATTGCTGGGGTTGGCTTAGCTATTTATTGATGGCGTAACCTCTGTGTATTGAGTTGATTGCGGCCCCGCATCTGTTACTGACGGATGCGGGGCCGTTGCTATATAATCGCCTCCGCTCAAAATGATTGGAGACGTTATATATGAGTCAGGCAAGGCAAGACGGCATCACGCTCAGGCAGTGGCTCCCGCTTATCGGGCTCACCTGCTGTGCGTTCGTGTTCAACACGTCGGAGTTTATGCCCATCGGCCTTTTGACTGATATCGCCGCGTCGTTCTCGCTTACCGAGGCCCAAGCTGGCATCATGATCTCGGTCTATGCCTGGGGCGTCATGCTGCTGTCGTTGCCGCTCATGGTGTTCGCTTCGCGCTTTGAGTTCAAGCGGATGCTGCTGGGCGTGCTTGCCGTGTTCTCGCTGGGCCAGTTCCTGTCCGCTGTGGCACCGACATATCCCATCCTGGTCTGCGCGCGCCTGGTGGTCGCTTGCGCACATGCCGTGTTCTGGTCAGTCGCCTCGATTATGGCCTCGCGTCTGGTTGACACGCGCCACGGCGCGCTCGCCATCAGCATGATCGCTACGGGCTCGTCCATCGCGCAGATCTTTGGCCTGCCCCTCGGTCGCGCCATTGGCCTGGCCGTGGGCTGGCGCATGACGTTTGCCGTGGTCGGGGGCCTCTCAGCCATCGCGGCCGTCTACCAGGCAGCGGTGTTCCCGGCCATGCCGGCGGGTGAGCGCTTTACCGTCAAACAGCTGCCCGAGTTGCTCAAGAACCCGCTCCTCATCGCGCTCTACGCAGTCACGGTCTTCATGGCGACCGGCTATTACGCAAGCTACAGCTATATCGAGCCCTTCCTGGCGCAGGTCGCGCACGTCGATGCGGGCGCCATTACCATGACGCTGACGGCGTTTGGCTGCTCTGGTTTGCTCGGAAGCTGGCTGTTTGGCCGCCTGTTCGATGGGCATCGCTTCCCGTTCTTGACTATCACGCTCTCCGGCGTGCCGGTGGCCCTGCTGCTCATGGGGCCGGCCGCATCGTCGCTCGTGACAGTGCTTGCCGTCTGCGCACTGTGGGGTTGCTGCGCCACGGCCTTTAACGTGGCGTTTCAGGCCGAGCTCATCAAGTACACGCCGGCGGACTCGTCGGCCGTCGCCATGTCGATCTTCTCGGGCCTGTTCAATCTGGGTATCGGCACGGGCACCGCAATCGGTGGCGCCGTGGTTTCGGGTCCCGGTATCGCTTGGATTGGCTTCGTGGGCGGGGCGATTACCGTCGTGGGCGTCATCCTCGCCATCACGGTGCTATTTCCGGCCATACGCCGCGCAAAGCTCGTCGCCTAATCACGTCCCCTCATCAGTTGCGGTGGAATACGGACTGCTGGGTCCAATAAACCCGGCAAACAGTCCGTATTTCACCGCAACTTAGAAAGGGGCTGGGGTAGCTAAAAGAGCCCCATCCCAAAATAGCTACCCTGCTGGGCATACAATGGATGTCGTTGTGTTGAGCTTACCGGGAGGTTGCTATGTGGGCATACGAGACGACGTTCTACCAGATCTATCCGCTGGGCTTTTGTGGGGCTCCGCGTGAAAACGCCGCCCCCGTTGCCGAGGATGAGCTCGCCCAGGCTGCCAACGCCGCGCCCAACCCCGATGCGCCCATCATGAAGATTGTCCAATGGGCCGACTACCTGCAAGAGCTCGGCATCGGTGCTGTGCTCATCAACCCGCCGCTCGAATCCGACAGCCACGGTTACGACACGCGCAGTCTGCGCCATATCGACCGCCGCCTGGGCGGGGATGCCGATTTTGCCGCCGTATGCGAGACGCTGCACGCCCATGGCATCCGCGTGGTGCTCGATGCGGTCTTCAACCATGTGGGCCGTGGCTTCTGGGCCTTCTGCGATGTGCAGGAGCGTAAGTGGGACTCGCCCTACAAGGACTGGTTCCACATCAGTTTTGACGGCGATTCCTGCTATGGCGACGGCTTTTGGTACGAGGGCTGGGAGGGCCATTTTGAGCTTGTGAAGCTCAACCTGCAAAATCCCGCCGTGGTCGATTACCTGCTTGAGTCCGTGCGTCGCTGGGCCGAGGTCTTTGGCATCGACGGCCTGCGCTTGGACGTCGCCTATATGCTCGATCGCGATTTTATGCGCCGCCTGCATACTTTTACCCGTGAGCTCAAACCCGACTTTGTGCTGATCGGTGAGACGCTCCACGGCGACTACAACCAGATCGTCAACGACGAGATGCTTGACTCCTGCACCAACTACGAGTGCTACAAGGGCCTGTACTCCAGCTTTAACTCGGTCAACATGTTCGAGATTGCCCACTCGCTGCATCGCCAGTTTGGCGGTGACCCGTGGTGCATTTATCGCGGCAAGCATCTGCTGTCGTTTGTCGACAACCACGATGTGCCGCGCCTGGCGAGCATCCTTACCGACAAGTCCTGTCTGCGCCCCGCTTATGGCATGCTCTTTGGCATGCCGGGCATCCCGTGCGTCTACTATGGCAGCGAGTGGGGGATTCCTGGAGAAAAGGGCGGCCCCGATGGCGACTGGGCGCTGCGACCTGCGCTCGATGAGCCTGCGCCCAACGAGCTGACGGCCTTCATCAAGCAGCTCGCGCACCTGCGTTCGGCAGACGACGCGGCGGCCTGTGCCCTCAACTATGGTGCCTATCGCAACGTGGTGATCCAGAACAAGCAGCTGCTGTTCGAGCGCGCCTGCGACGACGCGACGGTGCTCGTGGCGGTCAATGCCGTGAACGAGCCCTATACCTTTGGAGCCGGCGAGCTCAACGGCTCCTTTGCCGACCTACTTGCCGACGGCGCGCCCACAGTCGAGCTAACGGGTGCCCTTGAGCTTGCACCCTACGAGGTGCGCTATCTGTTGAGAGCCTAGCCCATGCCTGTGTCTGACGAGGGCTATCAACATATTGAGCATGGGTTTGAGCCCGTGTTCGACCAGCACTCGCGCGTTTTGGTGCTCGGATCGTTTCCCTCGGTGCTTTCGCGCGCCAATGCCTTTTATTACGGCAACCCTCAGAATCGCTTTTGGCGTGTGATGGCCGCGTGCCTCGGTGTGCCCGTGCCGCCCAACGAGGGAGACTCTTTGGCGAGCGGCGAGCCCGCGACGCTCGGCGCCTCGATTGCCGCCAAGCGATCCATGCTGCTGTACGGTGGCGTAGCCCTGTGGGATGTGATTGAGAGCTGCGACATTAGGGGCTCGAGTGACGCCAGCATTCGCAACGTTGTGCCGGCACATATTGAGCGCATTACCGATGCCACGCCGATCGAGATCGTTGTTTGCAACGGCGGCACGGCCGGACGGCTCTACAAACGCTATCTACAAGAGCGGACGGGGTTACCCGCCATCGTGCTGCCGTCGACGAGTCCTGCCAACGCGGCGTGGCGTTTGGAGCGGCTTGTCGAGCGTTGGAGTGAAGCCGTTGACTGGGCAGCTCATTAATTTAGATTATTGATTGAGTGCGGGCGCCGAGGTGTTTCAGAACGCCTCGCCAGATCGGCGCGGGCACGGCTGGCTCGGCGCAAGCCATGCCGTCGGCGTCGACGTCCTCGGCATTGCCACCACCAAGTCGCTGCGCATGCTCAACCGAACAGCCCATACGAACGGCGCCTACGAGTTTGTCCATCGCTTCCGAAAACGGTCGCCGCAAGAGTCCCATGCGCGGTGAGTGACGAAGCGCCGCGAAGCCGCTGCCGGTACAGGCGACAACGCCGCCGCACCATGACAGCCCACGAAGGTCGCACGCCGCTCGCAGACGTACGACGAGCCCGTGTGCTCGCTCCAGGCCGCCGATGTCGGCCTGGACAACAACGTAGGCACGCGTCCCTGCGCCGCCAAAGCGGTCGAGCACCTGCTCAATGGGCGCCATCGCTTCATCATTGGGTGCATCTTCAACGGCGAACACAATGCCATCGGCGGTACCGGCAACGCTGCCGGCATCATCCGCCTCCAAGTCGACTGGATGGGGGAGTGCGGTGCCGGAAATCTGTGCATAGGCGACGATGGCATCCTGCAGGTCCCAGAGCAAAAACTCAAGATCGGCGCTCTTGGGAATACTGATATACGCAATGGTTTTCAGCGTTTTTGGTACATCGCCGCGTGTGGTCGTCTCCATGCCGCCTCCTTTCCGGTTGGTTTCCGTTTAGGTTACACCGTCCGGCGGCGCCCCGCCGCGCTATCCTAGTGCAACCCTTACGAAAGGAACGCCATGCGCTTGCCCATGAATACCTCGCTTGCCACGCTTAAGCCCTCCGGCATCCGCCGGATCAACGCGCTCGCCGCCCGGCACCCGGGATGCATTGCGCTCGCGCTTGGCGAGCCCGATTTTCTCACGCCCGATGTGATTAGCGCCGAGGTGACCGCCGCACTGGACCGCGGCGACACGCACTATCCGCCCAACAACGGTCGCCCCGTCCTGCGTGAGGCGTTATCTGCCTACATGGGGGACGCGGGCCTTATGTTTTCGGCCGACGAGGTCATCCTGACCGACGGCGCGACCGAGGCTCTGTCGGCAACATTCATGGCTATGCTCAACCCCGGCGACGAGGTCATTATTCCCACGCCGGCCTTTGGCCTGTACGAGAGCATCGTTGTGGCCAATCACGCCAAAGCGGTCTTTTTGGATACGGAGCCTGCGCAATTTCAGATTGACGAGGATGCGCTTCGCGCCTGTGTGACCCCGGCGACCAAGGCCATCGTTATCTGCTCGCCCAACAATCCCACGGGCTGCATTCTCAACGCGGCATCGCTCGACGCCGTGGCGCGCGTAGCGGAGCAGTCGGGCATCTACGTAGTCTGCGACGACGTATACAACCGCCTGGTTTATGTGGATGGCTACGAGCGCTTTGCCCGGCGTCACCCGGAGCTGCGTGAGCAGACGGTAGTCATCGAGAGCTTCTCCAAGCCCTGGGCCATGACCGGCTGGCGCCTGGGTTGGCTCGCAGCAGCGGCACCCGTCATCGCCGAGATCGCCAAGGCTCACCAATACCTAGTATCGAGCGCCGTCTCCTTCGAAATGGACGCCGCAGCCCGAGCCCTCACCGTCGACCCCACCCCCATGCTCAAAGTCTACCGAGCCCGCCGCGAACGCGTGCTGACCGCTCTCAACAACATGGGCCTCGACGTAGTAGAGCCCGAAGGAGCCTTCTACACTTTCCCCAGCATCAAACAGTACGGCCTAACCAGCGAAGACTTCTGCATCAAAGCCATCAAAGAGGCCAACGTAGCCCTAGTCCCCGGAAACTGCTTCGGAACCGAAGGCCACATCCGCCTCAGCTATTGCGTTTCCGACCAAGATCTGGACGAAGGCCTAAATCGCCTGTCCACCTTCATTTCAACCTTATAGCCCAACGGGACGCAACACATCAGCCCACCGACCCAAGCATTATGAGTGGGGGCGTCAGCCAACGAAAACCCGGGCTGTCCAAAGTCAACGCAGGCCGCGCCGCCAAAGGCCAGGCGCAAGGTTTCGTAGATTCCGCACGAGCCGAAGAGCACTTAATGTGCTCTTCGTGCGAGCCAGGACCTGACCGAGCGAAAACCAAGCAGGCGGACACGCCGGCGGGACAGGGAGAGATATATGGAAGAAATGCCCAAGAACTACGATCCGTCG
>CALFDL010000102.1 GCA_937950415.1 uncultured Collinsella sp. | reverse complement strand
AAAACCTTTAAGCGTTGGTACGGATATGCGTCCTATCGGGCAAAAGCGAACGACATGGTTGGCGGATGTCACTCTTCCATCGAGCTGGACACTGCGAACGGCGCCAAGTTATGTGATGTCTCGTACGATCCGGGTTACGAGGGCAATGAGGGTCCGGGCATCTACATCATGGACGGCGATGCGGCCTATGTCATGGAGGGCGACCAGACCGAGGTCAACGATTTTATGGCCCAGTGTATCCAAGATGCCTATGAACAGACCTGCTTGCCCGACCCGCAGGCTGCACGCGATAGTGGGTCTGCCCGTGCATGGCTGTTCGAGGATGAAATGCCCTGGACCGCCGAATCGGGAAGCACGGACTCGGCAAAAGAGTAGAGACCGCGACCACCACAAAGGTGCCTGTCCCCTTTGTGGTGGTTTTCGGTTTGTCTCGATCTGTAACAGATAGAGCCCTATTTGCCGACTAGATGTTACAGATTGAGACAAACGGGCGCCGCTGAACAATTCGTCTCGATCTGTAACATCTAGGTTCGAAAACGCCCGCTAGATGTTACAGATTGAGACATTCGGGCACCGGGGCCACAGCGGGCCGACGTCTCAGTACCCTATCCTTCAATCACTCAGAAAATCTTATATATAGAGACTTAGATTTGTGTATAAGAACGCGCAAAGCTGGCAACAATACTTCTCGAACAACGTGAAGCCGCCCCGTAGGGCGGCCGCCCCAAGAGAGGTGATTCCATGAGAATCGATAAGCTAGCAATGACGTCGCGCGAGGCGCTGCAGACCGCCATGAGCACGGCCGCCGACGCGCAGGCCGGCGCGGTGGAGCCGATCCACCTGCTGTCCGCTCTGCTCGGTGCCGGTGAGCGCAATATCTCCGTGATCATCGAGCGCATTGGCGCCGATCCCGCCCAGCTCGCGCGCTCCACGCAGGATGCCATCGACCATGCGCCCAAGGTTTCGGGCGAGGGCCAGCAGATGGGTCTTTCCAACGAGCTCGTCCGCGTCATCGAGAAGGCCGAGAAAAAGGCCACCAAGATGGGCGACAGCTTTGTGGTGACCGAGCATCTGCTCATGGCGCTTGCCGAGGACAAGGGCGAGGCGGGCCGCGTGCTGCGCGACGCCAGCGTTACCAAGGAGCGCATCGAGCAGGTCTACGAGGAGCTGCGCGGCGATGACCGCGTGACGTCTGCCGAGGACAAGACGCAGTTTGAGGCCCTGGAGCAGTACGGCCGCAACATCTGCGACCTCGCTCGCGCCGGCAAGCTCGACCCGGTCATCGGCCGTACCGATGAGATCCGCCGCACCATCCAGGTCCTGTCCCGCCGCACCAAGAACAACCCCGTGCTCATCGGCGAGCCGGGCGTCGGCAAGACGGCCATCGTCGAGGGCATCGCCCAGCGTATCGTGGCCGGCGACGTGCCGAGCACGCTGCGCGACCGCGACCTCATCGAGCTCGACATGAGCGCGCTGGTCGCCGGCGCCAAGTACCGCGGCGAGTTCGAGGACCGCTTGAAGGCTGTGCTCAAGGAAGTGCAAAAGTCCGAGGGCAAGGTCATCCTGTTCATCGATGAGCTACACACCATCGTGGGCGCGGGTGCCACCGAGGGCTCCATGGACGCCGGCAACATCCTCAAGCCGGCGCTCGCTCGTGGCGACCTGCACGCGATCGGCGCGACCACGCTTGACGAATACCGCAAGTACATCGAGAAGGACGCGGCGCTCGCCCGTCGTTTCCAGACCGTTATGGTGAGCGAGCCTACCGTCGAGGACACCATCTCGATCCTGCGTGGCCTCAAGGAGAAGTACGAGATCTTCCACGGCGTGCATATCACCGATAGCGCGCTCGTGGCAGCTGCCGACCTCTCCGATCGCTACATCGCCGACCGCTTCCTGCCCGACAAGGCCATCGACCTGGTCGATGAGGCGGCAAGCCGCCTGCGCATGGAGCTCGACAGCATGCCGGTCGAGATCGATGCCACCACGCGTCAGCTCACCCAGCTGCAGATCGAGGAGCAGGCGCTCATGAAGGAGACCGACGACGCCTCCAAGGAGCGTCTGGAGGCCCTGCGCCAAGAGATCGCCGAGGTCCAAGAAAAGCTCAACGTGCAAAAGGCCGGCTGGCTCAACCAGAAGAACGCCATCGACCACGTGCAGGAGCTCAAGGGACAGCTCGACGAGGCCAAGAGCGAAGAGGAGCGTGCGACGCGCAACGGTGACCTGGGCCGTGCGTCCGAGCTGCGCTACTCCGTGATTCCGGGCCTGCAGCAGCAGATTCAGGATTCTGAGGCTGCGCTCGAGGCGCAAAAGCAGCAGGACGGCGAGGGCCTCAACGAGCAGGTGACCTCCGATGAGATCGCTGAGGTCGTGAGCGCTTGGACCGGCGTGCCCGTCTCCAAGATGATGCAGGGCGAGCTCGACAAGCTCAAGGGCCTGGAGGGCGAGCTGCATAAGCGTGTCATCGGCCAGGACGAGGCCGTGTCCGCTGTGGCCGCGGCCGTGCGCCGCAGCCGTGCGGGCCTCTCCGACCCGGACAAGCCCATCGGTAGCTTCTTCTTCCTGGGCCCCACCGGCGTGGGCAAGACCGAGCTCGCCAAGGCACTTGCCGAGTGCCTGTTCGACGACGAGCGCGCGCTCGTGCGTATCGACATGTCCGAGTACATGGAGAAGTTCAGCGTCCAGCGTCTGATCGGTGCGCCCCCGGGATACGTGGGTTACGACGAGGGCGGACAGCTCACCGAGGCCGTGCGCCGTCGTCCGTACTCCGTGATCTTGCTCGACGAGATGGAGAAGGCCCATCC
>CALFDL010000101.1 GCA_937950415.1 uncultured Collinsella sp. | reverse complement strand
TTCATGTGGTTGCCGAGACCCCCGACGAATTGGGCGAGAAGCGCATAGCTGTTGGGCCGGTCGATTACCCCGACGATATCGGTACGCACGTGCGTGATCCCAAGATCCTTGAACACGATGGTATCTACTACATGGTTCTGGGCGCTCGTACGAAAGTCGACCGCGGCTGCGTGCTTGTCTATACTTCGCGCGATCTAGAGGATTGGAGCTATGCGACGCGCATTGAGCTGGGCGAGAAGTTTGGTTTTATGTGGGAGTGCCCTGATCTATTTGAGCTTGATGGCGAGCTAATTCTCGTTTGCTGTCCGCAGGGCGTGCCCGCCGATGGTTGGCGTTACCGCAATCCGCACCAGTGCGTGTGGTTCTCCATCGAGGCCGATTGGGAGGCGCCGAGCTTTAAGATCACCGGGCAGGGCATGCCCCCGATGGTCGATGCCGGCTTTGATTTCTACGCACCGCAGTCCTTTGAGGATGCTGCGGGTCGGCGTTTGATGATCGGGTGGTCTGGTTGCCCCGATGCGACGGCAGAAAACCCGACGGTGGCACGCGGGTGGCAGTGCGCGTTGACGGTGCCGCGAGAGCTGAGCATACGCGATGGTAAGCTCTGTCAGCAGCCGGCGCACGAGATTGAGAAGATGCGCGGCGACTGCGTTCGCGCGACAGGCGGTGAAACCGTTGAGGAGCCGGGCCGCCTGTTTGATCTTGTGGTTTCCTGTGAGGGCGCCCAGGTGATCGAGCTCGAAATCCGCAAGGGTGTCTTTGTGCGTTATACGGACGGGATGCTTACCCTCGATATGGGTGACGAAGGCTATGGGCGCGACCAGAGGTCGATTGAGCTCGGCGAGCTTCGCGACCTACGCGTGCTTTCGGACACTACGATGGTCGAGATTTTTGCAAATGGCGGCGAGGCGGCACTTACGAGCCGTACCTATTCGCCGGCGGTTCCGGCGATGGAGCTGCACGCCGAGGGTGCGGCATCGATGAATTTCTACCGCCTCGTGCATTAACCGTGCGTGGAGCACGATTGGATTTGCTGGACGGAATGTGTCGCAGTTGTCGCGGCCAACTACCGCTTACCGCATATAGTGACCGTTTGCGGAATAAGTAACACTCCTTAATAAACCGTGTAGAATCTCAGATAA
>CALFDL010000100.1 GCA_937950415.1 uncultured Collinsella sp. | reverse complement strand
TGTGGGCGTAATCGATAGAGCCGGTCTCCTGGAAGATCTCCACGGCGCGTGCGAGCTGCGCGGGATCATCGGTGCCCGAGGAAAGAATCGCCTCGACCTCGTCGTGGTGGCGCTCATCAGAGAGGGCGTGTACGGCGACAAGCGTGCGCTTGCCCTCGGTGATGTCGGTGCGGAAGTCCTTGTTGGCGGCTTCCTTAGTGCCGACAAGGTTGAGCAGGTCGTCCTGAATCTGAAAGGCAAGGCCTGTGTGCAGGCCAAAGGCGCGCAGCGCTTCGATTTGCTCATCGCTGCCGCCGCCGATAATGGCTCCGGCGGCAAGCGGCGTGGCTCCGCTGTAAAACGCGGTCTTGTGCGTCGCCATGTCCAGGTAGTCATCAACCGAGATATCAAAGCGCCCGTCGCGGACCCAACCCAGGTCGAGTGCTTGTCCCTCAATGGTGCGGACGATCATCTCGGTAAGCTCGTGGAGCACGCGCAGCTTCACGTCGGACTCCAGCGTAGGGTCGTCGAGAACCGTCTTGGTGACCATGGTGAGCGCCAGGTCGCCACAATTGATGGCAAGGCCCGTGCCCTCGGTAAGGTGCATGCAGGGCTTGCCTCGACGAAGCTGTCCGTTGTCGGCGATGTCGTCGTGGATCAGCGCGCCCGACTGGAAATGCTCGATGGCTGCCGCGGCGCTGCGGGCACTCTCAAAGCTACCGCCCACTGCGGTTGCGGCGAGCATGCAGATAAGCGGGCGGTGGCGCTTGCCGGCGTTGGCCGTAAAAGCCGAGAGCGGCGCGTACAGGTAGCGCTCGATATCGGCAGAGGTCGCCTGTCCGTCAAAGAACGTGGCCAGATAGTCGTTAATCTGGTCAAAGTGCTGGGCTAAAAAGCTGGTAAACGGACTGGACACGGGTTCTCGCATTCTTTCTGAGGTTGCATTGATGCAATATGCAGACAACATATTGCCACATCAGGGCGTTTGGCGCGGCAGTTTTGGCGATTTAGGACAACGGGCGTGCGTTTGATGGAGTGTGCCTAAATCAGCCTAAAATGCTCGAGCGCCGCAACGACACCGTCATGATCGACGGTGTCGGTCACGTAATCGGCCTTATCCTTGAGATAGTCCGGTGCGTTGCCCATCGCAATGCCGACATCGACGGCGTTCATCAGCGAGACGTCATTGCTGGCGTCGCCGATGCCGTATACGGTTCCGTGGTGGGGATCGAGGGCGTCGAGTACAGACTGGATGCCCCCGCGCTTCGTGCATTCGCGGGGCGAGATTTCGGTTACCTCGAGTTCGAGCTCGTTAAAGCACAGCAGCGGCTCAAGTGCCTTATCTTGAGCGATGTGGTTGGCGAGCGATGTAGACATCAAGATCTTGTAGACACTGTAATGTTGCAGCTGCGTGACTGCGTCGCCCAGGGTGCGCGCGTATCCGGGAGCATCGGGCGCATCGGCACTCATGCGCACGACGCCGTTGAGGCCCTCAAAGCGGATGACCTCGCCCGATTGCTCAAGGTAGGGGGCAAGACGCTGCAGCATACTGGGCGTCATCGACAGATCGCGAATTGCGTGTCCGTTGATCTCGGCGTAACCGCCCGCAAGACAGACGATGCCGGTCCAAGGCAGCTCAAGAAGTTTGGGGTGGATGCAGCTCAGGGTGCGTCCCGTGCAGATAAAGGCCATGTTGCCGTTGGCGACAAACTCGCGGATTGCCTGCGAAACCGCCTCGTTGGGATAGGGGGAGAGGTCCCGCTCGTCTTCGGGAAGGTCTTGGGCGAGCCTGGGGTCTTGCCAGGCGAGCGTTCCGTCGATATCGAAGAAGCAAATAGCGCCGCGCTTATGGGCTGCGCTGGCGGCAGGGGAGGCCGAGGTGGTGGGCACAAATTCCGGCTCGAGGCCCATGATCTGGTCAAAATGCTCTTTAACGCGGGGAACGGAGATGCCGATGACCACCTGGGCGGTCTTGCCCGTAATGATGAGGCCCTTGGCGCCCACCGCGACAAACGACGCGTTATCTGCAACGATGGAAGGGTCTGCGACCTCGACGCGCAGGCGCGTGGCGCAGTTGGTTGCGCCCACGATATTGCCAACGCCACCTAAAAGCTGAATTACCCGCTCAGCGAGGACGTGATCTTGATCGGATCGACTATCGACCTCGTCATTGGGGGATTGCTCTTTGGCAAAGTCGCTTCCCGTTAAACAATCGATTGCCGCGCGATTGACGACATGATCCTCGCGGCCCGGAGTCTTAAGGTCATAGACCAAGATGAGTGCTCGAAAACTAACAAAAAAGATGAGGCTAAAGGCAAGGCCGATGCCGAGCGCCAAAAGATAGGCACCGGCATGCGTGCGCATGAGCGGAATAAAGTTGAAGGCTGCCATCTCCACGAGGCCGCCCGAGAAGATGCCGACGATGCCAAAGAGATTCATGGTTGTGGCAAGGCAAGACGATAAGACGGCGTAGAGCAAAAAGAGCCCGGGGTGGGTGAACATAAAGAGAAACTCGAGTGGCTCGGTAACGCCGCAAACCACCGAGGCGATGATGGCGGGAGCAAGGATGACCCTGAGGCCGGCGCGGCGCTCAGGTTTTGCGGTGGAGTAGAACGCAGCTGCGATGGCAGGAAGGCCAAAGAGCTTGACCCAGCCGGTGGCGGTAAAACCGGCCCACGGCGCAAGTTCATTAAGGGGGCGCGTGCTATGGGAGAGGATGGGGAGCAAACTGCTCCACGTGGCGTAGATGCCGTCGTTAATGACCAGGTTGTCGTAGTAGATCGGCATGTAGAGCAGGTGGTGCAGGCCAAAGGGCTCGAGTGCTCGTTCTAAAAAGACAAAGATGCCCACGCCAAAGGGACCGACGCCTGCAAGCGCGTGACGCAGCGTATCGGTTACATCGTATACGTAGGGCACGATGGCGGCCGAGATAGCAGCAAGGGCAAACACGGCAAAAAAGCTGATGAGGTAGACCAGCGAGGAGCCCGAGAAGGTGCCGAGCCAATCGGGAACCTTGGCATCGTAGAAGCGGTCATGGATGGCAACGACGGTTGCCGATACCGCCAGCGGGCCGATAATGCCGGTGTCGAGCGTCTTGATGCCGTCGATGACGGTGATACCGCTGGCGGAGGTCAAAGATGACGGGTACTCAAGCCCAAGGTTGTCTCCGCTCAGCTTAATGATCTCGCTCAAAAAGAAGCAGTAGGCAAAATAGGCGACGAGAGCCTCGAGACAGCAACGAGCCGGTTGTTTTTGGGCAAGACCGATGGGCAGCGCTACGGCAAAAAGGAGCGGGAGGCGTTTAAAGACCGTCCACGAGCCGCGCTGGATGATGGTCCAAAAAACGTACCAAGGGGTTCCGTATACGGCGAGATCGCCGACGATGTCCGCAGTCGTTGCGAGAGCGGAGACGCCGACCATGAGGCCTGATATAGAAAACAGCATGGCGGGCGCGAACATTGCCCCGCCAAAGCGTTGGATTTTTTGAAGCATGTTCTGCCTTCCGAATATCGAGGCGCGTTGCGCGTGGGGAAACGTTTAAACAATGGATTCATTGTAGAGGACCAGACGATTGTCGTACCGGCAGTTTTGAGCGAAACCGATTTGGGTATGACAGAAACCCTCAACGGTTAAATCCTGTCGCTTTACCGATATTCGGTTTAAACAACTTTAAGAAATGCTATCGTGCCTAGCCGGAAATGAATAATGTAGAGGTGAAATAATGCCAAAAGCGATATACGAAGGAATCTACCGAGAAATACGCTCGCGCATCATTAATGGGACCTATGCGTTTCAGGAGATGCTGCCAACCGAAGCCGAGCTGACCGCGGAGTTCGGATGCACTCGCAATACCGTCCGTCGCGCCTTGGGTATGCTGGCCGACGGGATGTTTGTGCAGCCCATACACGGCAAGGGCGTGCGCGTTATTTGGCTTAAGGGCGAAACCGACATGTTGGGCGCACTCGAAGAGGTTGAGTCGTTTGGCGAGTTTGCAAAGCGCAACAATGCCGTTGCATCGACGGACGTTAAGTCTTTTGAACATCTGGTCTGCACCGAGCAACTCTCTCGTCACCTGGGCTTTAAGGTGGGCGAGGAGTTGATTCGCGTAGTGCGTGTCCGAAGCCTCAACGGCAACGCGCGCCAAGTGGACCATGGCTATTTTTTGGCGTCGATCGCCAAGGGCCTGACTCCCGAGATCGCGGCAGATTCTATTTACGGCTATCTGGAGCACAAGCGCGGTGTCAAAGTGATGGCGAGCCGTCGTACGGTGAGTGTCGAGCTCGCCAACGATGAGGACTGCAGCTATCTTGACCTCGGCAAATACAACTGCGTTGCCGTCATGGAGAGTCAGTCGTACACCTCGGATGGCATCTTGTTTGAGGTGACGCACACTCGCACACACCCCGAGATCTTCCATTACCGCGTCAATTCCAAGCGATAGCCGGCTAGCTCGCAGCCTGACGAGACTCATGGCCTCAAAGAGAAAACGCCCGGTCAAACCGACGGTACATCGGCTTGACCGGGCGTTTTCTCTGCATTAGATAACAAATAATTGTTTATACAAAACTTGTCAAGTATCAAGTTGAAATTACCGTTCACCGAAGTTTTTCTACCGCTCTAGTAATACTTGTTCAAACAACTAGCCAAATAGCGTATCGTTCAAATCAGCAAAAGGGGCAAAGTCCCCGAGCCAATCTCCGAAGGCGGCGGCAAAGGGTGCCGCCACGGTGTGAAAGGGTGGATTGTAATGAAGAACGAAATGAGCAGAAGGCAGTTCCTGGGCTTTGCTGGTTCCGCGGCTGCAGTTCTTGGTCTGGGCCTCGTGGGTTGCGGTGGTTCTGCCGGCTCCGGCTCCTCTGCTTCTGGTGACGCTGCCGAGGTCTACTTCCTCCAATTCAAGCCCGAGGTCGACAAGGAGTGGAAGGAGATCGCCAAGGCCTATAAGAAGGAGAAGGGCGTCGAGGTCAAGATCGTGACCGCCGCTTCCAACACCTACGAGGAGAAGCTTAAGTCCGAGATGTCCAAGAGCTCCGCTCCGACCCTGTTCCAGGTCAACGGCCCTACCGGTCTTAAGAACTGGAAGGATTACTGCGCCGACCTGTCCGATACCAAGCTCCGCGGTGAGCTCATTGACGACTCCCTGGCTCTGCAGTCCGATGGCAAGGATCTGGGTATCGACTGGGTTCAGGAGAGCTACGGCATCATCTACAACAAGCAGCTGCTCGAGAAGGCTGGCTACAAGGCCGAGGACATCAACTCCTTCGACAAGCTGAAGGCTTGTGCCGACGACATCCAGGCCCGCAAGGACGAGCTTGGTGTTGAGGGTGCCTTTACTTCTGCCGGCATGGATGACTCCTCCAGCTGGCGCTACACCACCCATCTCGCCAACCTCCCGCTCTACTACGAGTTCGAGAAGGAGCACAACCAGGAGGACGACGAGATCAAGGGCGAGTATCTCGACAACTTCAAGCAGATTTTCGACCTGTACATCACCGACTCCACCTGCGATCCTTCGCAGCTTGCCTCCAAGACCGGCGACGACGCCACCAACGAGTTCGCAACCGGCAAGGCCGTCTTCTATCAGAACGGTTCTTGGGCCTACGCTGACCTCACCAAGGCCGGCATGACCGACGATCAGATTGGCATGATGCCCATCTACATCGGTGTCGACGGCGAGGAGAACCAGGGCCTGTGCTCCGGCGGCGAGAACTACTGGTGCGTCAGTTCCCAGGCTTCCGAGGATGCCCAGAAGGCCACCGAGGACTTCATGTATTGGTGCGTCACTTCTGACACCGCCACCAGCATCATCGCTGACAAGATGGGTCTGACCGCCCCGTTCAAGAGCGCTAAGGAGACCACCAACGTCTTCTCTCAGCAGGCCGTTGCTATGGCCAAGGACGGCAAGAAGACCGTCGCTTGGGACTTCGTTTACATCCCCTCCGAGGAGTGGAAGAAGAACCTCAAGCAGGCTCTGATCGCCTATGCTGCCGACAACACCAAGTGGGACGGCGTCAAGAACGCCTTCGTCGATGGCTGGAAGACCGAGAAGGCTGCTTCCGAGTAAGCAGTTGCTGCCCAAGCTATCTGATTAGCGACAGGGGGCGGGCAGACGCAGGTTTGCCCGCCCCCTGCATATTGAAAGGACCCTTCTATGGGCAAAGCACTCAAGCGCTGGTGGCCGCTCTTTATGCTGCCCACGTGCCTGGCGTTTATGATCGGGTTCGTGATTCCCTTTATCCAGGGTTTCTATCTCTCGTTCTGCCAGTTTATTACCATCAATAACGCGCACTTTGTCGGTATCGAGAACTACGTGCGCGCACTGACCGACCCGCAGTTCTCCACGTCGTTCTTCTTTACCGTGGCGTTTGCCTTCCTGTCGACGGTGCTCATCAACGTGATCGCCCTCGCCATCGCGCAGGCGCTCACCCGCAAAGCGCTCAAGGGCACCAACATCTTCCGTACGATCTTCTTTATGCCTAACCTGATCGGCGGCATCGTGCTGGGCTACATCTGGCAGATTCTGATCAACTGCCTGCTCTCCAACGTGGGTGCCCAGCTTATCGCCCTCAACTCCGCCGCTGGCTTCTGGGGCCTTATCATCCTGACCCTGTGGCAGCAGGTCGGCTATATGATGATTATCTACATCGCTGGTCTGCAGTCCATTCCGTCCGACTACATCGAGGCCGCCAAGGTCGACGGTGCCACGGCATGGCAGACGTTTTGGAAGGTTAAGATCCCTAACCTGATGCCGACCATCACCATCTGCCTGTTCCTGTCCATCACCAACGGCTTTAAGCTGTTCGACCAGAACCTCGCCCTTACCGGTGGCGCCCCGGCGCACTCCACCGAGATGCTCGCCCTGAACATCTACAACACGTTCTATTCGCGTGCTGGCATCGCATGGCAGGGCATCGGTCAGGCCAAGGCAGTTATCTTCTGCATCCTGGTCGTCGCTATTTCTATGATCCAGCTTAAGGCCACGAGGTCCAAGGAGGTGCAGCAGTAATGAAACGCGATAAGGCTATCAACCGCGCGCTCTCGATTTTCTTTACGATCCTGTCGCTCGCGTGGATCTACCCCGTGTTCATGATTGCGCTCAATTCCTTTAAGAAAGCGACCGCAATCAGCACCACCACGGCGTTCGATCTGCTCACGCCCGAGACGTTCAACGGCCTTGCAAACTACGTGCATGCTCTGAACGAGCAGGGCTTTGCCTCGGCGTTTATGTATTCGCTCATCATCACGGTCACCTCGGTCGTGCTGATCCTGGTGTGCTGCTCCATGTGCGCTTGGTACGTGGTGCGCGTCAATAACAAGATCTCGAACTTCTTCTATTACCTGTTCGTCTTCTCGATGGTCGTGCCCTTCCAGATGCTCATGTTCACGCTGTCCAACCTCGCGGACCGCATCGGCTTTAACACGCCGTTCAACATCTGCTTCATCTACCTGGGCTTTGGCGCGGGTCTGGCGGTCTTCATGTTCGCCGGTTTTGTCAAGAACATCCCGCTCGAGATCGAAGAGGCGGCCATGATCGACGGCTGCAACCCGGTCCAGGTGTTCTTTAAGATCGTCCTTCCCATCATGAAGCCCACCTATCTTTCGGTCGGCATCCTCGAGACCATGTGGGTCTGGAACGACTATCTGCTGCCCTACCTTACGCTCGACTCCACCAAGTACAAGACCATTCCTATCTTGATCCAGTACTTCCGCGGCGGCTACGGCCACGTCGAGCTCGGCCCCATGATGGCCTGCATCATGATGGTCGTTATCCCCATCGTTATCATGTACATCCTCTGTCAGAAGTACATCATCGACGGCGTGGTGGCAGGTGCCGTCAAGGGCTAATGCCGTAACTGTTTTGCAAGTTTCTGCGGCGCCCCTCAGCGCGGCGCCGCATATCGAAAGGTAGAGACATGGCCGAGATCGTTCTCAAACATGTTCAGAAGGTGTATCCCAACAACGAGTCAAAAAAGAAAGGCTTCTTTGGCAAAAAGAAGAAGACCGAGGAGAAGAAGCACAACCTTAAGGTTACCGAGGACGGTGTGCTTGCTGTAGAGGACTTCAACCTCACCGTTCACGACCAGGAGTTCATCGTCCTCGTTGGCCCCTCTGGCTGCGGTAAGTCCACGACGATGCGCATGATCGCCGGCCTGGAGGACATCACCTCGGGCGATGTGCTCATCGATGGCAAGCGCGTCAACGACGTCGCTCCCAAGGACCGCGACATCGCCATGGTGTTCCAGAGCTATGCTCTGTATCCCAATATGACGGTGTACGAGAACATGGCGTTTACGCTCGAGCTCAAGAAGGTCCCCAAGGACGAGATCGACCGTAAGGTTC
>CALFDL010000099.1 GCA_937950415.1 uncultured Collinsella sp. | reverse complement strand
GAGCCCTGCATTGGCAAGTTCGGCCTGCTGCAGGCAGGCACCGTCTGCAATGCAGTGGCGGGGGAGGCCCATGTTGCTGGTAGCTTGCGCGTGTTTACAGACGCTATGTTCGACCGTGCGCGCGAGGGCGTACGCCGTGTGCTCGACGAGGCGTGCACCGAAACGGGCTGCACGTATGATCTCGACTTCGCCGAGGGCTATCCACCGGTCGATAACGACCCCGAGCTGTTTGCCAACATCATCCCTGCCTTGCCCGGGTTGCAGCTCGTTGATGAACCGCTGCTAATTGCCGAGGACTTTGCCTTCTATCAGCGCCATCTGCCGGGCGTGTTTTTCCTGCTGGGCACGGGCGCGCCTGCCGGCCAAGATAACCCGAGCGATTCGGATGGCTGTCCCGCCTATGCCACGAGCGCCCTTCACACTGATACCATGCTCTTTGACGAGGAAATCCTACTCAAAGGCCTCGATGTCTACAAACGATTGCTTTTGCTTGGCTAAGGCGTGAAGGATAGTTTGTTCTAGAAAACACGAACAAACGTACGATATAATAGAGATGTAAGTCTATAGAAACGTTTGACGTTACTAACGTAAGGCGATACTATGATTGCATCATATAAAGATGAAGACACTGAACGCTTTGCAATGGGTATGCGGATTAGGAAGTTCATTCCTTTTGAGCGGGTCGCCTTGAGGAAGATTCGACAACTGCAGATCTGCGCTTCGCTTGATGATCTTCGCGTTCCGCCAGGCAATCGTCTTGAAGCGTTGAAGGGCGATCGCGCCGGTCAATATAGTATCCGTGTCAATGAGCGCTATCGGGTCTGTTTTGAGTGGAGACAGGGGATGGCTTGGAATGTCGAAATCGTCGATTATCACAAGTGATGAGACTTCGGCCGATTTGCTGTCGCCGGTGACTCCTGGTGAGCTTCTCAAAGAGGAGTTTCTTGTTCCCATGGGCATTTCTCAATATCGCCTTGCGAAAGAGACTGGGATTCCGGCTCAGCGTATCGGGCAGATTGTCTTGGGAAAACGTCGCGTGACGGCCGACACCGACCTTCGCCTTTGCCGCTACTTTGGCCTGACGGATGGTTATTGGCTGCGCGCCCAGATGGCGTTTGATCTCGAGGCGGAGAAGAGGCGCATCGAACCGGAACTGGATAAGATCGTTCCTGTCCAGCAGGCTATCGCATTGTAGCGTTCAAAGATGTTGAGGTTGGAGTGACGATGGGGCGACGCCGACAGACCGCCGTGTATAGTCCTGGTGGGTGCGGGTGCGGCTTGCTGCTGCTCCCGGTTATTGCTGTGAGCATTGGCGTGATGTTTGCGCTCGCTGGGCTGGCTGCGGCGGCGCTCGTGTTGCTGCTTGTCGCTATTGCCGTGACGATTTGGCTCTATCGTTGCCGCGAGCAACGTCGTGCCGACGGCAAGACCAATGTCGGATGGACCATCTTTTTGGTTGTCGCCTACCTATTGAGCATCAGTTATTTGGCCTTCTTTATCCTGTTGCTTGTGAGCACCTTTACCGGGGAATCCGTCACGGTGGGGTAGGCTTTGATGAACCTCTTGAGGATGAGGCGAGGGGGCGGACTCTGAATGAACAGCGCCCCGCGTCAATATGTTTCACTCGTTGTGTAACAATCCGAATGTGCAAGCGTTTGGCGTGAGAGTGCCGCCGACAGCAACACGGGGATGCAGGTCGCGACCGCCAACCCCCATGCCAGCTCATCGCAAAAGCGCGTCAACGTCGCGCCTTACCAAGGCTATTTCCTGCTCGAGTTTGTAGGCTCGCTCGATTATTTTAGATCGCGTCGAAAATGTTGGTGTAAGGGTGACGCCCTAGCGCCCGTTTAACGAA
>CALFDL010000098.1 GCA_937950415.1 uncultured Collinsella sp. | reverse complement strand
ACCATACCGACCACGAGGGCGGCCACGTTATCGCCGGCTCGCTCGATGTCGCCGTTGACGGCATCGCCGTGGCAACCGACACCAACAAGGTCCGCGTTGCCGACGAGGGCTATCCCACGTTTGAGATCACGCTCGACACGCTAGACGTTCAAGAGTCCGAGAAGGGCACGTCCGCGAGCCTCGTACGCGGCATGGCCCACGAAATCGCTGCTCTGGGCGTTGAGCCCCAGGGCTTCGACTTCGCCTTCACCTGCTCTGTCCCCTCGGGCGGCGGCCTTTCGAGCTCTGCTGCTGTCGAGGCGGCATACGGTCGCGCCATGGAGACGCTCTGGGGCGCACCCGCCATCGAGCCCGTCGCGCTCGCCCAGATGAGCCAGCGCACCGAGAACAACTACTATGGCAAGCCCTGCGGTCTGATGGACCAGGCCGCTGTGTGCCTGGGCGGCCTTGCCTACATGGACTTTGAGGACCAGGCTCAGCCTAAAACCCAGAAGCTCGAACTCAACTTTGAGGATCACGGCTATGCGCTCGTGCTCGTTAAGGTTGGTGCCGACCACGTGGCCGCCACCGACGATTACGCTGCCGTTCCGCGCGAGATGCAAGACGTCGCCGCCGAGTTTGGCAAGGCACGCCTGTGCGAGGTCGATGTTGCCGATTTTGACGCCAAGCTCCCCGAGCTGCGTGCCAAGCTGGGCGACCGTGCCTGTCTGCGCGCCGTTCACTACTGGTACGAGAATGGCCTGGTCGATAAGCGCTGGGCGGCCCTGAACGCCGGCGACATCGATCAGTTCCTGGTCCTGACGCGCGAGTCCGGCGCCAGCTCTGCCATGTACCTGCAGAATGTCGTTGCCAAGCTGGGCTCCGAGCAGCCTTCCATGTATGCCCTGGCGCTGGCCGAGCACGTGCTCGACGGCCGCGGCGCCGTCCGCATCCACGGCGGTGGCTTTGGCGGCACCATCCAGGCCTTCGTGCCGCTCGATCTGGTCGAGGCTTTCATTACCAAGATGAATGGCTGGCTGGGCGAGGGCTCTGCCCGTCACTACGCTATCTCTGACAAGGGGGCTTACGCGGCATGGCTGTAATGACCGACGTGCGCGAGGCCGCGCAAAACCTGATCGAGTACGCCATCCACCGATCCATGATCGGACAGGACGACCGCATCTGGGCCTACAACACCATTCTGGAGTGCATCGGCGCCACGGGCCCCGCGCTCGACATGACCTGGGCGCTGCAGACCGAGAAGCTCTCGCTTTTGCACCCCGATACCCTCCCCGACTTTGATCTGGAGGGCACGCTCGCCGGACTTTCCGAGGCCGCCGTCGCCAACGGCGCTGCCGAGGACACGGCATCGGGCCGCGACCGCATCGCCATGCGCATCATGGGTGTGCTTATGCCGAGGCCTTCGGTTGTAAACGAAGAGTTCAATGGACGCATGGGCGTCAACGAGCCCCGCGCCGCGACCGACTGGTTCTACGGCCTGTGCTGCGACGCCGGCTATGTGCGCCGCGCCGCCATCGCGCGCAACATCAAGTGGAGCACCCCCACCAACTGGGGCGATCTTGAGATTACCATCAACCTGTCCAAGCCCGAGAAGGACCCGCGCGACATTGCCGCGGCCGGCGCCGCCAAGAACACGGGCGAGAAGTATCCCGCCTGCCAGCTCTGCATCGAAAACGAGGGCTATCCCGGACGTTCTGCCGCAGCCGACGGCGGCGCTCACCCTGCCCGCCAGAATCTGCGCGTTATCCCGATCCAGCTCGACGGCGAGCGCTGGGGCTTCCAGTACAGCCCGTACGCGTACTTTAACGAGCATTGCATTGCCATGAGCTCCGAGCATCGTCCGATGCACGTCGATCGCAAGGGTCTCTCCTGCCTGCTCGACTTTGTGGACCTGTTCCCGCACTACTTTATCGGCTCCAACGCCGACTTGCCCATCGTGGGCGGCTCGATTCTGTCGCACGACCACTTCCAGGGCGGCGCGCACGAGTTCCCGATGATGCACGCGGCCGAGGTTTCGCAGTTTAGCGTGCCCGGCTTTGACCAGGTCACCGGCACCGTGCTGCAGTGGCCGCTCTCGGTGCTGCGCCTGCGCTCGCACGACCGAGCTCAGCTGCTCGATGCTTCCGAGAAGATCATTCTGGCCTGGCGCGAATGGTCCGACGAGTCCGTGGGCGTTATTGCGCACACGGCCGACGGCGTGGCACACAACACCGTGACGCCCGTCATCCGCCGCGTCGACTCCCGCGGTAATGCCGGTGGCGAAATCTACGAGGCCTACCTGGCGCTTCGCTGCAACATTACGACCGACAAGCATCCGCTGGGCGTGTTCCACCCGCATGGCGAGTATCACCACATTAAGAAGGAGAACATCGGCCTGATCGAGGTCATGGGCCTGGCCATTCTTCCACCGCGCCTGGTTCCCGAGCTCGGCGCCGTCCGCGAGCACCTGCTGGCCGCCAAGGTCGACGCCAGCTACGATCTTGCCGCCGCGCTCGAGGGCGACGACCTCTGCCGCAGCCACACCGCGTGGGCCCTGGACGTCTTTGCCCGTCGCGCCGATGAGCTCACGGCGGATAACACCATCGACATCCTGCACGAGGAGGTCGGCGTGGTGTTTGGTCATGTACTCGACAACGCCGGCGTCTTTAAGTGGGACGAAGCCGGCCGCGCCGCCCAGCAGCGCTTCATCGACTCGCTGTAATGATCCCTTGGGGACGGAGGAAAACGGACCATTTCCGCC
>CALFDL010000097.1 GCA_937950415.1 uncultured Collinsella sp. | reverse complement strand
GGCCGGCTTGGGGGCAGCGGCCGTGGAGCTCGCCTGAGTCGGCGTCGCGGACGGCACGGCGGTCTCACTTCCACCGCCTGGCTGCGGCGTGGGAGCCGGGGTAGGCTCAGGCTGCGGCGTGGGCTCAGGCTCGACCGCATCTCCGGAGCTGATTACCACGCTGCGGGCAACCTCGTCGGAGGTCCTAACATCCTGGATAGTGGACGACCCGGCAGCACCGATGACGAGTCCGTTTCCCGCAGTTTCTCGCACGGTGCCTCCGGCGGGAGTCGTAACTACCGATCCGCCATCAATTGAGAGACAAGGGGCTGCATCACCTTGATTGACAGCGTAGATTGCCGCTGCATTACCCGACACCTCAACATTTGAATTAATGATGTCAATTCGAGGGATGGCGGACTGGGAGCCGGACTGGGAATATATTCCGTAGCCATGTTTACGACTGTGGCCAGTTCCGTCACCGCATCGAACTGTAAGGCTCGAATTCTCGACGAGCACCCGCGACACGCCGTCCTGCGCGCGCATCCAAACACCATCCAAAACCTCGACACTATCACTCGCCACGAGCGTAACATCCGCCCCGTTGGTAATACTCAAATATGTATCCTTACCCCCGGACGAATACAGGGCGACCGACAACATGTTTGCATTGCGCGCCGCCGCATCTAATTTTGCGTTATCCACCGCGATGCAGCCTCCATGCTCGGAGGAGATGTTTTCGGCATAGACTGCAACGGCACCGAACCCCCCATTCGCCTCCGCCTCGATGTGGACGTCGGCGCCCTCGTTAATGGTTATGTTGCCCGCCCGCGTATGAATGCCGATGGTATGAGGCACTTTGTTCGTTGCCGTCACGTTAACGTTGGCACCGCGGATGTCCACGTCGCCGCCGGTCTTACCGTCCCCCGAAACCGCTATCGTATCGGTCCCGGCCGTCGCGTTGAGAGTCACGTCGCCCGAGATGGCGAGGTTACCGTTCTCGACCTTAACAGCGCTCCTGCTCTTCTGTGGTTCGGCCGTCGCGTTGAGGGTTCCCTCCCCCGTGATGGCAAGGTTGCCGTCCTTGACCTCGATAGCGCTCCGCAAGGAATCGGCCGTTACGGTGTTGGTGCCCGTCACGCCGATATTGAGGTTGCCCTGAGCGCTGATACCGGCGCCGTTGTAGCCGTTGAGCTTCATGCCGTCGGCGCCGTCCCAGGACCACGTTCCGGCCTCGTCGCCGGCGCCCTTGTTGTACTGCGTACCGCCCACGTTGACCCACTCGGCGGCGAGCGCCACACTCGGCAGCAGCAGCTGGCCGACCATGAGTGCGCAAGCCCCCGCGCAGGCGAGCTTGGCGCCCACGCGACGCCACGTTCCGTGGGAGAGCGAGCATGCGCGGCCGCGGTTGATTGAGTTGTCATGGATTTGCTTTCGCATATGAGCCTCCTTGTCGTAAGGGGTGCTTCTGTGACTCCATGTTACGGGAAGACATCCGAATCCCGGGGCACAAATTCACATGCGGCATATCTGTCAGCGCAAACGGTGGCGGACACACGATACCTGAGAGGGGTCCTTGCTTTCGAAAGACTCACTCCGCGCCGTCCTGGTCTACAATCGAGGGCACGATTATTCCGTCCAGCCAAAGGACTGTCTTTGAACCTGAGCAAGCAAAAAATGAACGCGATTCTGGCGCTCACGCTCTTTACCTTTGTCTTCCTTGCCGCCGAGTTTCGCTTCGACATCAATGTCGGGCTGCTCGCCGGTGCCAAACGCGTTGTGCTCGCGCAAGGCTTTATCCTGGGCGCCAGCGTTATCGGCTTTATCGGATACGCGCCGTTGTTGGCTCGCGCCCAACGCAAGGGTCAGCCCCAGGCGGCCGCCAACGCCGCTGTCCCCATCGCCATCGTCGGCTTGACCCAGATTCAGGTCCCTACAGACACGCTTGCGCTCGAGATACTGGGATGCGTGGCATTCTTTGGACTCAGCATGCTGGGCGCCGCGGCGCACCATGCCTTTGCGCTGGCGTTCCAAGACGACCCCAAACTTGCCACCGGAACGGGAGCAGCCTATGCCGCAGGCATCCTAATGCAGTTCGCCACCAACCTGATCGATTGCAGCGGCATCGTCGAGCTCATCATTCTTGGCGCGGCAACAATTGTCATCGCCGCCCTCAGCGCCGCTCCCCAAAAGACCACCGCGGGCTCCGGCGACGTCGCCAACCCCTTTGCCGAGCCCCCACACACCCTCGCCAAGCAGGCGTATTGGAGCATCGCACTCGTCATGATTCTCGCTTGCCTGTTCTCGACGCTCGACAACGTGGTCACGTTCTCCAACGCCCATGGAACCATCGCCGTGCAGACCTGGCCACGCCTCTTTTTGGCAGCGAGCGGTCTAGCCGCCGGCATCATTTTTGATCTTGCCGAGCGTCGCTACATGGGCCTTGTCATGCTCGGCGTCACGGTGCTCTCAACCATTTCAATCTTGGCTGTAGAAGCCGGAGCCGACCCCAACCTGGGGCTTATCGTCTTCTACCTGAGCTCGGGCTTTTTCGTCACGTTCTTTACTGCCACATTTACGCAGCTGGCACCACGCATGCACGCGCCGGCACTCTGGGCCGGCATGGGCCGCGCGGTAAACAATGTATGCGCGTTCACCACGTCGGGCGTCTCGCTTGCGCTGGTTACCTCGGGCAGTGTCGCCCTCATCATGATCGGTGCGGTCGTACTGCTTGTTGCTGCCAGCGCGGCGTTCGTTGCCGCGGGTCTATTCCGCCTGCCCCAAACCGAGCAGGAGCGCGAACATCAAAAGCTTGCCGAGGAAGCACTCGCCGCGCCCAGCATCGAGGAGCAGCGTCAGGCCTTCATCGCCGATCACGCTCTCACCCCGCGCGAAGTCGACGTGCTCATGGCCGTAACCCAAGACGAGCGTCCGCTCAAACAGATCGCCGAGGAGCTCGGCATCTCAATGCGCATGGTGCAGCGCCACCTGAGCTCCATCTACCAAAAGACCGACACGCAAACGCGCGTCGGTCTCACCAAAGCTTTTCCCTCAGCCTAAAACAAAAACCACCACAAAGGTGCCTGGCCCCTTTGTGGTGGTTTTGGTCTGCTAGCCTTCGAGCTGAGACAGTTTGTAGCGATAGGCTGCTGCAATGACGTCCTTGCAGCCTTCGCGGCCCAGCTTGGCGCGGTTGACGACGATGTCTTTACCGCTCGTCATCTTCCACTTTCCGGCACTGTAGCGCTTATAGAACGCCTCGCGCGCCTTCTGCTGCTGCTTGACCAGCTTGGCGCCCTTCTTTTTGTTGAGGCCACGCTTCTTACGCACGATTTCGACACGGTCCTCAAAGGGAGCGGTCACCAGCACGGCAATGTGGTTGGGGTTATTGCGCAACAGGTAATCGGACAGGCGACCCTCGATAATGCAGCTCTCGGTCTCGCCCAGGTCCAAAATCACCTGGCTCATCTTTTGGAACAGCTTGTCCGAATACGAGCGTGCATCGTAGCGGTCGGGCAAAAACGCCATGTTCTCAACAGCCAGGCGCTCGTCATAGGCCGCCATCTTATCGAGCGACTCGCCCGCGCGCAGCGACGCACGCACCAGCAACTCGTTGTCGTATAGCGGAATCCCCAGCTCATTGGCGAGGATACGGCCAATCTCGTGGCCCTCGGCACCAAAGTCACGCGCGATGGTAATGACCACGGGGCTCTTCTTATTCTCCAGATCGCTCATCGCGATTCCTTTCTAACAAATGAGAAAAAGGCTGTCCTCGTTTCTCATTTTGTCACTTACGACCGTCCTGGTTTCCCAAGTGCGGCAGATTGTCCCGAAAGAGGAGCGCCGCGTACTAAATGTACGCAAGCGACGATTGAGGGGCAAG
>CALFDL010000096.1 GCA_937950415.1 uncultured Collinsella sp. | reverse complement strand
AGTTCTTGCCTGCAGCTGCAGCCTCGCCGACATCGCCCGAGCCCGCGCGCTTGCGACGACGACGGCCACCGGCGGCCTCCTCGGCCTCAGGCGTTGCGGCATTGCCACGGCCCTTTCCGCGGCCACGACCCTCGCCCTGGCTCTGACCGGCGCGAGCATCGGATTCAGCATCGCGACGACGGCGCTTGGGCATCGACGTGCCGGCAAGACGGTCGGCGCTCGACAGGCCATCGCCCACGTCGACGCCGTTCTCGCGGTCGAGTTCCATGAGCGCCAGGCGCATCTCGGGCGACTCGATGCGCTCGAGCACGTCGCGCGTCACGCAGTCGGGGCGGCAGTTGCAGCCCTGCTCGGCGGCCTTCTTTTTGCAACCCTCCGAGCACGTCATATCGGCCAGGTTGACCTTAAAGACTTTGCCGTTCTCCAGGCGCAGCACCAGCTGCTCACGCGGCGTGTCATATTCCTGAATACGCGCCTTGCCGAGCGGCGTATCGATGAGCGTCTTCTTTTTGGGCGCGCGGCTCTTAAAGTCCTTGTAGGCCTCGAACTCGTAGCGCAGGCAGCACATCAGGCGGCCGCACACGCCGCTGATCTTGGAGGAATTGAGCGGCAGGTCCTGCTCTTTTGCCATGCGGATCGAGACGGGCTCAAACTGTCCGCCAAAGCGCGTGCAACAGAGCTCCTGGCCGCACTGGGCATAGCCGCCCACCAGGCGAGTCTCGTCGCGCACGCCGATCTGGCGCATGTCAACGCGAATGTGCAGCGTCGAGGACAGGTCCTTGACGAGCTGACGAAAATCGACGCGCTCCTCGGCCGCAAAGTAGAACACGGCCTTCTCGCCGCCAAACAGGTACTCGACGCCGACCGGCTTCATCTCGAGGTCGAGCTCTTTGACCAGACGGCGGAAATCGACCATCGCCTCGTCGCCCTGGATGGCCAGGTCATCGGCAAGCTGCAGGTCGATGTCGCTCGCCACGCGCAGCACGGGCTTGAGCGGCTGACCGATCTCTTCTTGCGGCACCTCGAAGGGATCGGCCGTGACCAAGCCGATCTCGGTTCCGCGCTCGGTGGAGCAAATGGCATAATCGGCCTCGAGGATATCCAGGTCCTGCGGGTCAAACCACAGGTCGCGCGAGGCGTAGGTAAACTTAACGGGTACGACTAACGGCATTTCAGTGCCTTCCTGATATCGAACAGCATGACCTCGATGGCCAGCTGGGGAGTAACGTTTCTGGCGATGTTGCGCTCGGCGGTCGCGACCGCCTCGAGCGCCTGGGTGGCACCCGCAACATTGGTCGCAGCGGCAAGCCGACCGATCGTGTCGCGCACGTCTTCGTTCACCACGTCGGCCGCCTCGTCCTGAAGCGTCAGCAGCACGTCGCGCATGAGCGTCCGCGCGCTCGCCAGCGCTTCCATGATACCCGAACGCTCGCGCGCGTTGAGTTCGCGCTTGTTGCGGTCCTCAAGCTGCTTCAATGCTCCACGCGACAGGTAATCGGCGTTTTGCTCGAGCACCTTTTCCTGCGTGGACTTGACCTCGGCGAGCGGTGCCTTGACGGCGACAATGAGCGACTTGGCACGACTAAGTACATCGGCCTCATCGGCAGCGATGAGCGAGTCGACGGCGCGAACCATCTGACGGCGGGCATCCTGGCGCTCGGCACTCTTAAGGAACTCGATGCCGCGCGTGGGGCTTCCCGCTACGGCGACGGCCATGCGGCAACGCACAGGGTCCTGACCGGTGGCGCGGCTCACGGCCTGCGCGGCGACGGCGGGCGACACCAGCCGAAACGGCACGCACTGGCAGCGGCTCACGATGGTGGGCAGCATCACGTCTGCCGAGGTGCCCAGCAAGATGAACATAACGCCCTCGGGCGGCTCCTCGAGTGTCTTGAGTAGTGCGTTGGCGGTGTTGGCGCGCAGCTGCTCGGCACGGTCGATGATGTAGACCTTGGCCTTGGCACGGATGGGCGCCAGAGGCACGTCGTCGAGCAGCTCGCGGGTCTGGGCGATGAGGTAGCCCGTGGCGCTCTCGGGCGTGTAATAGTGCACGTCGGGGTGCGTATGGCGGGCGACGCGCACACAGCTATCGCATGAGCCGCAGCCATCCTGCTCGCACAGGAAGGCCTGAGCGAGCGCCCACGCGGCGTCGAGCTTGCCCGCGCCGGGCGCGCCCAAAAACAGGTAGGCGTGCGATGCACGACCGCTGGCGACGGCATTGGTCAAAAAGTCGCGCACGCGCTCTTGGGTGTTGAGCTTGGCCAGCAGACTTGCCTGAGCGGGGGCCATGTTACTCGGCCCCCTTGGCAAGCGCGGCGGTGACGGCGTCCTGGGAAATGTCGAGGCCGTAGACGCGAACCTGCTCAACCGTCTTCTCGAAGACTTCCTCGACGGTCGCAGTGGCGTCGATGAGCTTTACGCGGTTTGGCTCCTCGGCGGCAATTGCGCAAAAACCCTGGTAGACACGCTCTTGGAAGGCCATACCCTTAGCCTCCATGCGATCTGCCGCGCCACGGGCTGCCATGCGCAGCGCCGCCTGCTCGGGCGTGATGTGATAAACGAGTGTGAGCGCCGGGTGCGTACCCGCGACGGCCAGGTTGTTGGCGTCGCGCACTATCTGGCGATCGAGGCCGTCGGCAAACGCCTGGTAGCAGGTCGTGGAATCGTAGAAGCGATCGCACAGGACCACCTTGCCGGCCGCGAGGGCAGGCGCGATAACCTCGTGCACTAGCTGGGCGCGCGCGGCCTCGTAGAGCAACAGCTCGCAAGTATCGCCCATTGCCGTGTTGGCGGAATCGAGCAGCAGGGCACGAATCTTCTCGCTGATGGCGGTGCCACCCGGCTCGCGCAGGGCCACGACCTGGTAACCGGCAAGGTCAAGCGCGCGGGCCAGCAGGCGCGCCTGCGTGGACTTGCCAGCGCCATCGACGCCCTCGAGCGTGATAAAGCTATGTTGAGCGGGCTCAAAAGCCATGGGCGCAGCCCCTTCCTACAAGGCGCGTAAATGCAGATATATCAACCAAGCCATGATACCCCAGTGCTCGGCACGTCCCAAATCCCACCTAGCCAATGGCTACTCAGGCGGCAGTTAGGGACGTTCCTAAACTGCCGGCCGAAAAGGAACGTCCTCAACTGCCGGCTTTTTGGGGTACTGGGTATAATCGTCGTATTGCATTGAAATGTGGCGAAAGGAGTGGCAATGTCTCGGTATTGCGCCTCGTGCGGCAAGCTTCTTGCAGATAATGCCAAGTTCTGCACCTCGTGCGGTGCACCCGTTGAGCAAACAACCGCGAGCGATAGCCAGCCCGCTTTTGAGCAGACCGGCCCCCTTGATACGCCGCAAGCCAAGGCGGACGACCCCCTCGCCTATAGCCCCGACCCCGCCGCAGGGACCGAGGCCGTCGAGACCACGCAGCGCATACCCGTCGCGAGCGGCTCGCCCCAACAGCAGCCGGCTCCCGCATACGCGCCCGCTTCGCCACAGACCCCCGCTCCCAAAAAGAGCGGCACCGGGCCGCTTATCGCCGTTATTGTTGTGCTGGTGGCGATCATCATCGCCCTGGTCGTTTTCTTTGTGATCAAGCCTTTCGACAACGCCGCCACGCAGACGACTGCCGCGGTAGCTAAGCTGCACCATGACGTCGACGACGATGACCTAAAGCCTCTCGGCGATCCCAACAGCCTGTACGACGATGATGACGATGACGACGAGGATGGCGGCGAAGCAACGCTCTCCGAGCAGAACCTCTACCGTCGCCTGAGCGAATACTACGACCTGCTCGAAGATCTCGACAGCCAGGTCCGTGGCTGCGCGCAGAACTTCAACGGCAACTATCTGGAAGAGGATCGAACCACCCGTCAAAATCTCGCCGACGTCGCCGAGCGCACGGAGGACACCATCGAGCAGTATTACGACATCGTCGAGGACCTGGACGTCCCCATGAGCTCTAAGAACTACAGCTCCTGGAAAGACATCGTCGCCCTGTATGACGACCTGGACCACCGCATCGACGCGATCTGCGATGCCTGGGAGATCAGCCTAAAGTACGCAAAGCCCGCGGACCATAAGGACGAAATCGTGGCGCCGCTGTCGCGCGACAACGTGGCGGGCACCAATGACAACAAGTACCGTCAGGACTTTGAGGACCGCTATCCCGGCGCCAAGCCTGTCGAGGTGAACTAGTCGCATGCGACGTTCTTAAACAGCTAGTCATTAAAGAACGTCCCCAATGACTACGCAAAAAACGAGCGAGGATCATGGGACCCTCGCTCGTTTTTGTTTTAGGCGATGTTTCGACCGTGCGGCTACTTGTCGGCAGCGGTCTTTTTGGTGGTCGACTTCTTCGCGGTCGTCTTCTTGGCGGCAGTGGCTTTCTTAGCCGTGGTCTTCTTTGCCGCCGTGGTCTTCTTTGCCGCCGTGGTCTTCTTTGCCGCGCTCGCCTTGGTCGTGGTCTTGCGGCTGCGGGCGGGCTTCTTCTCCTTGGTCGGGCAGTCCATGTTGACGCAAATACGCCACGGACCGCGCGCCGTGTTGACCACCACGATGGGGGCGCCGCACTCGGGGCAGGTCTCGCCCGTCGCCTCGAGCTTGCCGCGCGCCGGCAGCGGATAGCTCACGCCGCAGTCATCGTAGTTGGTGCAGCGGATAAAGCGCTTGCCGCTCTTCTCGCTCTTGTGTGCAATCAGATCACCATGGCGTCCGGCCTCGGCGCACACCTTGCACTCGCCCACCTTAAGGTCGGGCTCGTAGTTGGTGGGGCATGTGGGGTTCACGCAAATCTCAAAGGCCTTCTGGCGGAACGGCTGACACTTAATGCGCGGCGCACCGCACTCGGGACACACGGCGGCCTCGCCCTCGAGCGGGCTCACCTTGACGCCGCTCGGCACCGGATAGGTCACGTCGCAGTCGGGCCAGCCCATGCAGCCAATGAAGCTGCCACGGGTCTTGGCGCTCGTCTTCATAACCAGGTCCTTGCCGCACTTGGGGCAGGCGCCCACGCGCGCATCGGCCGTGACGGCGTCGCTGATGGCGTCGCCCAGCTCCTGCGTATGCTTGAGCAGCTCGTCGAGCACGCCGGCCAGCAGCGCGCGCGAGTGCGTCACGACATGCTCTTCGGTATCCTCGCCGCGCTCCACACGGGTCATGTCGCCATCGAGCTCGCTGGTCATATCGGGGCTCGTGATGCGCGGGGCAAACCGCGACAGCGCATCGATGATGGCGATACCCAGCTGGCTCGGCTCCACGGGATCGTTTTTGAGATAGCGCACGGCGTACAGGCGCTCGATGATGCTCGCGCGCGTGGACTTGGTACCCAGGCCGCGCTTTTCCATCTCCTGCACGAGCTTGCCCTGGCTGTAGCGCGCGGGCGGCTCGGTCTGCTTGGCCTCGAGCTTAATGTCGAACACGTCGACCGTATCGCCCTGCTCCAGCGGCGGCATCTGCTCGTCGCGCTTGAGACCGTACGGGTACGCCTCGCGGAAACCCGGGGTCACGAGCACATCGCCCGAAGCCACGAACGGCTCACCGTTCACGTCGAGCTCGAGCTTAGTGTTTTCGATGGTCGCGGGACCCATAAGCGTCGCCAGGAAGCGGCGGGCGATGAGGTCGTAGAGCTTGCGCTGGCCGCCATCGAGCGTGGACGGATCACCTTCGCCCGTAGGGTAGATAGGCGGGTGGTCGGTGGTCTCGACCTTGCCGCGCGTGGGCTTCATGGGGCCGGCGAGCACCTTTTTGCATACGGGCGCCAGCGCCGGATTAATCTTTGCAAGGTCGCTCACCACGGCGCCCAGATCGAGCGTCGCGGGGTACACAGTGTTGTCGACACGCGGGTAGCTGATGAGGCCCGCCATGTAGAGGGACTCGGCGATGCGCATGGTGCGCGCAGGCGAGATGCCCTCGGCCGCGGCGGCAGCCTGCAGCGAGGTGGTCGCAAACGGCGTGGGCGGCTGCTGCTTACGCTGGCGCTTGGTCACCGCGGCAACGGTCGCCGTCGTAGCGCCGTCAACGTGGCCGTACGCTGTCTCGGCAGCATCCTTGTCGGTAAAGCGTGCCGTCTTGTGCGCAATCTTAAAGCGGTCGTCCTCGGCAGCACCCTGCGCGGCGCCCATGCCGCGGATCTGCCAATAGTCCTCGGGCACAAACGCCATGCGCTCGCGCTCGCGCTCGACCACCAGGGCAAGCGTCGGCGTCTGCACACGGCCGGCAGAGCGCACGTTACCAAAGCCGCCAAACTTGGCGAGCGTCAGGTAGCGCGTGAGCACCGCACCCCAAATGAGGTCGATGTGCTGGCGGCTCTCGCCGGCGTCGGCCAGATTCTGGTCGAGCGAGACGAGATTATCGAAGGCCTGCGTGATCTCGGCCTTGGTAAACGAAGAGTACTGGGCGCGGGCAACCGGCAAGTCCGGCGCCACCTCGCGCACCTTGTTGAGGGCGTCCGAACCGATTAGCTCGCCCTCGCGATCGAAGTCCGTGGCGATAATGACGCTGTCAGACTTTTTAGCGAGGTTCTTGAGCGAACGAATGAGTTCCTTCTCGGCCGGTAGCTTAATGACGGGCGCCCAGGTGAGGTAAGGCAGGCTCTCGAGTTTCCAGCCCTTGATTGAGATGCCATCGGCAAGAAACGGCTTGCGCTTGGTGTCGTAGGGCGGACGCGCCAGGCCATCGGGTATGTCGGCCGGCAGCATCTCGCCGTCCTCGGTGACCGAATACCAGCCCAGCTTTTTATCGAACAGCACGCTGTCGCAAAAATCGGGCGCTAGGATGTGACCGGCAAGGCCGATGGTCACGCACTCCTCGCCCTTCCACTCAAAACGGTAGATGGCGGTGTTGTACACCTTGTCCTTTTTGAGTTTACCCGTGGACAGACGCTCGGCGATCTGACGCGCGGCGTCGTTTTTCTCGGCGATGATGAGCTTCAAAAGAGGCTCCTATCTCGTGTCTCTGCGGCTACGCCCGCCCGTATGGCGGCCGATTTACGCCCTTGCTTGCTCGATCTGCCCGATGAGCCAATCGCACCAGGCATCCATGCCCTCGCCCTTGCGCGCGCTCACGGCAAACCGCGGCGCCTGCGGATTGAGGTCATCGAGTGTCCTAGTATACCTATCCATGTCAAAATCGAAAGCCGGGGCCACGTCGACCTTATTGAGCAGCTGCGCGCCGGCGTGTTGGAAGATGCCCGGGTACTTGATGGGCTTGTCATCGCCCTCGGGCACCGAGAGAATCATGATGGACAGGTTCTCACCCAGGTCAAAGTCGACCGGGCAGACCAAGTTGCCCACGTTTTCGATAAAGATGACGTCGATGTTCTCCAGACCGACGGCCTGGTCGAACGCGTCAACGGCCTCCATGATCATGTTGCCCTCGAGGTGGCACAGGCCACCCGTGTTGATCTGGATGGCGGGCATGCCGGCTTCCTTCATGGTGATGGCGTCGACATCCGAGGCAATATCGCCCTCGATGACGGCACAGCGCAGGCCAGCCTTGTCGCGCAGGCGCTCGTTGGTGCCCAGGATCGTGGTGGTCTTGCCCGAACCGGGGCTCGACAGCACATTGATCACATAGGCGTTTGTCTCTTTAAATCGCTGTCGCAGCTGATCTGCCAGGCGCTCGTTGCGCGACAGGATCGGCGACGCGATATCAATCGTTTTCTCAGCCATACTTGGCACTCCTTACTTTGGCCCCTTTATACCCCATCACCAGATGGCTAGCGGGCTAATCGTCGGGGGTTTCGATTTCGATACTCGCGATATCGAGCTCGCGGCCGTGCAGTAGGCGCACGTTGGCACCACCACACTGGGGACAGCGGCAATGGAAGCGATCGTGCTCAAAGACCTCCCCGCAGTCCAGACACTCGCTTTGTGGATGGACTTCCTCCACGGCAAGCTCGCAGCCTCGCGTGAGCGGGTCCTCGTCGCGAAATGTCTCCCACGCAAAGTCGAGCGCCTCGCGCACAACTTCGGTCATATCCCCGATACGCAGCGTTACCAAAACGGCGCGCGAGGCCCCCGCCCCACGCGCCGCGCGAATCACTGTATCGAGTATGCCGTTGACAATGCCAACCTCGTGCATACCGATTTACTCCTCGTCGTCCTCATCGTCCGAAAACAGGTCCAGACGGCTCACAAACAAGCCCTCCTTGCCCTCGCGCGCGGTAATAACCACGCGAGCGATGGCGAGCGAAATCTCGTAGAGCGAGAGCAGGGCGCCATACATGAGGCCCAGCGTAACGGGCGAGCCGTCGGGCGTAATCACAGCCGAGCCCACAAGCAGGCCAACGTATACGTAACGCCAGGCGCTGCGGAAGGCCGCGTAGGAAACGATGTGGAAGACGGACAGGTAGAAGATGATGAGCGGCAGCTCAAACGCCACGCCAAAGCCGATCATAAAGAGCAGCTCCATGTTGACGTAGTTCTCCAGATCGGGCAGCGCCGTAGCGACGGCCGAGGTCTCGCCGATGAGCCACTCAAAGCCCGCAGGAATGATGATGAAGTAGCAGAAAATTGCGCCCAGGAAGAACAGCACCGTCGAGGCGAGCACCGTGGGCACGACCCATTTGCGCTCGTTGGGACGCAGTGCCGGCAGGAAAAATGCCAGAATCTGCCAGATAATCATGGGTGTACACATGACCACGGCCATCTTGATGGCCAGCGAGAAGCGCAGGCCAAAGCCGCCGAGCGTGGTGGTGATGTAGAACTTACCGTCCGGCACAAAGGAGCGGATGGGGTCTTCCAAGATGTCGAGCACCACAGGCGTGGCGAAATACAGCACGATGGCGGCGGCAAACACCGACACAACCACGATGGTCAGGCGGCGACGGAGCTCTCCCAGGTGATCGAAGAGCGGCATACGCGCAGGTCCGATAGGCATTACTCATCGCCTCCCTTCGGGGAGTCGGCGGCAGCGGCGTCGTCCTCGGCCTCGAGCTCGCGAGCGAGCTGGTCGACGACGGCCTTGCGCTTGCGGGGACG
>CALFDL010000095.1 GCA_937950415.1 uncultured Collinsella sp. | reverse complement strand
CGGTCAGGTTAGGCTTGACCAGCTCGGGCTTAATTTCGGACTTAAGGGCGGCCTCAAGCGAAGCACCCGAGGTATCGAGCAGCACCTTGGCGCCGGCGTTCTCGGCAATGACCGTGATCTTGGCATAGTAGTCCGCCTCGACGCCGCGGGGCAACGAACCCGAGATGGTGACGACGTCGGCCTTGCTCGCAAGCTCGGCGAACTTTGTGGTAAAGGCATCGAGCTCCTCGGGGGCAATCGTCGGGCCGCTCTCGAGCAGCTCGGTCTGGTTGCCGGCATGAAGGATATTGAGGCAGATGCGGGTCTCGTCCTTGATGGGCACAAAATCATTCTTAATGCCGTTGGCATCCATGAGCTCTTCCATATAGGCGCCCATATGACCACCAAGCAGGCCGGTTGCCACAACGTCGTCGCCCAGCTGGCCCAGGACGCGGGCAACGTTAAGGCCCTTGCCGCCGGCGGTCTTTTCGGGTGTCACGCGGTTGACGTCGTCGATAACGAGCTCATCGAGCTGATAGCGCGTATCAACAGACGGGTTCATCGTAACGGTGAGGATCATTTTTAGCTCCTTATCTCGCAGGCTCCTTGTGCCTCGCGATACGAGTCGACAAAACGGAATTACAGAATCTCAATCGTGAACGAGCGAACGACGGTCTCCTTGGGCTTGGCGACAAGGCAGCCGCGCTTATGCTCAAGCACGTCGTCCTCATCGGAGCAGGTCGAAAGGCCACCCCAGGGCTCAACTGCCACAAAATCGCCCTCGGGCTTACTCCACACAATGAGATACGGGAAACCCTCAAAGCTCAAGCGAACGCCCTTGTCCTCGCCCTTCTTGGAAAGCGTGACCTGACGGCTCTCGAGCACGTCAAAGATGGTCTCCGCGAAATCGAAGAGCTCGTGCGATAGGGGCAGCGTCTTTCCCACCATGGGGTTCTTGGAGCGGTTAGCTACATCAATCAATCCGGTCGAGGGTACGGCGGTGCAAAGCTCCGCAGCCTCGTCCTTCTCGAAGCGCAACTCGTAGTCCGTATAGGCCTCGCCCTCGTCGAGCGGGCACCTAAAGCCGGGATGACCGCCGATAAAGAACGGCATGTCCTCGGTTCCCTCGTTGGTCACCTCATAGGAAACGCGCACGGCAGCGGCCTCGAGCGTATAACGAGCGACAAGCTTAAACGGGTACGGATAATCGCTCAGCAGCGCGGCGTTATCCTCCGAAGCCAGGCACATCGCCAGCTCGTTCTCGCCTTGGCTCAGCAGCTTCCACTCCTGCTTGCGCGCAAACCCGTGGCGAGCGAGCTTTACATGATGCCCGGCAAACGTCATGGCGCTGTTGTCACGCAAGCCTCCGCAAATCGGGAAGCAAATCGGCGCCTGGCCGGACCACACGGCGGGATCGCCCTGCCACAAATACTCGCGTCCGTCAGCCTCAATCGAGGTAAACGAACCACCAGCTGTGGACACCTTAATAGAAATTGAATCGTTGGAGAGAGCATATTCCATTGCCCATCCTTTCGAACAACTGCTTTTTGCTCGCAAGTACCCGTCTCGGCCCTGACCAAGGGACAAAACCCGCACGCTCATCGATGTGTCCGGTATCCCAGCCATGCAACGGGGTACCATACAGACATTGACGTCATTACAGCTGAAAGGCCTTCTTATGCGAACCATCATCCTCTACGCCTCGCGCCACCACGGCAATACGAAAAAGCTCGTGGACGCCATCGTCGAGGCGCACCCCGAGATCGATACCCTCGACGTGAAGTCACTCGGCAAAAACGAGTACCCCAACCTGCACGAATATCATCTAATCGGCGTCGCCACGGGCATCTATTACTCCGAGATCGACAAGGATATGGCACGTGTACTGACCAACGTGCTGCAGCCGCAGGACAAGGTGTTTGGCCTTATGACCTACGGTGGCAAAAACAAGTGGTACGGCAAGGATATCGATGGCATCTGCCGCATGAGGCAGGCCATCTTTATGGGTGTCTACGGCTGCCCCGGCTTTGATACGTGGGGGCCGTTCAAACTCGCCGGCGGTGTCCAAAAGGGACACCCGACCGCTGAGGAAATTAAGGGCGCCGTCGACTTCTTCGACAAGATCGAAGATGAGTACGGCGATATCATCGTCGAAGAGTACGCCAAACGTGAGAAGAGTCTAGCATACGAGAAGGAGCATCCTGCAGGAGGCCTGGTGGCCGGCGTTAAGCGCACGGCAAAGAAGATCGCTAACAAGCTGTAACTGTGAAGGTGCTTTTGAGCGTTTAACCCATACGGCGGGTCCGAGCAGATTCGGGCCCGCCGTCTTTTTCTATCGTTACTCGGTAAAGGCGTTGCCGACGCTCTGGCCGCCAACATACGTCTCGACGAGGGTAAGCTCATGGTCGAACACGACAAAGTCGGCGTCGCGACCCGGCATGATGCTGCCGCACTTATCCTCGATGTGCGCGGAGCGTGCCGGCACCTCGGTTGCCATGCGAATGGCGATATCGGCGCTGGCGATGCCCCAGTCAACGATGTTCTTGACGCCCTGGGCAAGCGTGAGCACCGAGCCGGCAATGCTCTTGCCGTCGGCGAGCCAGCACAGGTTGTCCTTCATGATGACGTCCATGCCGCCGCTGGTGTAGCTGCCCTCGGGCATGCCGCCGCAGCCCAGGCAGTCAGTGATGAGCACCGTGTGTTGCCAGCCCTTTGCCTGCAGCAGCGCCTTGATGGCGGCAGGGTTAACGTGCTTGCCGTCACAGATGATCTCGGCGTAGGTCTCGGGCGTGGACATGGCAGCGCCCACGACACCGGGCTCACGATGATGCAGGCCGCGCTGGCCGTTATAGGTATGCGTAAAGCAGCTGGCGCCGGCGTTGATGGCGGCGATGCACTCATCGTAGGTGGCGTCGGAGTGACCGATGCTGGTCACCACACCCTTGGCATTCAGAGCAGCCGCATAAGCAGCGGCACCGTCGCGCTCGGCCGCCATGGCGCTCTTGACGATGCGACCACCCGCAGCCTCCTGCCACTGATCAAAGATCTCCTCGGAGGGATCGATAAGATAAGCGGGGTTCTGCGCGCCCACGTGCTTCATGGTAAAGAAGGGGCCCTCCAGATAGATGCCCTGAATGCGAGCACCGCAGAAGTCAGGGCCGCGACCCTCGTCCGCCTGGGCGATGGCGGCGCAGGCATCCTTGATCTGCTCGACGCCATCGGTGAACGTCGTGGGCAGCCAGCTGGTGGTACCGCGACGGGCGAGCTCGGTCGAGCTGATATCAATGCCCTCGGGATCGTTATCGGTAGTCGAGTGGTTATAGAAGCCATGGATGTGAGTATCGACCATACCCGGTGCGATCCACGATCCCGTGTAGTCCTTGATCTCGCAAGAGGGCTCGTCGGCCTGCCAGGCGCCAAAAACGCCATCCTCGACCATAAGATAGCCGCCCAGTTGCGGGCCTGCCGGCAAGAAGAACTTGTCAGCCTTAATTGCGTACGTGCTCATATGCACTCCTTGCTTCTAAAGCAGTTGACTGTGGTAATGCTTATACCCGGTCCATGTAAAAACAAAAAGCGCCCGCCCGCCGTTATGAGCGGACGGGCGCCCTTACAGGGGGACGCGATTAAGCGGTGAAGGGGTGAATCGTCACACCCTTGACCACGCGGTTGACCGTGCCGGTGGGGCTCGGCGTATCGGGCGTGTTGCCCACGCGCACGGAGTTGAGCAGGCTGATGGCCTGGGCAAACATCACGAACGGCAGAGCGAGGTAGCCCTCGGGAAGCGCTTCGTAGCCCTTAAAGGTGAAGGACTCACCCTCATAGACGGTAGCACCTTCCTGCTGAACGGCGATGGTGTGCTGAGCGATTTCGTCGCCACCGATCTCGTTGAGGATGTCGATGTCGTACTGACGGGTGTAGGCGTCGTTGTTGACGAACACGAAGACGAGCGTCTTATCGTCGACGAAGGACTTGGGTCCGTGACGATAGCCCATGGAGGTATCGTAGGAAGTAGCAACCAGACCGTGAGCGAGCTCGAGGATCTTGAGCTGGCTCTCCTGGGCAAGGCCACCGAAGGAGCCAGAACCCAAGTAGGTCACGCGGTTGAAGTCGCCAGCCAGGTAATCGGCGATCTCAGACTCACGAGAGATGACCTCCTCGCCCATCTTGGCAATCGTCTCGACCCACTCGGCCTTCTGCTCGTCAGAGGCAGTGTCGAAAATAAGGGTGGAGAGCAGGGTCATGCAGGAATAAGAGCCAGTCATGGCGAAGCCCTTGTCGTTGGCGCGCGGAATGAGCAGCGTCAGCGCGTTGGGATCATCGGCAGACTCGACGGCGAGCTTGCCCTCAGGAGCGCAGGTGATGTTGAGGAACTTGACGTTGTGGACGAGCTCCTTGGCAACGGCAACGGCGGCAAGGCTCTCGGGGCTATTGCCAGAGCGGGCAAAGGAAACCACGAGCGTGGGATCCTCGGCGCGCAGGAAGTCGCGCGGGGCGCTCACGATGTCGGTCGTGGCGATGGGCTTAAAGTCGTAGAGATCAGTGTTGCCAGCGTGACGCAGGTACGGGGCGCAGGTATCGCCAACGTAGTCGGACGTACCGGCACCGGTGAAGACAACGGACAGACGACCCTCGCCCATAGCGCGAGCCTCGGCCAGGAAGGCCTCGATGGCCTCCTTGTTCTCGCGATAGATGTTGAGCGTATCACGCCAAAGCTCGGGCTGCTGAGCAATCTCGGCCGTGGTGATCTGGGCGCCGAGCTCGGTGAGCTCCTCGACACTCTTCTCGAACATTTCTAATACCTCTCTCTAGAAGTAATCCTCTGACGTGCAATTATACACTTCGGTTGGTTATCTGGTAGTAACCAGTTAAATGCAAAGAATCACCATATGGAAACGATGCGAGCACTAGTTACTGCGCTGGTGGTAAACCTTGTATTTAAACTGATCGGCACGAGCAACCGAGAGTGTGTACTCCACTACCTCGTTTGACTCGTTATACGTAGTCCTGACCAAATCGAGCACAGGCGAGCCCTCGACAATTCCCAAAAGGTGGGCATCGGTGGGACGGGCTATGCTCGCATAGAACTCCTCTTCGGCCACGCGAATCTTTTGCTGAAAGTCCTGCTCAATCACATCGTAAAGCGGCTTACGCTCCAGCAGCGGTCGCTTTAGGGACAGAAATTGACGAACCGGTAGATAGCTGCGTTCGACCATCATGGGCATGTTGTCGGCAGAACGAAGGCGCTTGAGCTTAAAAATGCGATCACCGATGCGCAATCCCATATGCTCGGCCAGATTCTTATCGGCCTCCATCTCGCAAAACTCGAGAATCGTGGTCTCGGGTTCTCGACCCATCGCGCGCATCTGCTCGGTAAAGCTGTAGGACTGCATAAGATTGGTTGCTTTTGCCGAACGGTCGGTCACAAAGGTACCGCGACCGTGCTGCCGAACCACCAGTCCTAAACGCTCCAGTTCCTGCAGAGCCAGGCGTACCGTAGTGCGCGAGAGACCATAGCGCTCCGAAAGTTCGCGCTCGGAAGGAATCATGTCACCGGCGCGATATTCATGGTCAATCTTTTCGGTCAGAATATCGACCAGCTGATCGTACAGCGGTTGCTTACGCGCTCCGATCGCCATCCTATCCTCCCTTTTGCTCGAATTCGGCTAACTACCTAGGGTGTTTAGCATTATCTGTCTGCCACACCCGAATCAACAAGAAAACAAAAGCCGCGCGCTCTTTCGAGCACGCGGCTTTTAACATACACATGGCTTAAGGGGTCGGGGTGTGAGCCGCGTAGGGACACACCCCTCAAGCTAGAGCCTTACCAGATGCTCGGCCAGAGACCAAGCGGGCCAGCGCCCAGGATGCCAAGGACGAAGAGCAGGAGAATGCCCTTGGTCGGGGTCCAGCTGTGCTTAGCGAACATGTAGTAAAGCAGCAGCGTAAGCATAAGCGGGACGAGCTTCGGGACGATGGTGTTGAGGGTGTCGGCAACAGAGAAGTTGACCGGATCCTCGGTAACGGTGCCGTAGGTAACGGACTCCATGCCGTTGCCCAGATCGGTGACGCCGCACTCGACAGCGTTGCCGTCGGCATCGGAAGCGGTGAGGGCGTTGCCGTCCTCATCGGTCATGGCGATGGTACCGGCCTCAGCGGTCTCGGTATCGATACCCTCCATACCGGTGAAGTTCTCGGCCTCCTTCTCGGAGACGATCACGGTAGTAGCGGAGAGGCCACGGGTGGTGCCGTTGGGGATCTGGAGGTTGATCTGGGTGCCACCCATGGTGACGACCAGGCAACCGACGACGAAGACGCCCATGATGGAAGCGGCACGCGTGAAGGCCTGCATGTTGGCGGTCAGAGCGTCAATAGCGCTGGTGCCAAGCTTGTAGGACCAGTTCATGAGCCAGAAGCGCAGAGCGAACTGGACGACGTTGAAGATCACCAGGAAGATGATCGGTGCAGCGGCGTTGCCGTTGATGGCCATGTTGGAGGTGATGCCGGCCGTGATAGGCACGAGCGTCAGCCAGAACAGGGCGTCACCGATACCACCGAGCGGGCCCATTGCGGCGACGCGGACGGCGCGGATCGTGGGGATGTCAACCTTGTTCTGCTCGAGCGAAAGCACGATGCCCATAACAAAGGTGACGAGGAACGGGTGGGTGTTGAAGAACTCCAGGTTGTGGCTCATGGAAGCCGCGAGGTCGTTCTTGTTGGTGTGGATCTTCTCCAGACCGGGGATGATGGAGTAAAGCCAGCCAGCGGCCTGCATGCGCTCGTAGTTGAACGATGCCTGCAGGAAGCAGGAGCGCCAAGCCATCTTGTTGAGGGTCTTCTGGTCGAGCTGCGGAGCAGGAGTGAGATCCTCGTAGTGCTCCGGGATCACATACTCATTAGATGCCATCTTCGAAGTCACCTCCGTCAGAAACAGCTGCACCCTTCAGCTCGGTCTGCTGCTGGAAGTCCCAGAAAGCGATGCCGAAGCCGATGAGAGCGAGGATGAGCAGAGCAGGGGTTGCCAGCGAATCGTTGGCAACGGTGATGAGCGCGAGGCCAAAGCCCATGAGGAAGAAGCCCCACATATCGCGGTTCATCATAACCTTGAGCAGGACGGCGAAGCCGACGAAGCGCATCATGCCGCCTGCAGCGGAGAGACCGGTCTGCAGCCAAGTCGGGATGGCAGAAGCGATGGTCTGACCGATGGTAGCGCCAGCGATGAAGAACAGGGTGACGACGACAGCGAAGATCAGGCCGAGCAGAGCCATGGCGAAGTAGTTCAGGCGCTCGATGCCCTTGGTGTCCGCGTTGTGAGCCATGTTATCGGCCGTGGACATAAGCGGGGACATAAGCGTGAAGACCAGGGTAACGCCAAGCTGGCCAAGCAGAGCGAACGGAATGGCGAGGCCGACTGCCGCGTTGGGCTCGAGGCCCGTGGCGATAGCGAGAATGGCTGCCATGATGCCGCCGATGACGGCGTTAGGCGGCTGAGCGCCTCCGATCGGCATGTTGCCGATCGTCATGAGCTGATAGGTACCACCCACGAGAAGACCGGTGTTGAGGTCGCCAAGGATAAGACCAATGACGGCGCCGGTGACGATGGGCTGATAGAGAGACTCGAGGAAGTCAAACTGGTCGATTGCCGCGATGAACGTGACGACGAAGACCAGAGCGATCTGGATGATCGAGTATTCCATCTTGCTCCTCCTTTCAAAATGTATGTACGCACTTTGGATTTCACGTACAGAACGTCAGGGTTTCACTCCTGACAACGTGGATCACGAGGATTACGAGAAGAGCTTGCTCGTGTCCTCAACAGGCGTGCTCGGAACGCGCCTGATCTCCAACTCCACCCCCAATTCCTGCAGCTCTTTAAACGCAGCGACATCCTCGTCGTTAACTGCGACGGAGGTGGCGACTTGGCGCTTTCCTTCCGACATGTGCATGTTGCCGATGTTTACCTTCTTTATAGGCACACCGCCCTTGACGAGCGTAAGCACGTCTTCCGGTGTTTCGGCCACGATGAAGATCTTCTGGCGCGGGCTCGCCTTGCCAATGACGTCGATGGTCTTCTGCAGAGAGAAGAAACGCGTAGCGACGCCGGCGGGAGCGGCCATCTTCATGAGGTTCTGGCGCATGGTGTTGGACGCCACGTCGTCGTTGGCGACGAGGATGAGGTTGGAGCCCAGAGTGGAGTTCCACTGGGTGGCAACCTGACCATGAACCAGTCGGTTATCGATGCGGGTAAGAAGAATGTTGGGTTCTGCCATGTTGATCAGCTTCCTTTCGTTATTTGCTGACGACAGTTACTTGATCTCCTGAATCGCGTAACGCGAAACATCTACGACGGCTCCGGATCGGACTTTGATCTGGACCTTCTCGCCTTCGATGCCTTTGACGGTTCCGTAGATACCGCCGGCGAAAAGAACCTCCTGACCCGGCTTGAGCTCGGTGTGCAGCTCCTTGAAGTACTTTTGCTTCTTCTTCATGTTGATTTGCGACCAGATGGTGTAAATCAAGCCCATGATGGCAAGCAGGCCTAAAAGGGCGACCGAGGAGCTCAGGACATTGGCTCCGAAATCGGCCATTAGATGCCGTCCTCGTCGCCGAAGATATCCTCTTCCTCGGAGCCGGCAACGGATGCGACCGTCTGGGCGGTGATGCCCGTCTGGCCAACGGTCACGGCCTGCTCGCCAAGCTCGGCGAGCGTGGCGTTGCCGCGGAGGAACAGAAGCTCAATAACCATGGGAAGGTTGGTGCCGGTCAGAACCTCGACGTTGTCGACATCCTGGGCAATCATCATCGACTGGTTGAACGGGGTGCCACCAAGCAGGTCGGTAAAGACGAGCACGCCATCGCACTCCTCGCGCATGGCGGTAATAGCGGCGCGGAGATCCTCACCGTAGGAAGCAGCCTGGTCGCCCTCAAAAGGAACGACGGTAAAAGCGGGCTGGTCGCCAGCAACCATAGCGATAGCGCTTGCGAGGCCGGGTGCGAACTGTCCATGACCGGTAAGAATAAAGCCAACCATTCAAATTTCCCTTCCGAAGGTGTGTACGATCTGAGTCCGATGATTTTCGGAAGCCAGCGGGCGCTCGCCCTTAAAGCTTCTTAGAAAGCGTACTTTGAAGACCAGTGG
This sequence comes from uncultured Collinsella sp., assembly GCA_937950415.1. Taxonomy (GTDB): domain Bacteria; phylum Actinomycetota; class Coriobacteriia; order Coriobacteriales; family Coriobacteriaceae; genus Collinsella. Next base: position 4,893 of record CALFDL010000095.1, on the reverse strand, counting down.
TTTCTAAACTGGTAGTAACCACGTGACGTGTTGTTGTCACTATATCACCCCAGAAGAGGTCGCTTTCGTTGATTCATACGGTAAAACGTTTTTGCACCGCTCACGGTGATAAATCGACCGTTTACCGGTCGTTAACACTTCTACCTGCGGTTTTGAAACCGTTCCGAAATGCTTTGGCAAAAGATCGGATCTTTTCCTGTGTCTAAACAACGCAGGGCGGCTAAAAATAGCGTGTAGAAAAATTGCAGGTCATTGTGAAGATATGTGAATTGGTCTTTTTGACTTAATACCAGTTAGAACCAGTTTTGAGATTATCGGTGAACGGTAGTTTTCGACCGTTCACCGGTTACTTGCAATCGTTTGCAGTTGTTTTCCCAGATGAATTAGGGAAGCGCGATGGAGCACTTGCGCGATCACGGGAAGTTTTTGGCATTTGTCCTCATCCCCCGAACGCCAAACTCCGGCATCCAAAATGAGCTAATAGCTCACGCTAATCGTTTTCAATCATTACTTACTCAGTATACGTAATTATTTATCGTTTATCGTTAATTTTGATATGATACAAGTATCATCCAAAACGCCGATTGGAGGGGTTATGGTCCACCGAAACGCATCTATATCGAATGAAACCATCAGCCGCGAACAGACGATAGCCAAACTGAGGAAGCTCGCTCGCATCTGCAAATGGGCCACAATCTGCATTACCACAGCGCTCGCTCTGGGACTCCTCGCAGTCATTGCGATTGACCTTCTACTTATATTGCCCGGCCTCTCCCAAGGGTCGTGCCTCCAATCCGTAGAACTTCAAGCCGGCGAAGGGCCGTGCCTGGCTATTGTCGGTACCGATGCGCAGGCCCCACTTATGCTCGTCGCACACGATGGCCACACTGCCATAGGGAGCCTCTTGATGACATGCCTCGCGCTTACCATCGCGATAAGCGTGCGCAGGCTTTTCTTCAACATTGAAAAGGAAGGCAGGCCCTTTGACCTTGAATGTAACCAGACACTTCGTCGAGTAGGACATTTATTCCTTATCGGCGGCGTTGCCGTGAGGCTTCTTGGTGCCGTAATCACGGGAATGATACTCTTAGGATTTGGCGGCAGCTTTACGGATGCGTTCGCCGGCCAGTTATTCGAGCCCTCCATGCTCTTTGCAGGCCTGATTATTTGCCTGATTGCCAGCATCTTCCGCTACGGGTATATCCTGCAAAAACAAGATGACGAGTTGCTCTAGGAGGAATCCATGATTATTCTGCGGCTTGACCGCATGCTCGCCGAACGCAAGATCTCATCCAAAGAGCTTGCGGAACGCGTGGGCATCTCCCAGGTCAATATGTCACGCATTAAGACGGGCAAGGTTTCTGCCATACGTTTTTCAACTCTTGACGCGATATGTCGGGCACTCGACTGCCAACCGGGCGATGTACTGGAATATATATCCGACGATGAAGCCAATAGCCTTTTTGGACTTAAAGATGAATAGCCATAATTAAGCCGCCAATCACGCCCTCAACGCAAAAAGTCCGCCAGAACGACTTCCGTACTGGCGGACTTTCTGCTGTCTATCGGCTAGATGCTCGATGAGCCGTGCGACTCTTTACGCAAACAGGCCGTAGATGCTGATGTTGGCCTTGGCGTAGAGGCCGTTAGCATACTCGGTCCACTTGGAGCTGGCGCTCGAAGCCTGCGAAGAGTACTGCTGGTAAGCAGTGTAGTAGGCGGTCATGGCCTGCTTATAGGTGGCGCTATCGGCCGTAAAGGCATCGTCGGCAAAGGCCTTAGCGTAGGTGCCGTTCTCGTCCTTCCAGGTACCCTTCGAGCTATCCCACTCGTCGCCGGCAAGGTTGATGATGTAGTCGGCGTAATCCTTGCTCGCGGTGTCCTCATTGCCGTCAGAAGGCTCGGTCGGAGCGGTCGGCATGCTTGCGGAGCTATCGCCCACCTTCTTCTTGTAGAGCTTCTGCAGCGTCGCGGACTGGCGGACGATCTGCTTGGCCTGGTCCTTGGACACGCCATACTGCGTGGCCATGGTCTTGTAGTCCGAAGTGCCGATGGATTCCTCGGCGTACTGCTTCATCTCCTTAGAGGAGACGGTAATGCCCTCGTCCTCGGCAGCGTCGAGCAGGATCTTGTTGCGCACGTAGGACAGGATGACGTCGGCAGAAGGAGCGGTGTAGTTGCCATCGCTATCCTTGACGGTGTCGAGGCTGTACTGGCTCTCGATGGCCTCACGCGCGGTGATGTCGCTCTTCTTGCCGTTGTAGCTATAGCTCGCCACGGTCGAATCGAGCTGGTCCTCGGTCAGGGTCGACGAGCCGACACCCTTGCCGCCAAAGCCGCCATTGCCAATAAAGAAGCCGACCACGGCGGCGATCACGACGGCAACCACAAAGGCGGCAATCATCGTCTTCTTGTGCCTGGATGCATGGTCGTCTTCATCGGAACCCAGAATATCGTCGTCCTCATCCTGGGCCTCGGGCATCAGATTCTCGTCAGCGGCATCCGCGGCAATCTGAGCCTCCAGGCGAGCGTCCTCCTCCTCGGCCGTCGTGCCGGCGGCAATGTGCTCGGCAGACGTACCGGCGACCAGATCGATCTTCTCGTCCTCGTCACCGTCGGGGCCTTCGCCGCGCTCGATGATCTGGATGCCGTCGATCTCGTCCTTCTCGTCCTTCTTTTGAATCAGACCCATATCAGTTACTCCTTGTTAGGAAACATAGTCCCCAATAGAATACGCCCGGCAGAGCGCCGGGCGTATTGATTCTTAGGTTATACGCAAACACTTAAGTACTATTTAGGCGTTTGAAGTGTGTATGCCTTAGGCCAGGTGAGCGATAACGGCATCGGCGAAGGCTTGCGTACCCACCGCACCCTCAATGGAGCCGGTCTGGGCACGACGTACGTCGCCGGTAACCTGCTTACCCTCGTTGAGCGTGGCGGACACGGCGGCGCGGATGCGATTGGCTGCATCGTTCTCGCCCAGATGATCGAGCATCATAGCAGCAGAGAGGATCTCGGCCGTGGGGTTGGCGATATCCTGACCGGCGATATCGGGCGCGGAGCCGTGCGTAGCCTCAAAGATTGCGCAGTCGGCACCGATGTTGGAGCCGGGGGCCATACCCAGGCCACCTACCAGGCCGGCGCACAGGTCGCTCACGATGTCGCCGTACAGGTTGGGCAGCACCAGGACATCGAAGTCGTTGGGGTTCTGGACCAGGCCCATGCAGGTGGCGTCGACAATCTTGTCGTTGAACTCGATATCGGGATAGTTGGCGGCCACCTCGCGCGCAACGCGCAGGAACAGGCCATCGGTCGCCTTCATGATGTTGGCCTTATGCACGGCCGTCACCTTTTTGCGGCCGCAGCGGCGGGCATACTCAAAGGCATACTCCACAATGCGGTGGCTCTTGACGATAGAGATCGGCTTGATCGAGATCGCGGAATCGGTGGCAAAGGTCTTCTGACCCGAACGCTCGACGAGCTGCGAGAGCTCCTCGACCTCGGCAGCGCCCTCATCGAACTCGATCCCGGCGTAGAGGTCCTCGGTGTTCTCGCGCACGATAACCAGATCAACGTCGCGGAAGCGCGAGCCGTCGCCCGGCTGCGACAGGCAGGGTCGCACGCAGGCGTACAGGTCGAAGTGCTTGCGCAGGGCCACGTTGACGCTGCGGAAACCCGTGCCGACCGGCGTAGTGATGGGGCCCTTGATGGCAACCTTGGTCTCGGCGACCGCATCGAGCACGTGCTGGGGCAGCGGCGTGCCAAACTCGTCCATGACGCCGGCACCGGCCTCCTGGACGTTCCAATTGATCTGGACACCGGCGGCCTCGACCACGCGGCGCATGGCCTGCGTAATCTCGGGACCGATACCGTCACCGGGAATCAGGACTACATCGTGCGCCATAATCTGTTACTCCTCGTCTTCGGCGTCGTCAGATTTTTTAACGCTAGCACGCTTCTTCTTTTTGGAGAGATCCAGGCCAAAACGTTTAACAAGCATTTCGCAAATCTCGCTCGAACGGGCCTTGAGATAGCTACCCTTGCCGTTCTCGGCATCGAACTTAAGGCGCAGCGCGAGCTTCTCGGCGACCTCGGCGTCAATCTCGCCCTGGCCAAACTCGTACAGGCAACCGAGCATGTCGCGATACTCGAGGTCGCCGTGGTAGCACTGGATGGCCTCGTCCAGGATGGGCCAAGCCTCGCGCGAACGCTCGACGCTCGTGGCGCCCCACACGCACAGCAGGCGGAAGGCAGCATAGCGCAGCGTGGAGGAGATCTCGTCGAACAGTGCGGTCTCGGCACCCTCAAAGGCATCGCCCAGCTGCTCGGGGCAGGTGGTGGCGAGCGCCGTCAGGGCATCGAGGGCCTCCCAGCGGGTCTGAGCCTCGGGGCGGTCGAGCGCCTCGATCAGCGCGGGCACGCAGGGCACGACGCGCTGCGGATCGCGCTCGGCAAGCAGGTGCAGCACGCGGGCGGCAAACTGGCGGATGCGGCGCGTGGGGCAGCCGAGTTCCTTGACCAGACGGTCGGCGGCGTGATGGTCTATGCGCGCACGGCTGCCGCTGCTGCCGCGCTGTCACGGCAGATCGCGGCGTGTCAGTTCCATAAGGAATATCTGGCCGTCGTGCAGGGACGGCCGGAAGAAGACAGCGCTATATTACGCGACCTGCTCTTCTGGGATCGTACAAAGAACAAATCCTTCGTCGTGAAGCGGCAGCGCGGCGGAGTCAAGGATGCGGAGCTTGAATACGCTCTGCTTGAAGCGCTCCCCGAGCTTTCCCTGCTGCGCGTCATTCTGCACACCGGGCGCACACATCAGATCCGCGTGCAGTTTTCCTCGCGCGCCATGCCGCTCGTAGGTGATGTGAAATACGGCAGCCGGTATATGGGCTG
>CALFDL010000094.1 GCA_937950415.1 uncultured Collinsella sp. | reverse complement strand
GGTCGCTCACCTGCTTAAACGATGCAGACAGGCGATCGTTGAGCGTACGGGAGAGCTTCTCGTCCACCGTCGCGCGCATCTGATCGAGCTGCACGTTGTTGTCCTTGCGGATGGCGCCCAGTTGGGCATCGACCGTCTCGCGCACCTTGTCCAGGCGGTGCTCGATGCCCTCGCGGTTGGCGCCAAGCTGTTGGGCCGTCTCACGGCGCAGGTCATCCATACGGTCGCCAGCCTGCGAGAACTCACGCGCGATGGTCAGGTAGCGCTGCTGCTCCACGGCCGCATCGGTTGTCTGCTGCTGCGCGATGGCATTTGCCGTGCGGCGGGTTTCTGCCAGCGCGACGTTGAGGGCATCAAGCGTGCTGTTGGCCTGCTCGAGCGCCGCCAGCGTCTCCGCACCGCTATCGCCGCGCTCCCGCAGCTCGGCGCGAAGGCTCTTAAGCTGCAGGGCACAAGCCACGGCAACCCCCACCGCCACCAAGGCAATCACAACAAGCGCAATATCAATAGCAGACATAGATTCCGCCCAACAAACCCAATCGATTATCAATCAAAACTGCGATCAATCTTACCCCGCCACACGCACCGGGCGCCCGGCCCCTTCTTGGGTGCCCCTCTCCTCCGCATATTCCATAATGCGGCGCGCCGTTTTCCTGCTCACCTTTGAGTCATCGCCGGCCAAGTATGCGTATACGTTTCCTTTATTCAGGTGCAGAGCACGGCAGATGCCATAGCGCGTTACACCCGATTCCTCCAATGCTTCCAGTGTTCTCTTTCTCATCAGGGCGTTCACCCTTCTGTCGGCCGCTGGCTTTTCTTTCACCCCTCTATACGCGTGCCAAACGTTGGCGTAACGATTGGGGAGCTTATCCTCGGCGCATAGAGATGCCAGGCTACCCGCTTGGCCATACAGAGACAAAACACCTCGATAGCTCTCTTCCATCCACGAGCCCTCGGATAAACCCAGAACGTATTCGGCTTTTCCCTGCGCCAAAGCGAGCAAGAACAGAGGCTCCGCCACGCGCGGCGCAACCGTCGTCGCCTGCTCAACCAGTTTTCTAAAACTCAGCGACTGCTGTCCGGATAGCTCTCGGCAATAGCCTTTCAAAAATCCCTCAAAAGTCAGATTCAACCGAGCACCTCCTTTTTGTATTGCCTGTATGCACAGACCATCTCTTGATAGCTTCGCTCCGAAGGCGACGACGCCAGCGCTTCTCCCTCGTCGAATATAAGCCGTTCGAGCAGATCCCAATCAAGTCGGTCGACGAATGCCTGACTATGAAGATCGACGATGTCGTTCGGACGGTAGGCATAGAGCTTCATTACCGCCAGGTCCTCCAAGGATGGCGTAAAGTACCTGATAAAACGCGCCCCAATATCCAAGGGAATCAAACGATCTTCGTAATTGAATGGCATCTGGTTACAATATGCCACTGCCATACCATTCACCTCGGGGTATCGAGCTATGATCTCGCGGAGGCACCTGTCTGCCTCAAACACATCAATGTCATGTGTAACCGACCGATTCGTCACATCGTTTAGCATGAAGGCGCCTCCTCCCACCAATACAACGCTCGGCCTGTCGTCTCTTGGACCTATTTCCAGCTCCGCCTCTTCGTCAATGCCCAAAAGAGTCTGCTCTAAATCCTGCTTATACATAGCAAATCCTATTATTATTCATCTTCAATAATACTATTCAGTCGCACGACAGGACCAACAGGATGCAAGAATTCCGCTCGTGGCGATAATCCCTACACCCTAGAAGTCCTAATGTGATAAACGCTAACTCTCCCAGCCGGCGCGGATTGTTGTTATGACATCGCCTAGGCGCTGGCCGAGGGCTGACAGATGTTGGAGCACTTCGCCGGGCGAAGCACCGTTGAGGATGCAGGTGAGCGCATACGAGACCAAGAAAATCGCCGCAAGTCCTAGCGGAATGAGCACGATCATCGCCAATGTGCGCAGGCTCTGGCCCACGCGGCGACGACGCGCACGACGCTTGTCGAACGCAAGCTCCTGCGCATACGAATCTTGCTGTACGGAATAGTTCTCTGGCGCCGATTCACACCCGGGCACAGCTGCAGGTACAGCAGCGGGCACGACATTTTGCGCAAAGGGCTGGGCTGCCGCCCCTTGCATTTGCATCTCCATGAGTCGTTGCTGCTGACGCAGCATGCGCTCAGCTTGTTGCTGCGGAGTCTCAAGAAACAGGTCCATGTTGGCCTCCAAAGTCGGAGCATTCGACGCTTACGACCAGCATCCCGCACCGCCATGACCGCGACAACGCAATCGCCGGCAATAGCCACAAAGATTCTTTTGCTCAAAAGCTGTCGAAAAGCTCAACAACTCCCCTACCAGCACTTTCTCTGAGCTTTTTTCGCCAGCAATCTTTTGGCCTTCCACTCTTACGCCAACTGACCAAAATCTAACCAAAAGCTTGACGAAAAATGTGAAGACAGGGACCCCGCACACACAAAAACGTGCCGCCCCAAAAGGGGCGGCACACAAACCAATCTATTAGTCAAAACTCGTTGGCAAGCTCGCGCCGTCAGACCCGCGGCGTATGCCTTTGCCTCGCGCGACCCTGCGAAGCCGTGAGCGAGAGGGAAAGGTATTTCCCCGCCCCACGCTCCGCAGTCGGTGAAGGTAGGCTACATGCCCGCGAGACCTCGAGCTGCGGTGGCACACATAAACGCCAGGACTAGGATCACGAGTGAGCCCGCGATGTCGACCAGCACGCCCATTGCACGGCGCTCAAACAACCAGCTCTCAAAGTGCGGAGCGACGTTACGCCAAACACGCCACAACAAGATGCCCATACCGATGACGCCCGGGATATTGAGCAGTAGGATCTCGGAGCACAAAAGACCGATCAGGTTGCCGGCGACAAAACCAGCGTCGCCCTCGCAGTATTTGCGGTAGACCATATACAGCATGTACGCTACAAACGGCTGTAAACACGCAGAAATAAACGTGACCACCATCGAGGGGTCCTGCGAAAAGACCTCGGTGAGTTTATCGACACTCGTGGCGTCCTTCGAAGCCAAGAACAAACCGATAACCACAAGGGGCACCACGCCCAAAATTACCTCGACCAGAGTAAACAACTTGGCAGTCAAATCCTCACTAGCCGAATTCAAATGAGGCGCCCACTCAAGATGAGCATGCGCCCCAACCTTCTTGTCCTTCTCGACACGATCGGCCTTTTTACCCTCGGCAACCCGACGACCAGGATCCTTGCGAGTTCCCGCCGCAGCAACCCGAGCCCGAGACTTCTTGCCCATAAAAAACACCCCATCAGGTAGTAGATAAACTAAAAGTCGCTACCCAGTGTACCCCCTAAACAACGGCGCCGCCCCAACCCGGAGCAAGCCCCGTCAACCAAATGGCCGCAACCCAATCCCTATACAAAACGTGCCGCCCAAAAGGGGCGGCACACAAACTTCTAATCAGCTTTTCTGTAGCGAGCACGCAACGACCCAACGCCGGGGCGCAGGGCGGGG
>CALFDL010000093.1 GCA_937950415.1 uncultured Collinsella sp. | reverse complement strand
CCCGAGCGTAGCTCCGCGCCGAGCGCCAGCAACGCCGCGCCCAAGCCACCGGCAGCGCCCGCGCCGGGCACGCCAAGCACCGAGCCAAATGTCCGTGCGTTCTCGGGTGTGCGCAACAACCCCTGGGCTCGCGCCTCGAAAATTGCCGCATCGAGCAGGCGACCGTAGCCGACCATCCAGCCGTCGTATCTGCGCAGCACCTCGACATCATCCGCCGGCAGGCCCTTCTGCCCGCCAAACACCGCCAGTGCGCCTCGACGCCCCACGAGCGGATTCTCGACATCGGAAAGCACAACGATACGAGCATCATCCAAAGCCTGCAGAGCTGGCGCCAAATCAACGCTCGCCACCTGCTCAAGGCCGGCAAGACCGGGGGCGACATCGCATCCCTGATCATCGACCACACGCGCGCCCAGGGTATGCAGCATGCCGGCGCCACCGTCGTTGGTGGCACTGCCGCCCAGACCAATATAGATAGTCTTTGCCCCGGCGCGAACCGCACGGAGCATCAGCTCGCCCACGCCATAGGTCGAAGCCGCAAGCGCCGCCGATTCCGTGCAGGGTGAATACCCAATACCCGCCGCCTCGGCCATCTCAATTACAGCCGAGTCGCGCTCGTCGTCCACCAGCATCCGGGCAGACACGCGGTCGCCCAAGGGACCTGCCACCTCGCAGGTCACAATCTCACCGCCGCACGCGGCAACGGCACCGAGCGTCCCCTCGCCGCCATCCGCCAGCGGCAATGTGCACACCTCGGCATCGGGCCAAACGCGGCGCACGCCTTCGGCAACCGCCGCCTCCGCCTGCGCACTCGAAACGCTGCCCTTAAAGGAGTCGATCGCCAGCAGCACACGGCGGGGCCGCCGCTGCACGGGGCCAAAGTCGGCCGCCTCAACGGCAATATCTTCGGCACACGCGAGTGCCTCGGCATGAGCGGCGTGCGCCTCAAGATCGGCCCCACAACCGCAGCCAGCACCATCGGTGCCACGCAGCCCACTAAAATAGTCGCTCAACACCTCACGACACTCATCCGCCAGCACGCCGGCATCTACGTTAAACCGATGGTTCAGGCGCGAATCGGCATTGAGGTCACACAGCGAGCCCAGCGCGCCCGCCTTGGCATCGGCCGCGCCATACACGCAACGCCCCACACGCGCGTTAACCATAAGCCCCGCGCACATACAGCAGGGTTCGAGCGTTACGTAGACCGTGCAATCGGAAAGACGCCAGCGTCCAAGCGCCTGAGCGGCGGCACACAGGGCCGAAAACTCGGCATGAGCCGAAGGGTCTTGGTCGAGCTCGCGGCGATTATGCGCCCTCGCGACAACCTCGCCCGAGCGCACTACTACGGCTCCGATGGGCACCTCGCCCACCGCAGCGGCGTCGCGCGCCTCCGCCAGCGCCTCGCGCATGAACTTCTCGTCGATTTCGGTGATCGTCATCGTTCGCCTTCCCTGTTGCAAATTCAAAACGATGCTATCATTACGACTCACGGAGAGATGGCAGAGCGGTTGAATGCGGCGGTCTTGAAAACCGTTGAGCGCGAGAGCGTTCCGGGGGTTCGAATCCCCCTCTCTCCGCCACCTTAGTGATTCACCGGCGTCATGGTCCGCTCAAACAGTGCATCGACCACGTCGGCCATCTCGGGTCGACGCTCAAGATCGTGGCCCGATTCCCACCAATTTGTGAACAACCGAATAATGCCACCGGCGATAAACTCAGACGTCGTCTCGAGTGACACGGGGGCCAGGGCATCCTCGGCAAGCACGTTCATCACACGCTCGCGGATGGAGCGGGCAATGCGGTCGCAAATAACGTTGGTCAACATACCCGACATGCTGCTTGCCAAAATGTTATCCATGAGCCGCTCGTGCGTCAGAATCAAATCCATGGCATCGTCCAAAATCGCGTGTCGAAGCGCGCGTACGTCCTCGGCAGACACCGCGCCGGCCTCATCGGGCTGTTTTTGCGGCAAGCCCGACATGAGCTCATCGATATAAAAGGCAAAGTAATCGTTCTTGTCGCGAAAGTGCTTGTAGAACGTCGTGCGGCGAATCATGGCGCGGTCGCACAGCATGGCAACCGTCAGGTCCTCAAAACGATGCTCCTCGAGAAGCTCGGTGAAGGCATCGAACAGGGCGCGGTAGGTTTTCTTGATGCGAAGGTCCACTGGTATCGCCATCCTCAGGGCAAAGACAACACTCGTCAATCTGTCGCATATCTTACACCTGTACCACCCGTTCCATATTGGCACCCCCTCCTTGGCGGAAACATAACGCTTACCGGAAAGTTCGGCACGGCAAAACGTTGCGGGTATACTAGTAGCGTTATACCAACGGCAGCTGGCGCATGCCGCCGCGGCCATTCGAAACGGAGACATCATGATTACCGTCATCATCGGCATCGTTGTTGTCATTGTGATTGTCTGCGCCATCGCCGGCATCTACAACAACATGGTCACCAAGCGTAACCGCATCGATAACGCCTGGCAGAACATCGATACGCAGCTGCAGCGCCGCAACGACCTGATCCCCAACCTGGTCGAGACCGTCAAGGGCTACGCCAAGCACGAGCAGGAGACGCTCTCCGCCGTGATCAGCGCGCGTAACACCGCCGTCAAGGCCACCACGCCCGAGGCCAAGATGGAAGCCGACAACGTGCTGACCGGTGCGCTGCGTCAGCTCTTCGCCGTAGCCGAAGCCTACCCCGATCTTAAGGCAAACACCAACTTTACGCAGCTGCAGGCATCGCTCGAGGATACCGAGAACAAGATTAGCTATGCACGCCAGAGCTACAACGACTGCGTGCTCAGCTACAACAACGCCATTCAGACGTTCCCGGCTGTCATCTTTGCCGGCATCTTTCAGTTTAAGGAGCGCCAGGGCTTCGAGGCCGCCGAAGCAGCCCGCCAGGCCCCGACCGTCAAGTTCTAGTAGTTTGACAGCGTATCCTTAATCGTCCAAATGTATAAACCGCCCCGTCGAATGCATACTTCGACGGGGCGGTTTCCTTTTTCGCAAAGGTCCCCCTCTAAGCGCCGTGCATTTTTAGGAGTATTCAACATAACCAAGAGCTTCGGGCGCCACGATAAGTGCCAAAGACCGCGAATATCCCTGCAAATCAAACGCTGTCAGCCCATAACCCCGACCATCATCCGTAGAAAACATCGAGAAATCCCGATTTTTTGCCCGAGGTCGATATGCAGGGGCCTTCGATTGCAGAATACTCGCAAAAATGCACGTCGCCACCACCCCCACATGGCGCGAAGCAAAATCAGAACCACCCTTAAAAAGGGTGGTTTGCTCTTAGGGTATAACCCACGGGC
>CALFDL010000092.1 GCA_937950415.1 uncultured Collinsella sp. | reverse complement strand
TGAGCCGCAGAGCCGTCCCGCAAACGAGATCCCGGACATAACGCCGGAAAAGGAGGACGAACATGGATAAAATTGCCGTTCTGATACCGTGCTACAACGAAAGTGCCACCATCGCCAAGGTGGTAAAGGACTACCGCGCGGCGCTGCCGGAAGCCGCGATCTATGTTTACGACAACAACTCGTCCGATGACACTTCGCAAATCGCCAAACAGCACGGGGCTACGGTGCGCCATGAGTCCAGGCAGGGCAAAGGTAACGTATGTCGCCAAATGTTCCGCGATATCGACGCCGAATGCTACTTGATGGTCGACGGCGACGATACCTACCCTGCTGAGGCCGCCAAGCCACTCTGTGAGCCCATCCTTAACGGCGAAGCGGATATGACCGTTGGCGATCGCCTGTCAAACGGCACCTATGCCGAAGAGAATAAACGAGCCTTTCACGGGTTTGGCAACAACCTTGTTCGCGCTATGATTAAGTGGATTTACGGCTACAGCTTTGACGACGTGATGACCGGCTACCGAGCCATGAGCAAGCCTTTCGTCAAGACCTTCCCCGTCTTGAGCGAGGGCTTCCAGATCGAAACCGAGCTCTCCATCCACGCTGTCGATCACCGCTGGCGAATTAAAGACGTGCCGGTGGAGTATCGCGATCGGCCCGCAGGCTCCGAGTCCAAGCTCAACACCGTTAGCGACGGCATCAAGGTCATCGCAATGATTGGAACGCTCTTTAAAGACTATCGTCCGCTCAAGTTCTTTACACTTATAGCGCTCATCTTCGCCATCATAGGCCTTGCCCTCGGAATTCCAATTGTTAGGGAGTACTTCCAAACCGGCTTAGTCCCCCGTTTCCCCACGGCCATACTTGCGGCCTCATTCATGTTCCTGTGTGGGTTGAGCCTAGCAACGGGACTAATCCTCGACTCAGTAGCAAAAGTCGAAAGAAAACAATGGGAGCTACAAGCCTATAAAACCTATTCAAAATAAGAAGAGGTCCGGACTTAATCCGGACCTCTTCTTATTTCAGACCTAAATACTGTTCCCAGAACTCTCGCGAAGTCATGTACGGCATGGCATCTTTCCATGCCCCCCTGACGCTCTCGCCCTCTTTACGATATCGCGCCATCAGTTCGTGCTCTCGGCGGCGAATACTCTTGAACCGCGCTCGATCCATCGTGCGGACCGCCCCCTTCTCGCGGGTCGGATCAAGAAATACCAGCGTCTTGCAACGTGTCGAGTTGCCCTCAAGCGTACAGCTGCCGTTCTTGACCACATAGCCGGGCTTTCCGCGCAACAGCGCATCGGGAAGATAGTGTTTGTCGTAAGGAATAGATCTCCAATACTTCATAAATTTCGAAGGATGGAATTCCAGATTAACATTAGCGAGCACTTGCTCCGTAACCCCAGCCTTGCGAAGAAGCTCTGGATCCATTTCGGAAACAGGAATCAGCTTTTCGTTTAACTTACCCTTACCAATCATCGTCGCGGCGCCATCAAGCTTCTGGAGATACTCAGGGCCGCGCAGATAGTCCTCAAAGCCATCAAGGATAAACTCAGCAGCCTGATAATCCATATCGCGCAAGTTCTGACGTACCCCTCGCTGAATACGAAGGACAAACATTTTCTCATCAGCACAATCATCGAGTGAAATCATGGCAAAGAAGTTGCGGAAGTACTGGTAGCAGTCAACCGAAGCGCGGAAACGCCCCTCAAAGCTTGCATGCCACACGCAAATGCAATTCATGGTCATGTAGACAGGCTTATTGCGCATGCCAAACTCAACATCGTCACAGCGGATGAAGAAAGGCATGGGAAGACCGTTCTTTTCGATAGCCTTCACCGGAATGCAGCTATACCACCAAGCTCCATAGGCCTGGTCAACCTCAACACTCGTACGCTCGTTTTCGAGAATGTCAGCCAGCTTGCCAACAT
>CALFDL010000091.1 GCA_937950415.1 uncultured Collinsella sp. | reverse complement strand
TGCCGCCGATGCAGGCGGGGACGATCTGCCCCCGTTCGACGTGCCGGCCACGGCGTCCGCGCCCAAGCCCGCTGCAACTGCCCCCAAAGAGGAGGACGCTCCTGCAGCTCCCTGGGAGTCCAACCCCGGCGCGGGCAGTCCCTTCGGCCATCGGGGCGCAGCCCCAAGCATCCCGCAGACCGAGGACGAGGCCAAAGCCCTCATCCGCAGCGTCTTCGGTCAGTCCACCATCTTCAAGCCGGTGGAGTAGCTGTACAGGCGGGTATACTGCTCAAGAAGAGACGTCTTTGAACGGAGCGAGCTTATGATGTGGGAATATGTCCGCCTTGAGGACGATACGCAAGTTTCGTATTCCGAAGTCCGTGAGGACAATACGGTGAAGGTCGTTGTGGAGCGCCCACGCGATTGGGGTTTTGACACGGCGGAGTGCATCTTGCCGGCATTCAATTGGGTGTCACACGAGGGCTTTAGCGAAGCAGACCTCAAAGAACTCGATGATTTTGTACGCAACAACGCCCCGCTCATCTTGCGTTTTGCTTACGAAGGCGGACGGGTCTATGCCTAGTCTTTTCCGACTCGGGCCGTACATCATCTTTTTCTGGACAGGGGAGAACGGCGAGCCCGTCCATGTTCATATCGCGGTCAAGCGCCCCACCGCCGAGGCGACCAAGATATGGCTTACCCGCTCCGGCGGATGCAAGCTGGCCCATAACAAGGGCGATATTCCTGCTCGGGATTTACGCGATATCATGCAGTTTGTTTCATCTAACCATGCGCTGATTTGCAAACGCTGGAAAGAAACAACCGGTGGGCTGTCGTTTTACTGTTGAGAATCGCTTGCTGGGCTTAGGACCCCTAGCTCTTTAGGGGCTTTTTATCCGGGCGCATTTGTATTTCGAACATGTGTAGTGTGGTGCCGCGTATGTCGCATTCGAGCAGACAGGTACGTGACGGTCGGCCTAGGATGCTGAGGTCGATACGATACGTCGCATGGCTGTCCGTGTACTCGACTTGCTCGGCGTTAATGGTTGCTCCGATTGCCAAATAAACGCCTAGCTCGGCATCGACAATCTTGAAGTCCTTTATCTTGACCTTGAACTCTTGATAGAGGGACGGGCTGTTGTAGTAGACGGTTCGGGTTCCGTCGGTGCACTCATCGGTCGTCTCCCATTTGACGACGGGCTGGTCCGAGCTGGCTATCAGCAGTTCTGCTCCAAAAGCTATGGCATGGGTGATGACAACCAGCAATGCCCAGCCGACAAAGAGATAGAGAACCACATATGCAACGGGGTGTTTTGAGCGGATGTTTTGGAGCGCGTTGGGGGCATTCATGGGGCACCTCCAAATTACTATCTATGGCAATCAAATTATACCCTGCCGCCATGTGCGCCGCCTCGAGCAGCGGTTCGGCATTTAGCTATTTAGTGGCGCACATGAAATGCCGGATTCGGCTCTACTAGATTGAGTGTGCGATATTATGCAACCTTGCATAATTCGACCTTGCATAATCTTTGAGTGCGGTTTGTATTGGAGGACATGTATATCGACTGAGGTAACACGTCCGCCCCGCTCTCTCGCCGCGCGCCGTGGTACGATTTTTGAGTTTGAAAGTCCCGCCGTGCTCCGGCTGCCCTTGCAGCTCGGCGTGCGGCCGCACGTAAAGGAGCCATCATGGCCGGTATGAACATGCAGCAGATGATGAAGCAGGCTCGCAAGATGCAGGAGCAGCTTGCCGCCGCGCAGGAGAACCTCAAGTCCCAGACCGTCGACGCCTCTGCCGGCGGCGGTATGGTCAAGGTGACCGTTAACGGCGAGATGGAGCTCGTCAACCTCACCATCGACCCCGATGCGCTCGATCCCGAGGACGTCGATATGCTGCAGGACATGATCATGGCTGCCGTCAACGAGGCCGTCCGCGGCGTCAACGAGCTCGCCAACAAGCAGATGGGCGCCATCACCGGCGGCCTCAACATCCCGGGCATGCCGTTCTAAGACACGCATATATATGAGTGCGAATCACAGTCTGCAAAAACTGCTCGATGAGCTGGGCCGTCTGCCGGGCATTGGTCCCAAGTCGGCCCAGCGCATCGCCTATTACCTGCTCGAGGCCGATGCCGAGGAGGCCCGCCGCCTGGCCGAGGCCATCCTGGAGGTCAAGCAGGAGGTCCACTTTTGCAGCCGCTGCTTTAACTACGCCACGGCCGACGAGTGCTCCATCTGCCAGGACCCGATGCGCGATACCACTCGCATTTGCGTGGTGGGCGAGCCGCGCGATGTCCAGGCGATCGAGCGCACGGGCAGCTACCACGGCCTCTACCACGTATTGGGCGGTGTGATCAGCCCCATGGACAAGATTGGTCCCGAGCAGTTGCACATCCGCGAGCTGCTGGCGCGTCTGGGCCACGAGGATATCCATGAGGTCATCATCGCCACCAACCCCAATATTGAGGGCGAGACCACGGCGAGCTATCTGGCCCGTACCATCAAGCCGTTGGGCGTCGAGGTGTCGCGTTTGGCAAGCGGCCTTCCCGTGGGCGGCGACTTGGAGTATGCCGACGAGCTTACGCTTGGGCGCGCCATCGAGGCCCGTCGCGCGATTTAGGTGGCGAGCCTGCTCCTGCCGTATGTTTTCCTCGCGATGCACGGGGTAGTCATATTTTCCCCGTGCGACAGTGAGTTTGTTGTGCAACAAAGATGCTTCGTATCCGCTTATCGCATGGATGCTTCCGCTCGCATCCTTAATTTGCCCATTCGTTGCGCAACCTTTTAGGTTCGCTGATACACTCAAATATGGATTTGAATGAATGCGCCGCTTCTGAGCGGCGTGTTTTTGTTGGAGGAGAACGCATGCGGCCCGGTGGCACTCAGACAAAGCGCGGCGCCGCGGTGCGCATACGACGCCGACTGGGCTTGGCGCCGCGGGCGTACGCACTGCTATCGTGCTCGCTGGTGCTGGTCATAGCTGGCGTTTCTGCCTATGGCATGACCGTGCCGTCCATGATGCAGGCGCATGCCGCACGCGAACCGCGCGTGGGGCATGAGGTCAAAAGTGATCTGGGTACCACGACTGGATATGCTTGGGCAAGTGTGGTCGCGCATATTGTGTTTGGCACTGACGGTGCGGACGGCGCCGAGGCCCCGGACAACGAAGTCACGCTTGCCAATGGCAAAACCATCATGCTCACCAACACCAAGATCATCGATCGGTTGTCCAACAATAGCGTGGCGGCAACGGTGAATAAGGTCGAGCAGCAGAAGGAGCAGGACGCCCAGCAGTCCGGAAAGCCCGGTAGCTAGGATACTTCTGGCTCCGGCTTGGATTCATCGAGTTCGGGCGGCGGCTCTGGGTCGGGTTCCTCTACCGGAGGGTCTGGAAACGGCGGCTCGACGGGCGGCAACACTGACAACGATACAAACTCCGGTGGCCTTTCCGCTGCTGAGGAAGAGAGCATTCACAGTTGGCTTGTGACCAAGTACAACATGCTCGACGGCTATGTTTCTCGTGCCAATGACGTGGTCTCGACCTATAACTCTACGGGAGATCCTAGGCCGTGCGACAGCCTGGTCGGGGAGATGTTTGTCATTCGAGCCGAGTTCGGTCGTCAGACATTCTCGCCCCGGTCAAAGTGGTATCAGCAGTATGCCAATCTGTGGGGCTGTTACACCAACCTATGTCAATGGGTCGGCCATTACGGCGATGATGACGTCGCGCTCGGTAACTTCAACAATAACGTGGCGGCGCTTGCCCTATGATGACCGATCTTGCATCCACCACACCACAATCGCTCGGTCGCGATCCCATGGTCGGCCTGCGTCTGGCGCGTGTCGACGGGTTTGAGCCGGCCATTGCGCTCGGTCAGGACGAACTGCCTGCCTATCTGCGTCGTTTTACGATGCTGTTTGCCGACGATGCCACCATGCGCCGTGGCGGTATCGGTCGCGTGACGCGTGCCGTCAACGCCCAAGGCGAGGCCGTGGCACTCAAGCAGCTCATCTTGCCGACGCGCGATGAGTTTGACGACGATGCAACTCACGAGGCGCTGGTCGCCAAGTTCAAGGCGGCGTTTCGCGAGGAATACGAATGCCATCGCGCCCTTTCGGGCCTTAAGGGCTTTCCCCGCCTCTATGGCTGGGGCGAGGTCGACGGTGTGCCTACAATTGTCATGGAATGGGTCGAGGGCGAGACGCTTGCCCGCTTGCGTTCGCGACTTGCCGTGGACGATGCCGGACGCCTGTCGCCGCTTGTGGCGGCGCGTCTGGGTCGCGACCTGTTCGATCTGCTCTGCCGTATGAGCCTGGTGGGCGAGGGCTTTGTCCATCGCGATATCTCGCCCGCTAATATTATGGTGCGCACGGCGCGTCTACCGCTTGACCGGCAGCTTGCCGAGGACACCTTTGACCTGTGCCTGATCGACTTTGGCTCGTCGCTGGCGCTTGAGCCTGCGTCGGCCGTGGCCGGTACCGGCGGCAAGGCGTCGTTTACGGAGCGTTATGCCACGCTGCGTCGCGCGACGGTTGCCTACGCCCCGCCCGAGATGCTCACTGACGATATTCCCGACCTACGCGCTTTGCGTATGTCGCCGGCGATTGACGTCTATGCCGCGGCAAGCACGGTTTACGAGCTCATTGCCGGCGTCGCGCCATACGAAGCCGCGCCGAGCACTTCGGGCACCTCGGGTTCGCGCAAAAAGACGCGCGACATCGCCAGCCCCTACCGTCTCAAGATGGACACGCGGCCCGACTATCCCATTGGTGCCCATGCGCCCGGTTGCGATTTGACTCAGCTGCTTCGTCGTGAGCCCGATGTGGCGCTCGCCGCGGCCGAGCAGGCCCAGCAGCTAGGGCTTGAGCCGGATTCCGAAGAGCTACGTGATGCGCTGGCGTTTGTCGATACCCAGCTGTTCGACGTGGTGATGGCCTGTCTGTCCAGCCATCAAAAAGATCGTCCCGAGCCGGCGGCGGTCGAGGCGGCGCTCTCGGCGTTTTGTGACCACTATGCGCAAAATGTCGGTCGTTCGCTCCGCGGCGAGCCGCTCACGCCGTGCCCCATGGATGCGTCTGGCCGCGCGGTTCGTCGCGCGCTGATGGTCGGCGCGGCGGTCGTCTGTGGCGTGGTTTGGGCTGTGGTCGTGGTTTCGGCCGCGCTGCTGGCGTCGGGCGCTCGCGTGACGGCGATTTTGGGATCGCTCGTGTGGTCTGGGTCGCTACCGGGTATTATTGCCGCACTGGCTTTGGCGCTGCCAGGCATAGCCGGCGTTGCCGCGGGGGCACTTGCGCGTGATCGGCGCTCGGGGTTCCTGCAGGGTGTGCTTGCGCTTTCTGCCTGCGAGGTTCCGGTGCTGGTTGTGGCTGCATGTAGCGTATTTTCCCAACGCGCCGTGATGGGCGGCCTTGTTGCCGCTCTGGTTGCAACCTATACGCTTACGTGGTTTTTGCTTGCGATGGGCTTTGCCTTTGAACTTCCCGTTTCGGCACCGCGACGCACAAAAGCCCAGATGGCGACTCCGCTTGCCGGTGGAGCCGCAGCTGCCCGTACTTTTGGCGGACCTGTCGAAGTATCGTCCGATTCTATTTCTACGACCAAGGAGGCCTAGGTCATGGCATCTCAAGTTGAGCTCACCCCATGCGGGGCCATGTTTGACATCTTTAAGCGCGCGGCGCATCTGAGCCATATCGAGCTGTGCGGCTTGGTGCTTTCGTCCCGTCCGCTCGCCGACGGCCGCAGCCCGCAGAGCCGAGCCGCCGATCGCTCTTGGGTTTCCCGCTTTATCGTTCGCGCGCCGGTCGGCACGCTTCAGCAGCGCTACTTTGCCGAATACGGTACCTCGGCTGCGCGTATTATGTCGCAACTGGCCCTGCGCCAGCGCAATCCCATGGACTCCACGGCTGTGATCAATATGGTGTGCGGTCCTGCAGGTGAACCGATGGTACGCGCGCTCGAAGAGTGCCACCAGGACACGAATCTCTATCGCAACGCGCTCGATCGCCTGTCCCAGGCGGCAGAACTCATGCCCGCCGAGCGCGCCGAGGCCGTGCTGGTGCTGTTTGTCGCCGTCGGTTGTTCGGCGGATGTGCGGTCCTCGGTGAACTATGCCATCGACTACGCGCACGCGACCTGTGGCGGAGGCACATCCACGCCGCGTTCGCTTGGCATGTCGATGACCGCGGGCGAACGCGAACCCGCCCCGGCGCACCCCTTGGGCTTGCTGCGCGTACAAAACAGTTTTGTCGTGAGCGCCCCGCGCTGGATTCAGCCGAGTGAGCAGGGTGTTGAGATTGGTGCGCTGGCCACTGGTGAGGGCGATATTACCGACGTCGGCGACGATGTCTCGGCCCGCCATGCCCATATCTGGTGCGATGCTCAAAATATCTGGCACGTCGAGGACTTGTCGTCCACCAACGGAACCGTGGTGGTAAACGGGGCCACGCGCGTCTGCATTCAGGTCGAGCCCGGCCGTTCCGCCCAACTCAATCCCGGCGACGAGCTCAAGCTCGGCGAATCCACTACCTACGCCATTCTCTTCGGTGCCCTCTAGCCGGCAGTTAGGGACGTTCCTTTTCTGCCGGCACTTGGGGACACTCCTTGGCGCGCCAGGGCCGGCCGCTTGGGACGAGGGGCCATTTCGCCCCTTGGCGGTCAGTCGGGGCGAAACTAGAAGATCTTTCCGATTCGCGGCTGTTCATGCTTGTAGAGCATCTAAAACAATAGGATGTTATTCTGGAATATGCCGGGTGCGTGAACTTGCCTGTCTTAGCCTTAATAAGGTATAGGGGAGTTTGGCTCAGGGGTTCCGTCTTGTTCTTCAGCGCAGTATTGTGGGACAGATTTGCTGAGATTGGCGCCTTACACCGCAGAGCGCACGGAAGGCTCTCGATTTGTGTTCTGGCCCCAGAATACAGGGCCTGATACTTACCAACTGTGGCATGGATGTAACATCTGTAGAAATCAACCCTTTTGTTGTCGACCTTTGTAAGAAAAACACTGCCATCAACTCTTTGGATGACGAAACTAGGGTGCTTGAGGGGAGCCTTTACTCCCCTCTGAGAGATGACTCATGTTTTTCGCTTGTCGTTGTGAATCCTCCGTTACTGCCGATTCCGGATGAGATTCCTTATCCCTTCGTTTGAGATGGAGGACAATCGGGTCTGGATAAAACACTTCGTATTCTTAAGGGTGGCGATACGCATTTAGAGAAAAACGGTAAATACTGCTAATAGGGGTGACGACGATGGTGCAGGGGCGACCCGCGATGCTCTCATCAATACGTCGGATACTTGGGAAATCAGGTCTAGATGCATGTATGATGATGCTGTGTGGCTATTCAATTAATCCGCGTTCCGAATGGGTGCAGGGTATAGCTGCGACATCGTATGCTTTTGACCCGGCGCGATACTCAGATATTTCTGAGGCGGTTGACGAAGTTTATACGCACTATGCCGCGCAAGGCGTTTCGGAAGTTTGCACATCTACGTTACGGGCTTAGGTTTCTTCAAGCGAGCAGGCCGGTTGCGTTATTTCGAGCGATTTTTCTAGTCTAGACGACAAAAGGCAAAGGATTTGATGGGTATAAAACGCGGACGTTTGTGGGCGGATGCTCAAATCTATTGTGGCAATCGGGCGGTTGAAAAAGATATTTCAACCGCCCGATTGCCAGGTTCGTCGGAGGAGATGTCCGATTCCGACTCTCTTGTAGGAAGAGCTTGAGATCGTATTGGCCCAAGGCAATCTTAAAGCAGTCTCATTGGCAAATCTTCGCTCCTGTTGTGTTGAGGTGTAAGGTATCAGTGATTGATGTTTTGTGGCGGGTAGATTGGGGCCTTCCTTGATTCGATGCGTTCTCTCGAGGTTCATCAGAGCAAAAGGGGCTTTCGTCTTCATTGCTATCACGGTGATTGGAACCGCTCTCTCCTATGCCATGCCATACGTGAACGGGAAATTCTTAGATTTTCTTCTCGGTAACCGCAGCGAAAGAGACGCCGTACTCTTCGCGCTCCTGGTTGCGTCAATAGGAGTTTTCTCCACCCTCTTTACTTATTTTGCAGGAACACTTTCCATTCGCATAACCACGAGACTTTCCTTTGATCTTCTCAGGGAGGCCGTCTTGCGTTTTGAAAGAGACGATTACTTGGTGAGTCGGACCATCGATCCAGCCTATACAACGCAACGGATTATTTCCGACTCCAGCGTGGTCTCATCCTTCGTTTTGGCGAATTTTATCAGTGCGCCGCTGTCCATTGTAGCCATTCCCATCGTATTGCTTATCATATGGTCAATTGATTCAACTCTCGCGGTGTTTTCCATCATTCTCCTCATCGTGTATTTCTGTGTAATTACTGGGTTGAGGAAACTTTTGTATAGGGTCACGTATGAGAAGAAAGAGGCGGACAGCGCCTTTTACGCCGCAATTGCATCGCAGCTTAATCAGATTCTCAACATTCAACTGACATCTTCGTACGGCAAGAGCGAACAAGCGCTCGACGCTGGGTTTAAGAGCTATTTTCCCAAAGTTTTGCGCTCCGGAAAGCTATCATATTCTCTGACATCGCTCGATGGTCTTTTCGCAGCGTTGTTTCAAGCGGTGATACTTGTTGTTTCCGGAGTACGAATCATTAACGGAACTATGTCAATAGGCGAGTACACTATCATCGGTACATACTTCGCGGTTCTCTTTAAGACTTTGAAAAGTATGATGTCATTGTTCAAATCCTATCAAGATGCCAAAGCATCATGGGATAGGACGGCTATCGCGACGAGAGAAAAGGAGAGATCGGGGTGGAATCGGACCGATTTAGCTAAACTCGATGAAATAAATGACATTTCGGTATCTGATTTGGAATTCTCGGTTGCCCTTCCAGACGGATCTGTCCGAGAGGTCCTCGGCGGGTTTTCTTTCAAGTTTTCCGGTCCTGGTACATATTGCATAGTTGGGGAAAACGGAAGAGGCAAGACGTCACTTCTTTACTTGATGCTCGGGCTATACTCATCGAAAGGCAAAGTAAAATACAACGGCGTGCCAATCGAAGAATGCGACTTGGATTACATACGTGCGAGAGAGATATCGTGCTGCCCACAGTCGTGCTTCGCGCCGGACGAAACGGTGAAAGAGCTGTTAGAGTATTTCGACACGCCCTTTTCTTCCTATCACCGGGGTGTAGATGGCCTACTTTCGCTGGAAAACAGCGTGAAGGAGTTGCTCGGGAAACGTTGCTCCGCGCTTTCGGGCGGTGAGCTGCGCCGAGTGTACTTATGGTCGGCGATTTCACGCAAGTCGTCAGTTTTGGTACTCGACGAGCCCACGACTGGGTTAGACGCTGTAAGCCGCGCCGAGCTTGCGGCCTATGTTAAGCGCAACAAGCAAAGCCAGCTGATCATCGTTGTCTCTCACGATGACGAGATGGTCGGCGCGGTAGAAGGGGTAGTGGATTTAGGCAGCATGTACCAGGGTAAATGATGACAAGTGTAGTGCTACCCAACTGGCAGAGATAACAAAAAGGCGATGCAGATGCACGTAGCATTCAGGCGGTTCGGACTCGGTGCCTTCACGCCATCGCAACGCTTTCAGATATAGTTCTCGTTCTCTTACTAAAGGAAACTTTAGTCTACGTCATCTTGTCGAGACAGAGGTGAAGCGAAGTGTTGTCGCGACGTATCTTATTCCAGGTGGCTCAGTATCAGCGTGAGAATCGCACCAAAGTGTACTTACGATTCTCGTGTCCCACGGACAACATGAGCTGAGCATTGAGGTTCCACCCTTTGCTGCAACTACACGGGGTTGGACGGCAATGAATATGCCGGGCCGCATACCACGCGCAGCGGGGGTCCATGTCCCAGTATGTTGCCTACAGCAGCCTCGATGTCCACGCACACATCATCTCTGCCTTCGCGTTCAATCCATTTGCCGGAGAGTGCGAGGGTTGCCAGGCCGTAGAATTCGAGCCGAACAAATGAAATGCGGTATCAGCGCATAGGATTAAACTGACGATTGCTTTGCACTGAGAATACGCTTGGAAAGCCGCTATGGGTGGCGGCCCGGGTTAAATAGAGAAGCCCGTCCGATCACTTTCATGTGGCGAACGGTCGGGCTTCTTATTCCACTTGCCAATGCTCGGCTCATATTGGAAGAAAGCTACGCTAATGTTTGCGTGACACTCCTATTTTCTCCGAAGAAAGAGTCGGATAATGAAGAATAGAATTAAAAAAGGTGCCAGATATAACGCAAATATAAAGGCTAATCCAACGAGACCTTGCAATAATGGCATAACTCCTCCCAGACACGAGATTTTGGTATTTGTTCCCATCTTATTCTGAATTGGACCAAATAGTTCCTAGCCACAAAACTACTCGTCAACTGGATCGCACCAATCTGCTGGCAAAACACAGCTTGATTCTTTATCGACATAGCACCAATCCGCAACAGGGCACTCGGCGATGTCGTAAAAATTGCATATATCAACTCCAAGACAACAAGGCTCAACGGGAGGATGTTCATTTGAACCAACAGGATGGATATGCTTCATAACAGCTCCTCACCTTAATCCAATTAGAGACTACGTTTGATCAATGCCACAGTGATCTACAACGCAGATGCTGCCGCCATCCATGTCATAGTCGCAGTAATCGTATGCACCACAGCCATCTGCTTTATCATAAACAGTACAGATGTCAGTAATGCCCAAGAGGCAGTCAAAAGACATCGGCTTCACGCCTGCCTCGTCGCCACTTCCTGGATTAATCGGATGAATATGCTTCACGACTACCTCCCTTTGAGTGCAGAAAAACCTCAATATTGTGTATAACAAACCAAGATGTCTAGTTCACCATATTTCTAGAATGGTTTCGGCGAACGTAGCAATAAGCTTCGCAGACGGTAATCAGAAGAACGAACACCTCCACAATGGTGACAGCAATGCGCTGAACCGCTTATTCCGATACAGTAGCTTCTCGTTGATTTTTCTCCTGCGAAGATGAGTGGCGGGAAATAAGGTCAAAAGCCATCTCGTAGCACATTTTTCTATATTCACATGATGCAGGGTGTAGACTCTTGGGCAAGTAGCCGTGCTCGTCTGCAGCCTCCCAGCTACAGCCCCCACCACAGAAAGACCGAGCCCAACAGTCCGTACAGTCAATTCTTTTTTCGACACCCTGACTCCAGTTTTCAATATACCTAGTTTCGTCAATTCCGGTGACGATGTTGCCCATTTTGAATCGCATCATCCCGACAAACCTGTGACAGGGGTATACGTCCCCTTCGGGAGTCACGGAAATAAAACGCCTGCCAGCCCCGCATCCGACAAAGGCGATCCTGTTGCTCATGATCAAATCAACTGCAGTTTTCAATGTTCTAAACAAGGGCTTTTCCCCTTGATCAATCTGTTTGAGATATTGATCCGCCAAATCTATTAGGCCCGCCCTGATTTTGTTTAATGAGTGTTCGTCGAGTTTGATATTCTCATCGAATGAGCTCACGGGCGAGAAGTAAATCCTTCTGAAGCCCATCTCTTTAAACTGAAGATAGTCTTCAACAAGGTTACAGTTATTATTTGTTAAGGTCGCTCTTGCGCCGAAGGGGAACGACTCGGAAAAACGACGAACGTTTTTGTCGATATCGGAGAAAGAGCCGCCTCCCGTCTTGTACGGGCGCGATGCATCGTGCTTGCATCCTGTACCATCGAGACTAATCAGAACAGAAAACCCGTGCTCCTTGAAAGAATTCACAGCAGTGTCATTCAAAAGCGTTCCGTTGGTCGTAATAGAATAGGTAAAGTTTCTATTGGGGTATATTCTTTTTGAATAGTCGACCGTTTTCCATATCAGCGGCTCGTTAATCATGGGTTCCCCACCAAAAAAGACGATCGCAAGCGTTTCGTTTTCCGATGAACTTGCGACGAGGTAGTCGACCGCCTTGAAGGCTATCTCGTCTGTCATCAGCAGAGGAGACGTTCCATAATCTCCTTTACCGGCAAAACAGTAACTACAACCAAGGTTGCATGCATGTGAAACGTGGAGTTCGATGGATCTAAGTTTTCGAGGCGTGTCTTTTGTTAAGAAAGTCCGCTCAGACAATCGTTGATACTCATCAATGTCGTCTTCAAGTTCTGCTATGGTCGTTTGGTCGTAGCCTTTCGCAGCAAGTGACTTTGTTAGCAACTTCGAGTTGACCGTTCTTCCCGATGCTTCAAATATGCGAAGCGCATCTTCTGATGCTTGGTCAACCTGAAAGCAATTGCGAGTGACCTCATCGAAGCAGTAACGACGATCACTTACTGAGAAAAAATGCATACGTTCCTCAATTTCATGCTGGACTGGCACTAACCTTGTTTATTGTTGCGCAGCTATAAAAAACCACCAGCGGGGATTCGGTGTGCGGCCCAATCGGACTCCCAAAAGGTTCTATTTGAGACTGGCAAGCTTTGTGTTGTTGGCACTTCGACAGCGCTCTTTATTCCAACATGGAGCCTCGCAGTTTGAGTCGACTTGCCTCTGGAAGGTCCGATCTTAACTTGATTTAGGATGAAAACAGATTACAGGCGCGCTCCTCTAGAAAGAAAGGAAACCAATCGCCGCCTTTCACCAGGAAAGTTTTTATAGCCCACCTCGAGCAAAATGAAAGATGCGAGAGCGATTGGGGAACAACGCGAATCTCCCCTTTTGGGTGGGAGCGAGCCTTCAGCCACCGGCGAACGACTCGCCCTGGTCAGAATCTGGAAGTGGTGCCGGGCCGCTTGGGCCTCCCCGGTGACTTCGTGGGGCTTACCTGCCTGACGTCGAGGAGTACATCCGCAAGATTCGTTCCCTATGCCGTTTGCTCTCACGCCCGCCTTAGTTCCAAGTCGGGCGAGCCGCCGCGCTCATGCGACCCGTGGCGGCGACACGTCGACGCCGCGCTCGCTGAGCACATCTTCGGTCGCGGGCGAGCACGAGGTCGCGCCGGCGCATCCGCTGGGACTGCTGTGCGTGCAAAACGGCTACGTGGTGAGCGTCCCGCGCTGGATTCAGCCGAGTGAGGAAGGCGTTGAGATCGGCGCGCTGGCAACGGGGGAGGGCGGCATCACCGACGACGTCTCGGCCCGCCATGCCCATATCTGGTGCGACGAGTCTGGCGCATGGTTTGTCGAGGACCTGTCGTCCACTAACGGCACCGTGGTGGTAAACGGGGCCACGAGTGTGTGTATTCAAGTAGAGCCCGGCCGCTCCGCCCAGCTCAACCCCGGCGACGAGCTCAAACTCGGCGAATCCACCACCTACGCCATCCTGCTCGGCGCCCTCTAGCCGGCAGTTAGGGACGTTCCTTTCCTGCCGGTACTTGGGGACACTCCTTGGCGCGTCAGAGCCAGTCGCCCGGGGATGGAGGGACCATTTTGGCCCTTGGCAGTCACCTAAGGTAAACCTCTACCGCCCACCTATATTTGCCGAAATATGGCCTGACGGCGGGGTACAATAAACCCGCATGCGGATTTCCGTTGCGGGCGCTTCCCATCGCCGGGGCGTGCCCGGGAGCATCCGGCATGCGGCCTTTGCGGCGCTCGGTCATGTGCAAGACGGGCAGCTGGGCCTGTGGAGTGCGTGCAGCCCTCCTCGCCTCGGCATGCCTTCTCTCCACGCCATGTACCTGCTGCTCAGTCTGCCTGCCAGATGATTGGAAGCAACAGCGTAAATCCCATCACGCCAACATCCCGGCGATCGCCGGGGCCTGTATACCTATATGAGAGGAGAGGGGTATATGGCGCGTAAGTTTAAGTCTATGGACGGCAACGAGGCGGCCGCATATGTTTCGTATGCGTACACCGAGGTAGCGGGAATCTATCCCATTACGCCGTCCAGCCCGATGGCCGACCATGTCGACCAGTGGGCGGCCCAGGGTCGCAAGAATATCTTCGGCACCCCGGTCAAGGTCGTCGAGATGGAGTCCGAGGCGGGTGCTGCCGGTACCGTTCACGGTTCGCTGGGCGCCGGTGCTCTGACCACCACCTACACGGCTTCTCAGGGTCTGCTCCTGATGATCCCGAACATGTACAAGATCGCGGGCGAGCAGCTCCCGGGCGTCTTCCATGTCTCCGCGCGTTGCGTCGCTTCCCACGCCCTGAACATTTTTGGCGATCACTCCGACGTCATGGCCTGTCGTCAGACCGGCTTCGCCATGCTCGCCGAGGGCAACGTCCAGGAGGTCATGGACCTCTCGCCGGTGGCTCACCTTGCCGCCATCGAGGGTAAGACCCCGTTCCTTAACTTCTTCGACGGCTTCCGCACCAGCCACGAGATCCAGAAGGTCGCCATGTGGGACTACAAGGATCTGGCCGAGATGTGCGACATGGACGCCGTCCAGGCTTTCCGCGACCACGCGCTCAACCCTGAGCACCCGCACACCCGCGGCAGCCACGAGAACGGCGATATCTTCTTCCAGAACCGTGAGGCCTGCAACAAGGTCTACGACGAGCTTCCCGCCGTCGTCGAGGGCTACATGAAGAAGATCAACGAGAAGCTCGGCACCGATTACGGCCTGTTCAACTACTACGGCGCTCCCGATGCCGACCGCGTCGTCGTGTGCATGGGCTCCTTCTGCGACGTGCTTGAGGAAGTCATCGACTACCTCAACGCTCACGGCGAGAAGGTCGGCCTGGTCAAAGTTCGCCTGTTCCGTCCGTTCTCCATCAAGCACTTTGTCGACGTTCTCCCCGAGACCGTCCAGAAGATCGCCGTCATGGACCGCACCAAGGAGCCGGGTTCCATCGGCGAGCCGCTCTACCAGGACGTCGTCTCCGCTCTCTACGAGGCCGGCAAGACGGGCATCAAGGTCGTCGGCGGCCGTTATGGCCTGGGCAGCAAGGATACGCCTCCCGCGTCCGCGTTCGCTGTCTTCGAGGAGCTCAAGAAGGACGAGCCCAAGCGCGAGTTCACCATCGGCATTGTCGATGACGTGACCAACCTGAGCCTGCCCGAGGCCGAGGATGCACCCAACACCGCAGCCCCCGGCACCATCGAGTGCAAGTTCTGGGGTCTGGGTGGCGACGGTACCGTCGGCGCCAACAAGAACTCGATCAAGATCATCGGCGACCACACCGACAAGTACGTCCAGGCCTACTTCCAGTACGACTCCAAGAAGACCGGCGGCGTCACCGTCTCGCACCTGCGCTTTGGTGATTCCCCGATCCGTTCGCCGTACTACGTGACCAAGGCCGACTTCGTCGCCTGCCACAACCCCAGCTACATCGTTAAGGGCTTCAAGATGGTCCGCGACGTCAAGCCGGGCGGCACCTTCCTGGTCAACTGCCAGTGGAGCGACGAGGAGTTCGCCGAGCACATGCCCGCCGTGGCCAAGCGCTACATCGCGAACAACAACGTCAACGTCTACCTGATCGACGCTATCGACCTGGCGGCCAAGGTCGGCATGGGCAAGCGCACCAACACGGTGCTCCAGTCCGCCTTCTTCGCGCTGGCCAAGGTCCTGCCCGCCGAGGACGCCCTGCAGTACATGAAGGACGCGGCTGCCAAGTCCTACATGAAGAAGGGCCAGGCCATCGTCGACGCCAACCACAAGGCCATCGATGCCGGCGCTACCGCCTTCCGTAAGTTCGAGGTTCCGGCCGACTGGGCAACCGCCGAGGATGCCGCTCCCGTCGAGCTCTCCGAGGAGACTAAGTCCGCTATCGCCCAGCAGGTCAAGAACCTGCTCGAGCCCATCGACCGCATGGACGGCGACAGCCTGCCCGTTTCCGCCTTCGTCGATTGCGCCGACGGCCAGTTTGAGCTGGGCGCCTCCGCATACGAGAAGCGCGGCGTCGCCGTGGTCGTTCCCCACTGGGACGAGACCAAGTGCATCCAGTGCAACCAGTGCGCCTACGTGTGCCCGCATGCCACCATCCGTCCGTTCGCGATGACCGAGGACGAGGCTGCCGCCGCGCCCGAGGCTACCCGCACGCTCGACGCCATGGGCCCCAAGGCCAAGGGCATGAAGTTCACCATGGCTGTGTCCCCGCTCGACTGCATGGGTTGCACCAACTGCGTCAAGGTCTGCCCCAAGGGCGCCCTCGAGATGGTTCCCACCGAGCAGGAGATGGACCAGCAGCCCGTTTGGGACTACATGGTCGAGAACGTCTCCGAGAAGAAGGAGCTCATCGCGGCCAACGTCAAGGGCAGCCAGTTTAAGCAGCCCTACCTGGAGTTCTCCGGCTCCTGCGCCGGCTGCGCCGAGACCGCCTATGCACGTCTGGTGACCCAGGTCGCTGGCGACCGCATGTTCATTTCCAACGCCACCGGCTGCTCCTCCATTTGGGGCAACCCCGCTGCCACCGCTCCTTACTGCAAGGACAAGGACGGTCACGGCCCGGCGTGGAACAACTCCCTGTTCGAGGACAATGCCGAGCACGGTCTGGGCATGGCCGTTGGCTATGAGGCCGTTCAGCACAAGCTGATCGCCGCTACCCAGGACATCATCGCTGCTGATGGTCCGTCCGATGAGCTCAAGGCCGCCGGCCAGGCTTGGATTGACTCCGTCAACGACGCCGAGGCCTCCAAGACCGCTGCCGCTGCTTACGTTGCCGAGCTCGAGAAGTGCGGCTGCGACGCTTCCAAGGCGATCCTCGCCGACAAGGCTTACCTCACCAAGAAGTCCTTCTGGATCTTTGGCGGCGACGGCTGGGCCTACGACATCGGCTTCGGCGGCCTGGACCACGTCCTGGCTTCCGGCCACAACGTCAACGTCTTCGTCTTCGACACCGAGGTCTACTCCAACACCGGCGGTCAGGCCTCCAAGGCCTCGAACCTGGGCCAGGTCGCTCAGTTTGCCGCTGCCGGTAAGGTGACCAAGAAGAAGTCCCTGGCCGAGATCGCCATGAGCTACGGCTACGTTTACGTGGCGCAGGTCGCCATGGGCGCCAACCCGGCTCAGACCCTCAAGGCCATTCACGAGGCCGAGGCCTACGACGGCCCGTCTCTCATCATCGGCTACAGCCCCTGCGAGATGCACTCCATCAAGAAGGGTGGCATGCAGAACTGCCAGGCCGAGATGAAGAAGGCTGTCGAGTGCGGTTACTGGAACCTCTTCCGCTTCAACCCCGAGGCTGCTGCCGGCAAGAAGTTCTCGCTCGATTCCAAGGAGCCCGCGGGCGGTTATCAGGAGTTCCTGATGAACGAGGCCCGTTACGCTTCGCTGACGCGTTCCTTCCCCGAGCGCGCCGAGGAGCTCTTCAAGGAGAATGAGCAGGCCGCCATGGACCGCTATCAGCACCTGCTGAAGCTCAAGACGGTGTACAACGAGGCCTAGGTCTCCCACCGCAGGATCTGAGGGCTAACCTTCGCGGACGTCCTCGGACATGAAAGAACCCCCGCTGCGCACTACGTGCGGCGGGGGCTCCTCCGTCCTGCCGCTCCTATTTGG
>CALFDL010000090.1 GCA_937950415.1 uncultured Collinsella sp. | reverse complement strand
GCACGCAGATGTCGGGTGTCATGGTTCAGCCCATGGCATCCCCCGACTGGCACCCCGCCATGATCAAGATGCCCGTGCCGATCGTCCATCTGGACATCCATTGCTCTGAGCCCGGCTACTACGTAGCGGCCGACAACGAGGCGCAGGGGCGCATTATCGCCGAGCTCGCCATCGCCCGCGGCGCACGCCATATCACCGTTGTGGGCAGAGCGGCATTCATGCAACTCACCCTGCGCGTCCTTGGCATTCACAAGGCTCTCGCCCTGCATCCCGATATCAAAATTGAAGTCATTGACGCCGGAGAGTGGAATACCGCAGCCGACGGCTACAGTATTGGTGCTCAGATTGCCGGGCGCCCTGCCGACGAACGCCCCGATTTTGTCGTCGGCCTGACCGACGTGTTGGCCTCGGGCGTCGTTTCGGCACTGGTCGACAAGGGCATCTCTGTCCCCGGGCAAGTACGCGTGGCCGGATGCGACGGCAACCCGCTCGCTTGGAGCGGATCGGTCCCGCTCACTACGGTAGCGCCCCCGGGCTACGAGATTGGCCGCAAGGGCGTTCAATTGCTCATGGAGCAAATCGAGAACAAGGCCCCGGCAAAGACCAAGCACGTCCACATCGGCTCTGCCGCGCGCACCGTCGCCGCGGTCACGGCCATCGAGGACATCAACCGCCAAGAACTCGTGCGGCCGTTCCTGCTGGAACGCGCCAGCACCCAGGCAAGCAGCCAGACCGACGCCACGGCCATCAACCTCGGTGCGTATCTATAGCACGCACGCAAGTATGCTAAGTCGCCGCTCAAGCAAAAGGGGCCCGACCATTGCCGGGCCCCTTTTGCTTGAGCGCAAACGTGAGCAATCGCTCGTTTCAACACCGCAATTGTCTAGCGCACGGCCTTGACTGCCGCCGCCAGGTCGAACAACGTATCGAGCACGGCCTCGCAGCCATCCACCACGTCCTGCGGCAGCGGCACGATATCGGGGACGGCAAAGACATGGCAACCGGCCGTAATGCCCGAGACGCAACCGTTGCGCGAATCCTCGACCACGGCACATTCCTCGGGAGCAAAGCCCGCGCGCTCGCAGGCAAGCAGATACATCTCGGGGTCGGGCTTGCCGTGCACGACGTCCTCGCCACACGTTACCGTTTCAAACTTGTCAAAGAGGCCGACCATCTTAAGGTTGCGCTCGGCCGTAACGAGGCGCGACGACGTCGCTAGTCCCACGTGATAGCCCGCAGCCAGCAGCTCGTCTAGGCACTCGGCGGCGCCGGCCTTAAGCTCCAGCTCGGTCTTGACCATCTCGTCGCGAATCTCCTTGTGGCGGACATAGACCGCCTCGGTGGTTTCATGGCTGCCGTAATGCTCATCAAGGATGTCCATAACATCGGGCAGCGTGCGGCCGATAAACTGATGGATCAGCGCTTCATCAATCGCGAGCCCCAGCTCAGCGGCGCCTGCCTTCCAGGCCTTAATCCCCAAACGCTCGGTATCGACCAGCGTTCCATCCATGTCAAAAATAACAGCCTTGATCATATCGGTCCCCTC
>CALFDL010000089.1 GCA_937950415.1 uncultured Collinsella sp. | reverse complement strand
GCTACACCAACTTTCTCGACACTACCAGCAATTGCCGAAACGATAAATAATGATGCTAAAGATGGTCGATTGATGGGGAAGTCGAATGAAAAAGACGCAACGACTGCTAGCAACGGCAATGACGCCATTACTGATTCTTCATTGTCTTCTGACGCCCCTTTCTGTCTGGGCTGATTCTTTACCGGTGCAGCCGGAGTCTACTGATTATTCCAATAGCGCCGCCAGCAGCTCGGAAGACGAGAGTTTCGTCCTAAATGATGAACAGCAGGGGGTTGAAGTCGAGCAGCCGACTGTGTCAGACAATGATTCTCCCTCATCCGTTTCTAGCGAGTCTGCTTCCAATGCGACTGATTCGCCGAAACCCGAAAATGATGTATCCGCTGTCTTTGGTTCTGTTTCATACCAGACTCATGTACAGGATATTGGCTGGCAGGCTCCCGTTTCAAATGGAATGACGGCTGGCACAACAGGTCGTGCTAAGCGCGTTGAAGCCCTCAAGATCAATCTGCTTTCACAAGATGGCACCCCTTTGGGGAATGACAGCATTTCGGTCCAATCACACATTTCCGGGATCGGCTGGGAGCCTCAGCCGGTGGGTAACGGGCAGACATCTGGAACAGTTGGACAGTCGCGAGCCATCGAAGCGATCAAGCTATCTTTGTCGGGCGGTCTTTCTGACTCGTATGACATTTGGTATCGCGTTCATTCTGCAAATGTTGGTTGGCTTGGCTGGGCCTCAAATGGTGAGCCTGCTGGAACACAGGGCTATGCTTATCAGATCGAAGCTATTCAGATAAAGGTGCTTCCAAAAAATGCTCAAGATGCGCCAGCGCGAGGCGATGCCTTTAGGGACCATTCCCAGGAACCGCCTACTGTTTCCTATCGATCTCATATCTCCAATGTTGGATGGATAGGTGTTGTCGCGGACGGAAAGACATCGGGGGTCATTGACTCAAGAAATGCAATCGAGGCACTGTCGCTTAGTGTTAATTGGTATGGCCACGGAGGCTCTATTTCCTCTCGCGCGCACGTCTCTGGCATTGGTTGGCAAAGCTGGTCTTCAGGTACTGTTGGCACGACCGGGCAGTCTCGGTCAGTTGAGTCCGTTCAGTTTAAGCTCAATGACGAGATATCTGCAACTTACGACATTTGGTACCGTGTGTATGCTTCCAAATTGGGCGGATGGTTGGGCTGGACGTCCAACGGGTCTCCTGCGGGCTCGGTGGGGAAGGGTGCCGCCATTCAGGGTATTCAGGTTATGTTGGTCGAAAAGGGCTGCTCTGCTCCCGGCGATACGTTGAACCATTTCATTGGAGCTACGGGTGTTCTAAGCGGGAGCTCGCTTGGTCTTAACGGTAAAAGCCTGGGCTCCGTACAAGGCAAATCAATCCTATTGGGCTCCGAGAACGGCTCTGAACCTTTAACCTCGCTCTCCATTTCGTTTGATAATCAAGAGATTTTAGGCTCAATTGACTATTCCGGCTTTTTTGAATTTGGCGGATGGAGCGGTGCTGTTTCTGACGGTGCTGCGCTTAACTCTAAAAACGATGGGCGTGTTCTAAAGGCGGTGAGATTGGCTCTTACTGGAGATTTGTCTAATGCCTATGACATTTGGTATCGCTGCTTTGACTCCAAAAAAGGATGGCTTGGTTGGGCATGCAATGGCGCGGATGCAGGGGCAACGATATCGGGTTCATTCCTTAAGACTGTCGAAGTAAGGATTGTCAGTAAAGGCGGCGGCGCTCCCGGAATAACGGACGGAGCATTTGTTTCCGATACTTCCGCCGATTGCGCTCACGTTGTATATCAGGCTCATTCGGCTAACCGTGGGTGGTCTCCTTCTGTATTTGATGGGCAGGTAACCGGCACAACGGGACAATCGCTTTCTCTTCAAGCTTTGAATGTGTCGTTGTCCGGTGTGGATGACGATTCTCAAATTGAGGCAAGAGCACATGTTGCCAATATTGGTTGGCAGGAATGGCGATCTTCCGGTTATATTGGGACCGTTGGACAAGGATTGGCCATTCAGGCTCTTGAGCTGCGCTTAAATGGTTCCCTCGCGAATCAGTATGACATTTACTATCGAGTTCATTCGGCGGGCTATGGTTGGTTGGGTTGGGCAAAAAACGGCGATTCCGCTGGAACTACCGGGCTTAATATCCAGATAGAAGCTGTCCAAATTGAACTTGTTGCGAAAGGCGGGGATCCAGGCGCGTCGTCTGCGCCCGCGTTTATCACGGCACCAGCCCTAACGCTCCAGGCGCATGTCGCCACGCTTGGTTGGATGAATCCGGTTGGCAACGGCGATGTTGCGGGCACGACCGGTAGGGCACTTGCGATTGAGGCTCTGAAGCTAAATGTCTCCAGTAGCGTATCGGGCGGTATAGAGTACTCCGCCCATGTGCAGGATGTCGGTTGGCAAAGCTGGACTTCCAACGGGGATATCGCTGGAACGGTAACACGCGCAAAGCGTATCGAGGCTATTAAGATTAGGCTGACCGGTGGCTTATCGAACTACTTTGATGTCTGGTATCGGGCATATTGCCAAGACTTTGGATGGCTCGATTGGACTTCTAATGGGCAACCTGCGGGCACATCCAAGATTGGATATAGGATCGAGTCGGTTCAAGTGACGATTGTGCCTAAGGGTGCTGGAGCTCCCGGTTCAACTGGGCGTCCGTATACCGATCAGCCTTTGCTGCCTGCCGACATGATGGCCATGCTTAATCGGGCTAATAGATATTCGAGCAATACAAACTGGCTCATTATGGTTGACAGGCAAGCATGCCGCCTTGGAGTTTTTCGTGGACAGCGCGGGTCGTGGAGTTATGCTCAATACTGGACTTGCTCTGCCGGCGCCCCTAGTACTCCAACGCCTACGGGTGAGTATACCGTCACCGGCAAGGGCTACTCGTTTGGACATGGGTATACTTGCTACTACTATACGCAGTTTTACGGGGACTACCTGTTCCATTCAATACCGTATTACCAGGGAACTTTTAATCCCATGGACAGCCGGATGGGAATGCATATTTCACAAGGCTGCGTGCGTTTGCCCATCGATCGCGCTAAATGGATTTGGGATAACGTGCCTCTTGCTACCAAGGTGGTAATCTACTAGTTATTCCTGTAAACGCCGAGAGTTTGTTAGGGGGCCCTTTCCTGTTGCCGTTGACTTGGCAACGGAAAGGGCCCTTGCCTTTGGATAGGGCTTCTATTTCTTCGTTCACCTAATTGGTGGCCTTAATGAAGCTAACTCCCGATAGTATGGTTATTGACGGCTGTCTATCTAGGAGGCGATTCTCTTGAAAAGGCAATTTAGAGCATTTGTTGTTCTGATTTCCTGCTTCATGTCGATGCTGCTTTTGAGGCCTTTGGCTTGTTGGGCGGATCAAAATATTGGTGCCAACGAATATGAATCCGTTCCAGAGACACAATCCGACTCCTCGGATCAAACTGCTGCTGCAGCCGATGAAACGGCGCCTTCGATTGATGTTGCCGTGGAGCCCAAAGAGGCGGCCCCGGACGTCAGCTATAAATCTCACATTTCAGGCATTGGCTGGGAGTCGACGTTTACATCGAATGGTTCGACCTCTGGTACAACGGGCCAGTCTCGTAGGCTTGAGGCGCTCAGGGTTACTCTCCCTAATTCAGAAGACCTTGGTATCGAATACCGCTCTCATGTTCAAAATGAAGGCTGGCAGGATTGGGTTTCTAATGGAGCCGTCTCCGGCACAACGGGAAAGGGCCTTCAGATTGAAGCCGTCGAGCTCAAGCTGACGGGTGAAAGAGCAACTTCTTATGACCTGTATTATCGCGTTCATGCTTCTAATTTCGGTTGGCTTGGATGGGCCTCAAATGGGTCGACTGCGGGAACCACCGGTTGGTCTTATGCCGTTGAAGCAATACAGATCGTCATTGTAAAGAAGGGCGAAGCGGCGCCCGGCGATACTGCTGGAGCCTATGTCCCGTATGTCTTTAATTGCTCTCTTTCTCAGGTTGGGGAGACGACTAAAGTAACCCTGAATATTCCGCAGGTCGAGGATATAAAACGACTCGGTATTGCCGATTCGGTAAAGGTGTCTGGCTTCATGTCGTATGGAGGGAAGGTTACCCGATCTGTTTCCAGCACGATTGCATTCGGAGACCTGGGCTCTAGCTCCAGTGAAATTGACTTTAGCGATTATGGTCCGTTTGACGTTACGTTGCAGTATTTGAAGAACGGAAACATCGTTCATGAGGACCATCAGTCAATTGGCATTTCTGCGAGCGAGTACAACCTTGCCCCTTTGAGTGCTTCTTTCCCCGTTGTTCTCTATTCGCTATCTTTCTGGGATATCAGCACCTCTTCTGCTGGAACGACCATTCCGTCGATCGTAATGCTCGATCGTCCAGGTGCCTATAACTGGAACTCGCTTCCATCCGGGATGTATGGTCTTCCGTATCTGACTCATGAGGAAAATGCTTCTAGTTCGAGCTATCAGGCGTTCGCGGATTATGTCGCTGCTCTCTACAAGATCAACCCCAATGCAAAGTTCAATCTGTATATCAATGACATTACCTGTTCGTTGATTCATAGGATGATTTACGCCAATAAAATTCCCACTGGTCAATACTCCATTCGGCTGTTGTCCGATGGCTCTGCCACGTATGTTTTTACCAACGAGGCTTTCGATGTTAAGGATCCAGATTCTAAGCAAGCGGAGCTGATTGCTTTATGGAACGCTGCCAAGAATAAGGAATACGAAACCGGTGAAGTCTCAATGTCGTATAGCGATTATCACGATCACTGGGATTCTATGTATGCCGTGCTGAGTATTGAGCCCGGCACTCAGTGGTGGATGACTCGAACGAATCTGTTTACGAGCGGTGACGATAATGCCTTTGCGAATAAGATCGCATCCGATCCTAACGTTAAGAAGATGAACGTTTCGAGCATGCTTACGAGCCTGCAGAATAGGGGAGAGTACACGGTCCAAGCGTTTAAGGCTCTGTACAACTTTAACGATGGTTATTTTGATGCGGCTACTCAGCAGGGCAAAAAGGTAATGATGCTGCTTGGAACGTATGTTACTTACGAGCAGAATTTTGACGACTATGCCAACTTGACCGAGGTTATCTATGGCGATGACTATTTGTATTATTACAAGGGGCATCCAAACACGCCGACGGGCATGTATCCCCAAAAGCAGGAACAGCTTGACCGTCTGAGCATTACCGATGTCGATTCTTCCGTTGCTGCAGAGCTGATTCTCTTCTTTAATCCGGAGATCGGTCTGTCTGGATATGGGTCTAGTACGTATAACTCGGCCAGCGCCGATGCTGCTGGTGGACTTTGGAATTCAACGAAGGCCGAGGCCTTGAAGCCGGGTGCCGTTATCGATTATTCGATTATGGATTGGTTTGCTTCTCCGGTTACCGAAGACACGGATGCTGCAATCAGATCCCTTTGCAAGCAGGGTGACTCTTGCTATCTCGTAGAATTTTCGGATTCCATCCTTGCTTCGGCAAATTACGACTTTGCTATTTATTCGCACAATAGCGGCGCTCTGACTTATTTCAAGAAGGACGAGTCGGGCTACGACGTCGTCAAGGTGTCACGAGGCTCGCTTGATGTTTTGGCAACTTCGCATGTTTCGAATGACGGTTGGCAGTCGGCTTCCAAGGGCGGAAATGTTTCTGGCACCGTTGGTCAGTCCAAAGCTGTCGAGGCTATAACTCTCAATCTGCAGAATGCTCCCTACGATGGCAGCTTGGAGTACAGGACGCATGTTTCCGATTACGGTTGGCAAGACTATGTGAAAGAGGGAGAAGTCTCCGGTACTACTGGTCAGAGCAAGTCTGTCCAGGCTATCCAAATTCGACTTACTGGTGAGATGGCCAATCGTTATGACGTTTACTATCGCGCTCATGTTCAGGACAAGGGCTGGCTTGGCTGGGCCTGCAATGATCAAGTTGCCGGAACGACTGGGTTTGGCTTGAGGCTCGAGGCATACCAGGTCGTTTTGGTTGAAAAGGGTTCGCCTGCACCAGGGGATACGAGTCAGCCCTCTATTCAGAAAACTTTTTCAATAAAGGCTCATGTTTCAAACCTTGGTTGGCAGGAACCTGTTTATGAGGGCATGACGGCGGGCACAACTGGTCGAAATCTTGCTGTTGAGGCGTTGGCTATTAGCAAGC
>CALFDL010000088.1 GCA_937950415.1 uncultured Collinsella sp. | reverse complement strand
GAGCTCCTCGACACTCTTCTCGAACATTTCTAATACCTCTTTCTTTACTAAATTGTCTGATATACAAAGACTCAACCTGAAAAGTCAAATCGAGTAGTAGTCATAGGCTGTTTTTCTTTCGTTAGCACTCGTATCCGATCACACAGTATCTCGATAGTGAGAGATTCTGTACTTGAACTTGTCCGCGCGAGCCACCGAAAGCGTGAACTCGACAACATCATTTTGGGTGTTGTGAGTAGTTCGGACTATGTCCAGAACTGGCGCACCCTCACCAATACCTAGAAGCCGAGCGTCACATGGACGTGCTATACCCGCAGAGAACTCCTCATCCGCCACTCGAATTTTCTGCTGATAATCCTGCTCAATAACATCGTAAAGGGGCTTTTGTTCGAGTAGAGGACGCTTGAGTGAAATAAAGAGCCTTGCTGGAAGATAGCTACGCTCAACCATCATAGGCATACCATCTGCCATTCGTAAACGTTTGAGTTTTAATACCTTTTCACCCAAATGAATCCCCATTTGCATCGAGAGCGTTTTATCTGCTTCCATTTCACAGAACTCTAAGATGGTTGTTTCTGGCAGCCGGCCCATCGCTTTCATCTGTTCAGTAAAACTGTACGATTGGGTAAGATTTGTTGCTTGAGCTAGTCGATCGGCAACAAACGTACCGCGACCTTGTTTTCGCACAATCCGACCAAGATACTCAAGTTCCTGAATTGCAAGCCGGACAGTCGACCGCGAAAGCCCGAAACGTTCGGCAAGCTCACGTTCGGACGGAATCAAATCACCTGGCTGATATTCATGATCAATTTTTTCGATCAGAATATCTACGAGCTGGTCATATAGCGGTTGTCTGTGCCTCGTGCACGTCATGATATTCTCCACGTAATGAGCAATTGACCAATACTTCAGCCTTCAGGTAACGCACCAACATGTCCCATAAATGGGCTAATAGCGACACTACATCTCATCGTCTTCATCAATGTCAGCACTCTCGAGTTTCTTGAGATCGACTCCCTCACGACCAACGACCCGTGCGCGTTCGGCAAGTTCATCAAGCGTTGGGTCTCCAAACGCACGCGTCATAACGAGCTCCACCAGCATAGGTAGATTTGTTCCGGTGACAACGGTCACGTTATCGAGCTCAGTCGTCATTGGGATAGCTTGATTGAACGGAGTACCGCCAAGCAAATCAACAAACACCAATACGCCATCACAAGCTTGACGCATCTTGGCAATGCAGGTTCGCAAATCATCACCAAAAGTAACCGCCTCCGAGCCCGCAAAAGGAACTACCTCAAAATTAGGTTGTTCGCCGGCGACCATATCCACAGCGCTTTTCAAACCAGGTGCAAACTGACCGTGACCAGTTAGTACAAATCCAATCATTCTATCTACCTTTCTACCGTTCGCTTTCTCTAGCCATAGAACCCCTCAAAAGGGCTCTTACGACCACTGCATCATTAAAGTTTAGTGAGTATTTTGTTTTATCGTGGGAGGTCTGTGAGCGTCTCTAAGCTGCTTTTCAAGGTTGCGATATCTAAGTGCTTCGCCCTTGTTCCCGCTGCTCTCATATTGATATGAAAGCAGCAGATAGAGCTTTCCGCGTAACCCAAGGTCGCTCGTATCCAGCATAGCTTCCATCTCATCGATCTTATCATGCCGACGGCAAAAGACTATGTCGTAGGTTAATTGACTGTCCGCCAAAATGCCCTTCGACACGATGGGGCGCATCTCTTCCAACATGGACGCCGCCCGCTTCCGGTCACCCGTCTTGATATAGAAATTAAAGGCGCGAACCGCAAGCTGTCGACGTTGTTTGTCGCTGCACGGCATCTCCAGCAAGTGGTCAAGCATTCGATCTGCATATGCGTCCATATCAGCAGCTTCATAGATCGTGAAACGCAGGTAATACTGCTTATACGTAGACATTACTATGCGCGCAAGTTTGCGATCGAGCAGGTCTATGCAATCTTGGTATAAGCCCAAGTTAAACAATACCTGCAATTTCATATCGAAGTATTTTTTCGCTCCTTCGGTCACAGCGAAATAAGCCACGACAACACAAATAAACAGGACGATCCAAAATGGCATTGCACTATATTCCCTTCAAGGCAGCCTTAAGGAATTAATCGAACACGATGACTGCATAACCGCCTATGAACAGCGGTGTCCGACAAAACAAAAGAGGCGCACACTCCAGGGGATATGGCGATAAAGTCGCCTTGGAGGTGTGCGCCACGTCTCAATTGAGGCTCAAATGCCGTGACAATATGGGGTATTTAGCCCTTGCAAATGATACCGAATGCACCCAAGGCAATGGACAGAACCAAGACGATAAAGATGGCCTTCGTCGAGGTCATGCCCTTCTTACCGAGGAGCCAGTATACGAAGCCGACGAGTGCGGCAGGAACCAGCTTGGGGCAAATCATATTGCAGATGTTCTGCAAGTCAACGGTAACGCCACCGATAACAGGCTTCGCTGCAATGACGATACCGACATTGGTTGCGACCAGGGCACCGACCATAAAGACACCCATTACGGAGGCCGCGTCAGTCAGCGCGTTCAGACGGTCGCTCATGGTGGTGACGAGCTTCATGCCCTGCTCGTAGGCCATGTGGGTCTGCTTGCAGCGGAACCAGTCAACAAGGATGTTGACGGCGACCCAGATGAAGATACCCAAGGGGTTGCCGTTCATGGCCATATTGGCAGCCAGGGCGCCGAAAATGGTCGGAAGCAGCGAACCGAAGATGGAATCGCCGATGGAAGCCAACGGTCCCATGAGACCAGTCTTGAGACCGGCGACAGCCTCGAGGCCCTCGAGGCCCTCCTCTTCCTCGATCGCCAAATCGATACCGGTGATGATCGTGTTGAGGAAGTTTGAGGTGTTGAAGAACGGCGCGCACTGGGCACGGCAGGCTTCCTTTAGCTCCGGTGTGCCGTCACCGTACAGCTTGCGCAGCGTGGGCAGGATAATCCAGAGATAACCGGAGTGCTGCATGCGCTCGTAGTTCCAACCATCCTGGAAACCAAGCAGGTTACGACGGTTAATCTGCGCAAGGTCGTCCTTGGTAATCTTGTAGCCAGTGGTGCCATTGGCGAGTTTCTCATTAGAGCTCATCGTCGTCGTCTCCCTCCGCAGCGCCAGCAGCAGCGACGGGACGCTGGTTGTTCTTGTAGTACAGCAAAGACAGAGCAAAGCCAATAATAGCGATCGCCAGCATCGACATGTTATTGAACATACCGACCATATCCACAGCGCCCTTACCAAGTGCGCCGTTCACAGCGACGATGTTGGTGTTGAGGTTCATGATGCTCGTGAAGGCCGTACCAAACAGGGCGGCGACTACAAAGCCGAGCAGCAGGTAGGCAACATGCTTTTTGACCGGCAGGTAGCGGAGCAGGATGGCAAAGCCAACGGCGGGCAAGGCACCGCCGGCAACGGACAGACCGTCGCCCAGCCACTTCCAATCGCCGTTAAGGGCGGTGGTGATGCCCTCGACCAAGCCCTGGCCAAATGCGAGAGCCAGGAAGACCGGAATCATGCGGGACAACATCCAGGAAACGGCACCGAGCAAGTAGTGTACGTTGTAGGCGCCCCAGTTCATCTTCTCGATATCGGCATCGCACGCATGACCGAAGAACGTGTTGGCAAAACGGCCGGCGATATCGGTGTAGACGAGAATGGCAGCGACAGGCACGCCGATGGCGGCAAGAGCCGTCTCGGGATTCATGCCCGCGCCCACGGCAAAGGCGGTGGCGACCAAAGTGCCGGAGTTGGCATCGATACGAGAGGCGCCGCCAAAGGTACCAACGCCCAGGACGGTGAGCTGCATGCTGCCGCCGATAAACAGGCCAGTCTGCAGGTCACCCATAATCAAACCGGTAATCATACCGGAGAAGACGGCTGAGCCGGCACAGGTGTACCAGTTCAGCTCATCCATAATCTGATAACCCGCATACAGGGTTAACAGAAGAATCTGCCACCAAGCAATCATGGTAAACTCCTTATTTAAGGTGTAACAGTTTCTACAATACCAATACGCTTATATAAACCGTGCATCCCCCTTCACGGCCTAGCGTTAATTCGACTAGAGCGTGAGAGCCTCTGGGTTATCCTGCGGCGTCAGCTGAATGACAATAGGAAGATTATCGGCCTTGAGTTTGGCAAATGCGTCAAGGTCCCCCTGGTCGCAACTAATGTTGCGATTCAGCTTCTTGACCGGCTCCATTGTCGTCATATTACCGACGATGAGCTGCTCAAGCTTAACACCTTGTTCCAAAAGTCGAACGTAGACCTCAGGCTTTTTCGCAACAATGAAGAGACGTTGCGCATCATATTTGCCAGCAGTGATGTTGGCAGCGGCCTTGTCGACAGGAAGCACGGACAGCTTCACAGTTGCCGGGCAAGCCATGCGAAGAACCTGCTTTTGGGTAGCATCTTGCGATACCTCGTCGTCAACTACCATGAAGCGGCTTACCTGACGGGCGTTAGACCAGAGGTTTGCCACCTGTCCGTGAATCAAGCGAAAGTCGATTCGTGCGCCTACAATCATTTCTACTCAACTCCTTCTTGTTCAAGTGTACGGATAACGGGCTCAGAGCGAAGGG
Source organism: uncultured Collinsella sp. (assembly GCA_937950415.1). GTDB lineage: Bacteria > Actinomycetota > Coriobacteriia > Coriobacteriales > Coriobacteriaceae > Collinsella. The sequence continues at coordinate 4,446 of CALFDL010000088.1, read as the reverse complement.
AGATTTTCGCATCATACACGCCCTCTGTTTCGAACATAACGAGTTCATTGGTACCAGGGTGCAATAAACCGTGCGGAACATAGAGCGTCATGATGGGACCCTTATCCCAAAAACGTCCGACATTCGTTCCGTTTACGAATGCCACACCCTTTCCAAAACCCGTAGTGTCGATAAAGGTATCAGCCGGCTCAGATATATCAAACTTTGCGCGATAAAAGGAAGGTTGCCCCTCTACCCAGCCGGCGGAATAATCAAGATTATCGATGTTATCGAGTGGCAGACAACGCATCTCCCAACCGGTAACAAAGTGAAGATCAACGCAAACTCCTGTCCTAATGCCCTTATGTTGCGTATCAGCGAGCAATTTGTGACCATAATTGACGCGACCCATATCCTCGGTCAGAACATCCAGGCGGTTGTGTTCACAGGGAAGAACGCAGTGAATATCTTCCCCGATGTGCTCCTGATACTGCGTCGCCACTTTGTCACCGTTCACAAACACCTGAGCGCGGTCGCGGGCGTCAATAACCCGAATACGCTCTTCATCTGCACGGTCACGCTCGACAGTCGTGGTATATAACGTATATCCATACGACTGACCCATCTCTTCCATGGGCATAGGATATTGGGCTTCAATCGGCTCCGAAAGAATATCGAGCACATTAAAGAGACTTACGCGCTCACTCACCGAAATATCGGGCATGGAAAACGCCTTTTTTGTTAACGGCTTACTTTGCGCGATATCGGGATACAGCTCGTGAACTGTCCTTTGAATTGCGAAGTATTTCTCGGTCGGGTTGCCCTGTTCGTCCAATGGAGCATCGTAGTCATATGATGTCACCTGGTGCAGGTCATGCGTATGGCGTGCAGAACATCCGTTCATAAATCCAAAGTTGGTGCCTCCATGAAACATGTAGAGGTTTAAAGATCCTCCAAGCTCGAGCACCTCGCGAACGCAAGAGGCAAGATCTTCGGGATCGCGTCTGATGACGTTCTCCCCATAGCGATTGAACCAGCCGTCCCACAACTCCATGCACATAAGAGGCCATTGTTTTCCATGCTCCTTGTGAAAAGCAGAAAGAGCCTCAAAGTTCTCCTTTGCATGAGAACCAAAGTTGCCGGTGCACAACACATCATCGTCAATGAGCGTACCGGCACGAAGGCACCCACGCCACGGGCCATCGGAAGTACAAAGGGGCACGGAAACCCCACGCTCGACCATAAGGCGACGAATCGCGCGAAGATAGTCCTTATCCTCGCAATATGATCCATACTCGTTTTCAACCTGCATCATGATGATGTTTCCGCCCTTGTCAATCTGACGCGAGACGAGTATCGGCATGAGATGGTCGTAGTACTGCGCAACGTGAGCAAGAAATTTGGGGTCGCTGCTACGCGGCCTCATATCATGTTCGCGCAGCAGCCATGCTGGCATGCCGCCAAATTCCCATTCTGCACAAATAAACGGAGAGGGCCGAACAATTGCATACAGACCGAGCGATGCTGCCTCATCAAGAAATGCCGCCAAATCGATTGAGCCAGAAAAATCGAAGACGCCAGGCTTTGGCTCATGAAGATTCCACGGTACATACGTTTCGACCGTATTAAACCCAAGAGCCTTAAGGTTATAGAGCGAGTGGTGCCAGTCGCTCGGATGAACACGCATATAGTGAATCGCCCCCGACAAGATGGTGAACGGCTCATCATCAAGTAGGAATTGATTGGTGATCTTAAACGAATGCATGCTACTCCCGATCTTCGTGCTCTACGACGCCGATGCCGGTTCCTCGGCCCTCGGCTAAACGCCTTGCCTATTATGGACGCATTAACGCAATTATGTAGACAGAATCTGAAGTGGTCCGTAAACGGTAGCGAAATGACGATGAACGGCTTTAATAAAGAAAATTAAACTACCTGTTAGACCACTGTTTAATTATAGATTCCTAACGATTCTATATTTGAAAGGTGGTATGTACCATCTATCCACTATTTCATACTAGTTACGTTATGTTTAATCGCATTTCTTCAAATGCTTATCTACTTTGGATTCACCTACATGAGCAATAGAGATCTGTTGTCTTCCTATTTCCAAGACTGGAAATATCCAGAATCGAACCTGACTTTCTTACGGCCGACTCGCCGCGTTCGACGACTCGTTAATACAGCAGAGCATTCATGGAGTCGGGTTCGTCACTGGGTAGATTGCGAACTTCCATTTTCACACCAAGCGCTTGCAGCTCTCTGAGAGCGGCGATGTCCGCATCGCCCATGGCGACCGTGGGCGTTGCGGGACGCCTGCCCTCCCCCGCCCGCATATGGCCGATGCTGACCTTGGCGATCGACACGCCGCCCCCAACCAGCGCGAGCGCATCGGCGGCTGAGGCCACCATGATCAGAATCCATTGACGCGGCGTTGCGGTATGAATGATGTCGATAGTCCTTTTGCACCGAGAAAAACCGTGTCCACACGCCTTCTGGCGCCGCGGCCCTCGTCGGCCTGGGCGATGGCGGCGCAGGCGTCCTTGATCTGCTCGACGCCATCGGTAGTCGAGTGGTTGTAGAAGCCGTGGATGTGGGTGTCGACCATGCCCGGTGCGATCCACGACCCCGTGTAGTCCCTGATCTCGCAGGAGGGCTCGTCGGCCTGCCAGGCGCCAAAGACGCCGTCCTCGACCATGAGATAGCCGCCCAGCTGCGGGCCCGCCGGCAAGAAGAACTTGTCAGCCTAAATTGCGTACGTGCTCATCTATGCTCCCGCACCCGCAGTGTGTTTTAGGGCGAATCAAAAACCACCTCATTGTTAATTCGAGCGATTGTTCGTTGCCTTCTACCGCTTGGCTCATTTTGCACCCGCCGCAAAACACGCCAAGCCGTTTATACCCAATACCGTTAAACAGCGCGGTTGTGGTAGACCTTGTACTTAAACTGGTCGGCGCGCGCAACCGAACGCGTATACTCGATAACCTCGTTGTTCATGTCATATGTGGTACGAATCAAATCCAGGACCGGTGCGCCTTCGGCAATCTCGAGTAGACGAGCGTCGGAATGGCGTGCGATACTCGCGTAGAATTCTTCCTCGGCCAGGCGAACTTTCTCGTGATAGTCCTGCTCGATCATGTCATATAGAGATTTGTTCTCGATCATGGGGCGCTTAAGCGCAAAGAATTTGCGGCTCGGCAAATACGTGCACTCAATCATCAGCGGCACACCATCGGCAATACGCAGGCGCTTGATCTTGTACAGACGCTCGCCCAGACGCGCGTTCATCTCTGCGGCAATATTCTTGTCAGCCTCGACCTCGGTAAACTCAAGAATCGTCGTCTTGGGCACACGACCGATCGCCTTCATCTGCTCGGTAAAGCTATAGGTTTGCGTGAGGTTTGCCGTCTGCAGAGAGCGGTCGCTTATCATGGTTCCACGGCCACGCTGACGAACCACCAAGCCCAGGCGCTCAAGCTCCTGCAGGGCAAGGCGAACCGTCGTACGCGAGAGCCTGTAGCGCTCCGACAAGTCACGCTCGGACGGCAAATAGTCGCCGGGTCGAAGTTCGTGATCGATTTTATCGGTCAGCAAATCGACGAGCTGATCGTACAGAGGTTGTTTGCGCGCTCCCATTGCCATTATGATACCTGCCGGATAAATAACTCGAAATTGGTTGTAACCAGACACCACGTACTATATCAGTTTTAATGGAATAACAGCAGGTCAAACAGCACATTTCAATATTGTTTGCCAGTTGATAGCCTGTGCGCTGTAATACCAATCACACCGCTGCATCAAGTATCGATGTAGCAAAAAGGGCCGCCCCCGCGGAGCGGGACGACCCTTTGTAAGACAGATACGTCTTTGAGGCTTAGAGAAGCTTCTTGAGCTCCTCGGCAACAGCCTGGACCTGCGTGCCGATGATGACCTGGGTAGCACCCTTGTCCATCTTCATGACACCCAGAGCGCCAGCTTTCTTGCAGGCAGCCTCGTCGACCAGAGCGGAATCGCCGAGCTCGAAGCGCAGGCGAGTAGCGCAGCAGTCAACGGTCTTGACGTTCTCCTTGCCACCGACGGCAGCGAGAACAGCAGCGGCCAGAGCGGCGAACTTGTCGTCGCCAGCAGCGGCGGAAGTGGAGGTCTCCTCGACATCCTCATCCTCGCGACCAGGGGTCATGAGGTTGAACTTGGTGATGGCGAAGCGGAACATATGAATAAAACGTCCGAAAAGCTGAATATAATCCCTCTTTTTTCACCAATCTCTTCTTCAACGCAAAAAGCCCGCTAAAACGGTATCCGTTCTAGCGGGCTTATTCAGATATTTCGGCTACGCACTCGGAAGCTCAGGCGAACCTTACGCAAACAGGCCGTAGATGCTGATGTTGGCTTTGGCGTACAGGCCGTTGGCGTACTCGGTCCACTTGGAGCTGGCGCTCGAAGCCTGCGAAGAGTACTGCTGGTAAG
>CALFDL010000087.1 GCA_937950415.1 uncultured Collinsella sp. | reverse complement strand
CTGCGCGCCCAGGTCATCGCAAACGACGGCGAGCGCAACGTTGCCGTTATCGGCGGCGGCCCGGCCGGCCTGGCGACGGCGTTCTTCCTGACGCGTGCCGGCGTGCCCGTCACCATCTTTGAGGCCCGCGACTCTCTCGGCGGCGTGGTCCGTCACGTGATCCCCGAGTTCCGTATCGCGAGCGACGATATCTCCCACGATGCCGAGCTCTGTCTGGCCTTTGGCGCCAAGGTGCAGCTCAACGCCCGCGTGGAGTCCATTGACGAGCTCAAGGCTCAGGGCTTTACCGACGTGGTCGTGGCCACCGGTGCCTGGATGCCCGGCTCTGCAGGCTTGGGCGAGGGTGCCGAGCTCGACGTGCTGGAGTTCCTCGAGGCCGCCAAGAAGGGCGAGAAGCTCGAGCTGGGCGAGGACGTCGTGGTCATCGGCGCCGGCAACACCGCCATGGACGCGGCCCGCGTGGCCAAGCGCCTGGCAGGCGTGAAGAACGTGCGCCTGGTGTATCGCCGCACCAAGAAGCAGATGCCCGCCGATGAGGAAGAGCTCGATCTTGCTCTTGCCGACGGCGTTGAGTTCTGCGAGCTGCTGGCGCCCAAGGCACTCAACGGCGCCGTGCTGACCTGCGACGTTATGGAGCTTGGCGAGCCGGATGCAAGCGGTCGTCGCAGCCCCGTCGCCACGGGCGAGACCGTCGAGCTGCCCGCCACCACGGTGATCTGCGCCGTTGGCGAGGGCATCGACGCCAGCCTGTACGATGCCGCGGGCGTTGAGCACGACCGTCGCGGCCGCCTTGCCGCCACCTCCACCGGCGTCGAGGGCGTCTGGGCTGCGGGCGACTGCCGTCGCGGTCCTGCCACCGTGGTCGAGGCTATTGCCGACGCCGCCGAGGTCGCCCGTGCCATCGCCGGCGTGGACTTTAACAAGTACGCCGACTGCAACGAGCAGGCCGGTCGCGAGGACGCCTGCTACGAGCGCAAGGGGTCGCTGTGCCGCGACAAGCGCAACTGCATCAAGACCCGCTGCCTGGGCTGCGGCTCGGTGTGCGAGGTCTGCTGCGACGTGTGCCCCAACCGCGCCAACGTGGCCATTAAGGTGCCGGGCCTGGCCAAGCATCAGGTCGTCCATGTCGACGGCATGTGCAACGAGTGCGGCAACTGCGCCGTGTTCTGCCCCTACCAGGAGGGCCGTCCCTACAAGGACAAGCTCACCCTGTTCTGGAGCGAGCAGGACATGGAGAACTCCGAGAACGAGGGCTTCCTGGCCGTGGACGAGGACCACTTTAAGGTTCGCGTCGCCGGCACGGTTCGCACCGTCTCGGTCGATGCCGTCAACACCGGTCTGCCCGAGGCCGTCCGCCTGACCATCAGGGCCGTGCGCGACAACTATTCGTACCTTCTTAAGAAATAGGCGAGTCTCTTATGGCCAAATCCATTCAACATAACGTGGCCTACGTTGCCTGCGGAAGCGGTTGCGCCTCCGCAGGCGGCGACGCCCGCTGCAGCGAAGGCTGCATTGGCTGTGGCGCCTGCGTTACGGCCTGCCCCCACGGTGCCATCGCGCTGGTCGACGGCGTCGCCCGTGTGGACCGCTCCAAGTGCACGGGCTGTGGCCTGTGCGGCATGGCGTGCCCGCAGCGCGTGATTGCCTTCGTTCCCGGCTACCAGAACATCCTGGTGCGCTGCAACAACACCGACAAGGGCGCCATTGCGCGCAAGATCTGCGATACGAGCTGCATCGGTTGCGGCATGTGCGCCAAAAAGTGCCCTGCCGGCGCTATCCGCATCGAGGACAACTGCGCCCATATCGACGGCACGGACTGCCTGTCGTGCGGCATGTGCGCCGTCGTCTGCCCGCATGGCGCCATCCACGACCGCACCGGTATCGCCGCCGGCGTGTAGAAGGGAATCACCATGGCACAGGAATTCACTTTTACCGTTAACGGCGTCGAGCGCACGACGACTCAGAACAAGCCGCTGCTCCGCTACTTGCGCGACGACCTGCACATCCATTCTGCTAAGGACGGCTGCTCCGAGGGCGCCTGCGGTACCTGCACCATCCATGTAGACGGCGCGGCCGTCAAGGCCTGTGTGCTGACCACAGCTCTTGCCGCCGGCCGCAACATCGTGACCGTCGAGGGCCTGCCCCAGGACGTGCGCGAGGCCTTTGTGTACGCCTTTGGCGCCGTGGGCGCCGTGCAGTGCGGTTTTTGCATCCCGGGTATGGTCATGGCGGGTGCAGCGCTCATCGCCGAGGACCCCGAGCCCACCGAGGAGCAGATCAAGTACGCCATCCGCGGCAACGTCTGCCGCTGTACCGGCTACAAGAAGATTATCGAGGGCATTGCGCTGGCCGCTGCGGTGCTCCGCGGCGAAAAGCAGATCGACGAGGACTTGGAGCGCGGCGATGACTACGGCGTGGGCAAGCGCGCCTTCCGCATCGACGTGCGCAAGAAGGTGCTCGGCGAGGGCAAATACCCCGATGACATCGACGAGCTCGATCAACCGGGTCTGACCTACGCCAGCGCCGTGCGCTCCAAGTATCCGCGCGCCCGCGTGCTCTCCATCGATACCTCCAAGGCCGAGGCCCTGCCCGGTGTGGTGGGCATCCTACGCGCCGAGGACGTGCCGGTCAACCAGGTCGGCCACCTTATCCAGGACTGGGACGTCATGATCGCCCAGGGCGATATCACCCGCTGCGTGGGCGATGCCATTGTGCTGGTGGTTGCCGAGGACGAGGCGACGCTCGAGAAGGCCAAGAAGCTCGTAAAGATCGATTACGAGCCGCTGGAGCCCGTGCGCAACATTGTCGAGGCCAGGGCTGCCGACGCTCCGCGCCTGCACGACAGTTTCTTTGCCTTTGGCAACACGGTGGAGCTCAAGGACAACGTGTGCCAGAGCCGTCACGTGACGCGCGGCGACGCCGCCAAGGCGCTGGCAGAGAGCGCGTTCACCGTGACGCAGCGCTTTACCACGCCCTTTACCGAGCATGCCTTCTTGGAGCCCGAGTGCGCCGTGGCATTTCCGTACAAGAACGGCGTCAAGGTGCAGTCGACCGACCAGGGTGCCTACGATACGCGCAAAGAGTGCGCCCATATGTTTGGCTGGGATAACGAGCCCGAGCGTGTGGTCGTCGAGACCATGCTCGTGGGCGGCGGCTTTGGCGGTAAGGAGGACGTGTCCATCCAGCACCTGGCCGCGCTCGCCGCATATAAGTTCCAGCGTCCCGTGAAGTGCAAGCTCGCGCGTGCCGAGTCGCTCGCGTTCCATCCCAAGCGCCATGCCATGGACGGCACCTTTACACTGGGCTGCGACGCCGAGGGCAACTTTACCGGCCTGGACTGCGAGATCAACTTCGATACCGGTGCCTACGCGTCGCTGTGCGGCCCGGTGCTCGAGCGCGCCTGCACGCATGCCGTCGGTCCCTACAAGTACCAGAACACCGACATTCGCGGCTTTGGCTACTACACCAACAACCCGCCCGCCGGTGCGTACCGTGGCTTTGGCGTCTGCCAGTCCGAGTTTGCGCTCGAGAGCCTGATCGACCTGCTGGCCGAGAAGGTCGGCCTGGATCCGTGGGAGATTCGCTTCCGGAACGCCATCGAGCCGGGCGAGGTTTTGCCCAACGGCCAGATTGCCGATTGCTCCACGGCGCTGAAGGAGACGCTGCTCGAGGTCAAGGATGCCTACTACGCGCATCCCGGACACGCCGGTATCGCCTGCGCCATGAAGAACGCCGGCGTGGGCGTGGGCCTGCCCGATGCCGGCCGCTGCAAGATTCGCGTCGAGAACGGTGTGGCTGTGGTCTATGCCGCCACGTCCGACATCGGCCAGGGCTGCAACACCGTCTTTTTGCAGGACGTTGCCGAGGCGTGCGGTCTGCCGCTGAGTTGCATTGCCAATGGCGAGTGCTCCACCGAGAACGCTCCCGACTCCGGCACCACGTCTGGCTCGCGTCAGACGGTCGTGACCGGCGAGGCCGTGCGCGGTGCCGCCTTCCTGCTGCGCGATGCCATGCTTGACATCGAGGCCGGCAAGCATGCACCCGATGCTCCTGTGAGCGCCCATGGTGATGGCATCAAGATCGAGTACGACGACGGTCGCGCCTATCAGCTGCACACACAGGAACTCGTCGCCGGCCAGGGTATGCATCCTCAAGATCCCGCTGCCGCCATCAAGGCGCTCGAGGACTGCGAGTTTGGGTACGTGTACCTGGAGCCGACCGACAAGCTGGGCGCCGACGTGCCCAACCCCAAGAGCCACATCTGCTACGGTTTTGCCACGCATGTGGTCATTCTGGATGATGACGGCCGTGTGAGCGAGGTCTATGCCGCGCACGATTCCGGCAAGGTGGTCAATCCCATCTCCATCCAGGGTCAGATCGAAGGCGGCGTGCTCATGGGCATGGGCTACGCGCTTACCGAGGACTGGCCGCTCAAGGACTGCGTACCCCAGGCAAGGTACGGTACGCTCGGGCTGTTCCGTGCGCCCGAGATTCCGGATATCCACGCCATTTACGTGGAGAAGGACGAGCTGTTGCCCGTGGCATATGGCGGCAAGGGCATCGGCGAGATCGCGACGATCCCCACGGCGCCCGCCGTGCAGAATGCCTACCGCGCGTTTGACGGCAAGCTGCGCCCGGATCTGCCCATGGTGGATACGCCGTACAGCCGCGCTCGTCACCGCGGGTAGAGTAGAGCGCGGACGGCCATCGCTGACTGCCGTCTGCGCTTGCCATCAACTGTATAAGCTGCGCCTTTGGCCCCAGCTCCAACGTGAGCCGGGGCCTTTTGCTTGGAGCGGAAACTGCGTCCCGGAATTGGCGCTCAGAATGGGATGCGCTTTCCGGTTGGAGCTTCAAACGGAAAGTGCATCCCGGAATCCGCGCCTGGAATGGGACACACTTTCCGGTTGTCGTTCACTTGGAAACTGCATCCCAGTTTGAGCGTTCATTCTGGGACACGCTTTCCGTTAGGCCTACCATCCGGAAAGTGCGTCCCGTTTTGAGCGTCCAGACTGGGACGCGCTTTCCGCCAGCGTGGCTGCTGGGAAAGCATGTCCCAGATTGGCAAGATGCGACGAGGCGAGTCGCCGTTCAGCGGCCCCTACAGCTCCACGTCGTTAAGCCATGCCGGCAGAGCGGTCTGCCGGATGCCTGCCGTCTGCAGCTTTTTCGCGAGCATTCCTGCCGAGCGGACCTCGTTCATGGTAAAACGCAGCAGAGGGTGACCGTAGAGCGACAAGTGCGCCTCGCGCTGTCGTTCGGCAACGAGCGCCTCGGCGGTGGTGCGTCCGGCCAGCATGGTCTGGTCGGTATATTTGATGAGCCCGTCGAGCTCGCCCAGTGTGAGTTCCCGCGCCTGGCGTTCCCAGGCAAAGTCCGTTCGTATGGGCTTGGCCGAATCGAAGGGATCCGTCAGCTCGTATTGAAGCCAGTCGGGCGCAAAGCCCGTCTCGATCATGACGGCTCGGGCGACCGATTCCCCACCGCTTTCGGCGCGGGCGTCGGCATATCGAAGTGTCGTGAGGGCGGTGCGAATCGTGCGACCATTGCGGGCGGTCGCTCGTTGCTCGACGGCCTCCATCAGCTGTTCCCGCACAAGGCCGAGCTTTGAGATCGCCGAATCGGCAATGGGCATACCGTCGGCAAAACCGGTCTGCAACAGGCAATCTGTAACCGTTTGGATGGGCGGCGTTACCGATATGCCGGCTCTGAGTATTGCTCCGGCCGGCTCAATCTGGTGCCGCTGAATATGTGCGCCCGGGCGAGCCGACGGCTTTGTCGAGCTGCAGACATGCACGACATTCAGGTGTCGCCACGAGACCTCGAGCCCCAGCAGACAGGCGGCCGAAAACGAGCAGAACGTCCAATCGGGGTGGATGATCGCAAGGGCGCGGAGGATTTCGCAATGGCGTTGCGCTCGGTTGAGTTCATCCCAGCGCGTTTTTCGCGCAAACAACCCCGGCATGGGCGAGACAACCGTGCCGCCGGTGCGCCGAAGGAGCGCTTTTCGGATCGCCGTGCTCGGGGGAATCAGACAGCGCCCCTCTTGTTCGGCTTGGTTCAACAGCTGGTCGATGAGCTGGTCATTGCAATGGGTCATGAGCTACCGCCTCCTTTTGGGTAGCAAAAACGTATCAGCTGGAACTTGCCGCTCAGCTGACCAAAAGCTGACCAAAATCTAACCATGCAGGTAGATGACCTGCTTTTGGCGACATATTTCTTGTTTGAATCGGTGGGCGGTGATCGGCGACCGTGAACGGTAGCTGGATATGAAGTCTTGGTAAGTTTCGGGACGTGTACTTTTTGAAAAAGAGCATTCTATCTGCTGTTTTGTGTTTCTGGATCGCATATTTGAAGGCATGTGATAAGGGCGGCGGACTGTCGCCTTGTATCTGCGGAAACTGTGACCCGGAATTGCCACTCGGAATGGGACGTGCTTTCCGGATCGCCCTTCAAGCGGAAGCTACATCCCAGATTTCGGCCTCAGAGTGGGATGCCGTTTCCAGATCGGGCCTCAAACGGAAATTGCATCCCGGAACGAGCCCTCAGAGCGGGATGAACTTTCCCAACGGGCCGCATGCGGAAGCTGTGTCCCGGAATTGTCGCTCAGAACGGGACACGCTTTCCGGATGGGATGCTTGGCGGAAACTACGGCCCAGTTTTTGGCTCCAGAACGGGATACATTTTCCGGAACGGTCCACGTGCGGTGATGTACCGCCCCTTTTGCGTGCGCCGCTTGTCGAATTACGTTATAGCTAGCTATATTATAGGAAGGTATAATATAGCTAGCTATAACGTAAAGGAAGGATGGTCCTGTGTTTATCGGAAGAACAGCGGAAATGTCCGAGCTCAATCGACTGTATGACACGGGCTCCTTTGAAATGCCTGTGATTTACGGCCGCCGTCGCGTGGGTAAAACGCGCCTTATCACAGAGTTCATCCAAGGCAAGAAGGCTATTTACTTTCAAGCTCGTCGTACCAATGCAGAGGCAAACCTGCACGGCTTTAGCCAGGCGATACTTGCAGGCTCGGTTGGTGCTGCAGGCGTGTCGTTTCGTAGTTTTGACGAAGCGTTCGATGCATTGGCCACCATGGCTCGCACGGAACGTTTGGTTGTCGTGATTGACGAGTATCCCTATCTCGCCCAATCGAATCCCGAGATCAGCTCGTTGCTGCAAGACAAGATCGATCACCTGTACAAAGAGACCAGGCTCATGCTGATTCTATGCGGCTCGTCTCTTTCGTTTATGGAGGAACAGGTGTTGGGCTACGAGAGTCCACTATACGGTAGGCGTACGGCCCAGTTTAAGATCATGCCGCTCGATTTTACGACGACCCTCGGCCTGTGGCAGGGCATGAGTCGCGAAGACGCTGCGGTTTGCTATGGCATGACGGGCGGCATTCCTGCATATATCGAGAAAGTCGATCCTGCCGCACCGCTCAAGGACAACATCAAACGTCTTTTTCTTACTCCTACGGGCTATCTCTTTGAGGAGCCGAGTAACCTGCTGTTGCAAGAGTGCCGCAATCCCGAGCAATATGATGCGATCGTGCAAGCAATTGCTCAGGGGCGCTCGAGGATCTCGGAGATTGCGAGCTCTACGGGAATCCCTGCGAGCAACGTAAAGAGCTATGTGGATAAGCTGGCGTCGCTTGGGATTGTCGAGCGCGAGCTGCCCCTAAACGAGACGAGCAATAAGCGAGCCGTGTATCTGCTGAGCGATCAGATGTTTAGGTTCTGGTACAAGTTTGTTCCGCAGAACATCGGGCTGATTCAAAACGATATGGCCGAGATGGCGTATAAGCGCATTGAGCCGCACGTATCGGATTACATGGGTACGGTCTTTGAGCTTATATGCAGGCAATACGTGTACGAACTCGCGCGCGCGGGCCAGCTCGATGTGGTTCCGGCGAGCGTCGGGCGCTGGTGGGGGACGGACAATCGCACACATGCGCAGGAAGAAATCGACTTGATTGTTGACGATGGCGAGGGCGCTGCGCTGTTTGCGGAGTGCAAATGGCGCAATGAACCGGCGGGCGAAGACGTGCTGCAAAAGCTCGTGCATCGAAGCGAGCTCTTTAGGCGGCAGCACAAAAGCTATGCGATCTTCTCGAAGCGAGGCTTTACGCAAGGATGTCAGGAAGCTGCGGCGAGCAGGGGAGATGCCAAGCTGATTTCGTTTGCCGAGATGTGCGAGCGGAGATAACCAAGCGCGCTCTGATGTGATTGCTCGGAATGGGTCGCGCTAAGGATGCCAAGCGTAAAACCTACAATGAAAATGGCGTAAAAACTACATTGAGAACGGCGTAAAAACAGCATTGAGAATGGCGTAATTTCGTATATCGCATGATCGCCCGAGCTTGCACACGGCCTTTTGCGAGCTCTTGCCATGAACGAGAGCCAGGCTGTCACGTACAAGACGCTCATAAAGGACGCCTCGTACGGTGAGACGGGCCCCGACGAGAGGACCATCGCTGCGCACCTGGATCTCTTCAACAGGCTCAAGCTGACCGAGGACCTGTGCGGATGGGAGCCATCGAGGTCAAGCTGAGTGATGCGAAAGCAGACGATGGAGCGAGAAATCTCAAGGCGCTGGAGAGGAAAGTGCTCTCCAATCCTGCCGCCCAGAATGCCGCGCCGGCGTTTTTGGCGGTCGTGGTTGGAAAGGGGAGCATTACCTACAGACGCGACGACGGCGTGGCGGTGATCCCCATGGCGGCACTTGGGGCGTAGTGGTTTTGCGGGCGTGCCGTGCTTCCTTTACCGAAAATCCATTTGGTAAACCAGATGCTCGCGGATAGAATAAAGTTGACGGCAGCCCAAGGGTGATAGCTGGGCAGCGCCGTTGCTTGGTCAAGAGGTCAGTGCCTTAATGGCAGCGACTTGTTATGCTTCGAATGCTGCTTGAGTGCCTCGGAAAGTTCGATAAGCGCCGTGAAGAGCGAGACCAAAGCAACCAAGAGCTCTACGAGCTCTGATGGGCCCGGGATGACCGCTGATTCAAGTCACCGGGCCTAAATCTTTTTCATGCATTTGAATAGAGCGGGCAACTCTCTTGGGGCCGTCTA
>CALFDL010000086.1 GCA_937950415.1 uncultured Collinsella sp. | reverse complement strand
TCGCCAGGCCGGCCGGGCCGCCGCCGATAACGGCAACGTTGCGCTCGGCGTCGTTGGCAATGGCCTGGGCGCGCAGCTTGGGCAGCACGGCGGTCATGGCCTCGCGGGCGGCCTTGAGCTTGCTGGCGCGAATCTGGGCGCCCTCGGGCTCGTAGAATGCACGCTCGCAGGCACGGCCGCAGGGATGCGGGCAGATGGTACCGGTAATGAACGGCAGGGCGTTGCGCTCGATGATGATGTTGAGCGCGTCCTCGTAGCGGCCCTCGTCAACAGCCGCCAGATAGGCAGGGATATCCTGCTGGATGGGGCAGCTCGTACGGCAAGGCGTGGTAAAGCAGTCGGAAAGCGGGCTCTTACCGGCGACCTTGCGGTCGGGCAGTGGGCGCAGCGGCTTCTTGTAGAGCGGGTTGGTGAGCGAGTCGGTCTGGATCGCAGTCACGGCCTCGAGAGAGACGCCCGCGAACGGCTTGCCATCCAGGTCGGTAAACTCGCCGGCCATCTGGCTAAAGCGCTCGTATCCACCGGGCTTGAGCACGTCGGTCGCCAGGGTAACGGGCCAAATGCCGGCATCGTACAGGGCACGGATGTTGTAGACCGTGGCACCACCGGAGTAGCTGATGCGCAGCTTGCCATCGAACTGCTCGGTAATGCGACGGGCGGCCTCGATGGTCAGCGAGAACAGCGAACGTCCCGACATGTACATCTCGGTGGAGGGCAGCTCGTTCCTCGTCACGTCGACGGGGAACGTGTTGGTCAGCTTGACGCCAAACTCCAGGCCGCGCTCGGCGCACAGGGCAATCAGGCGCTCGAACATGGGCACGGCGTCGACCCACTGCAGGTCCTCGCGGAAGTGCGTGTCATCGAAGACGATGTAGTCAAAGCCCAGCTCGTTGAGGCGCTGGCGGGCAAACTTATAGCCCAGCAGCGTGGGGTTGCACTTGATGTAGGTATTGAGGCCCTTCTCGGTGATGAGGTAGGTCGCAATGCGCTCGATCTCGGCGGGCGGGCAGCCGTGCAGGGTAGACTCGGTGATGGAGTTGGAGACGCGCGCCGGGATGGACTCGACAAACGCGGCGTCGACATGCTCAAACTTGTCCAGGTTGGCAAGCGCCCAGGCACGGCACTCGTTCCAGACGTCGGAGCCGCTGGCATCCTTCATGCCCTCGATGTAGGCGTCGACCTTGGGGCTCTTAATGCCCTCCAGGTCATAGCCCACCGACATGTTGAAGACAAAGCCGTCCGGGCTACCCAGACCGTACTCGCGAGCGATCAGGTGGCAGGCAAACCATGCCTTCACGTACTCGGCAAAGGCCTGCGGAACCTCGAGCTCGGTCGACCATTCGCAGTTGTAGCACTCGTCCTGAGCCACGATGCAGGGCTTGTTGACGCACTTGGAAAGCTCCTCGCCGTCCATAACCTGGACGGTCTTGAGCTCAAAGAAGCGAGAACCGGCCACATAAGAGGCCACGATGTTCTGGGCCAGCTGCGTATTGGGACCGGCAGCCGGGCCAAACGGAGTCTCGATGCGCTCGTCAAAAATGGGAAGCGCACCCTCCTGGTTGGTCGTGACCATCTTGCGCACGCCAAAGATGGCGTCCTGAGTCTTGTGCTCCTCGATGATCCAGTTCATCAGCTGCGAAAACGGGATCGGCCTCATGATGTCGCTCATAGTGAGCTCCTCTCTGTAACGCCCGGCGAGACCGCGCGGCGGGCGCAAATACGGTGTAGCGCTAGCACAGCGCCGGCGACCCCGCGGAGGCCGCCTATACGCGCGTCGGATGCGGCGAAACATCCGACGCGCGTGAATCTACTTGTAATTAGTAGGCGCGATCGTTGAGCGTGCTCCAGAGCTTCTTGGACTCAGCCATGGTCCACGCGTTGATCTTTTCCTCATCGATACCGACAAACTCGCGATCCTTGTACAGGACGCGGCCGTTGATGATGGTGGTGCGGCAGTTTTTGCCCATCATGCCAAAGAGCATGTGGCCGTCGATATTCTCCTCGCTCAGCGGCGTAAAGGGCTTGTAGTCCATGACGATGACGTCGGCGGCAGCGCCGGCCTCGAGCACACCGAGCTTGCGATCGAAGTACTTGCTCGCCATCTTGGCGTTGTTCTCGAACAGCATGGTCATGGCCTCGCACCAGCCCACGTTGGGCATGGCGGCGTTGTGGCGCTGAATGATCAGGAAGACCTTAAGGCTCTCGAGCATATCGTGGGTGTAGGCGTCGGTGCCCATGCACACGGGGATGCCGCGGCGGAAGAACTCGAGCACGGGGGCGCAGCCCACGGCGTTGCCCATATTGGATTCGGGGTTGTTGACGAGCCAGGTACCGGACTCCTTGACGATATCCATCTCGGCGGGCGTCACGTGGATGCAGTGGCCGAGCATGGTGTCGGGACCCAGCAGATTGTGCTGCAGCAGGCGCTCGACGGGGCTGATGCCACCGCGGTTGAGGCGGGAGTCCCACACGTCATTCATGCCCTCGCACACATGGATGTGGAAGCCGGTCAGGCCGTTGTTGGCCTCGGCCATCTTGTCCATGGTCTCGTCCGACAGCGTAAAGGTGGCATGCCCGCCAAACATGGCAGCGATCATGTGGTTGTCGTTATCGCGACGCTCCTTGGCGGCCCACTGGGCAAATTCGGCGTTCTCGGCAATGGCCTGGTCGCATTTTTCCTGGCCGCGGCGATCGGAGACCTCGTAGCACAGGCACGAACGCATGCCCAGCTCCTGAGCTGCATCCTTAATGGTAAAGAGGCTTCCCGGGATCTCGCAGAAGCTCGCATGGTGATCGAAGATCGTGGTGACGCCATCGCGGATGGAGTCAAGAATCGTGGCATAGGCGCTGGCCTTGGTGCCGTCGAGCGTCAGGTTGTCATCGATCTTCCACCACTGCTGCTCGAGATTCTCCAAGAAGTTGGTGGGGTTGCAGCCCTTAATGGCAAGGCCGCGGGCCAGACCCGAGTAGATGTGGGTGTGGCAGTTGATGAGTCCGGGCATGATGAGGTTGCCCTGGGCGTCGACGTACTCGGCATCCGGGTACTTGGCCTTGAGCTCGCACTCGGGGCCCACTTCGACGATCGTATCTCCGTCAATGGCGACCGCACCGTTGGGAATGAACGGGGTCTGAGCGTTGCGAGTAAAGACGGAACCGTTAGCGACCAGAAGCATGAATGCTCCCTTCAACATCAGGGGCGGGGTTTGACACCTCTGACATGGCGGAGTGCGAAGCGCCGGCCTACACCGGAAACGGGCCCTCTCCCGTCAACGCTTCACCAAAGGGACAAACCCTTTGAAGTGCGGCTTGACGCCGCATGGCGTCGGCGGACGAGGCGATGCGCCCGCCGACGAATAGCACCGAATTGGTTACTTCTTGCTCTCGGGCAAGACCAGATCCACGGCAGCGTCCTTGGCAGCATCGATGTGCTGAGCCACGACCGGCGTCTGCGGAAGGATCAGGTTAAGGACAATGGCCATGATGGCGGTGGGGGTCACGGCGTTGGAGCCGATGACGGTGGACACCCAGGTGGGCATGCCCTCGCCGGCAAGGCAACCGCTGGCCATCCAGATACCCAGGCCAAAGACGACCGAGGTGCCGACGATGGTGGTGGTGCGCTGCGTGAGGCCCTCGCGGGTGAACATGCGCACGCCGTTCATGGTGATGGTGCCAAAGACGCCGACGGTCGCGCCGCCGATGACGGGCTGCGGGATAGCGGAAAGGACGGCAGAGAGCTGCGGGAACAGGCCGGCGATGGCAAAGACGGCCGCGATGATCACAAAGACCCACTTGTTGACGACCTTGTTGGAGCAGATGATGCCCACGTTCTGGCCAAGGGCGCTGGTGGGAAGGCCGCCCAGCAGGCCGCCGACCATAGAGGTGAGGCCCTGGGACACGATAGCGCCGGAGAGCTCGCGCTCGGTGGGCATACGGTCGATGGAGCCCAGGCAGGCGGCGGAGACGTCGCCGATAACCTGAATGGCGACCATGGGGAACACGACGGCGAGGGTAATGCAGACCTCGGGATCAAACTCAAGCGCGTAGGGCATGAGTTTGGGAAGCGCGAAGACCTGGGCGGTGGCGACGCTGGAGAAGTCGATCATGCCAAAGGGGATGGAGACAATCATGCCGACGATCATGCCAAAGAACACGGATCCCAGCTTGAGCGTGCCCTTGCCAAAGTTGGCGAGCGCAAAGACCACGGCGAAGGTGATAAGAGCGACGCACCAGGCCTGCGGGGTGCCCCACAGCGGCGTGCCCATACCGCCGGCCATATACTTGACGGCCGTGGGATAGAGAGAGACGCCAATGGAGAAGATGACCGTACCGGTCACGACGGGCGGGAACAGCCACTTGATCTTGCTGTAGGCCAGACCAAAGAGGACCGCGACGGCGCCGCCGACGATCTCGCCTCCCAACAGCGCGCCAAAGCTAAAGCCCGAGGCGCCCATGGCCTGCAGGGCCGGGAGGAACGCGAACGAAACGCCCATGACGATGGGCAGGCCGCCGCCGATGCGACGGAAGGGAGCGAAAGCCTGAAGGGCCGTGTCGATCGCCGAAAGAATGAGCGCGACCTGAATGATATCGGTGCTCTGCTGGCTATTAAAGCCGTAGACGCCGGCCATGATGACCGCCGGGGTAATGATACCGGCAAACGATGCCAGTACGTGCTGAAGGGCACACGGGATCATTTCCTTAACGGGAGGCATGCCTTCGCGAGTGAACAGGGCTTCAGTGCCGTTCGTAACCGTCTCCTGGGTCATTTGACCACCAATCCTCGAAGTAGTTGTTTTCGCATCTAACGCTCTATTGTGACGCAGTGCGGGGTTGAGGTTGTGCCTTCGTTGCATATCGTATTAAAGATGATTCTCATTCTCAATAATAATTTTTTGTTATCAGACTATTCTTCAGCTGAAATAACTCGTTTCCGCAGGTCAGGAATGTGTCTGGTCTAAATAACATCTTACTTTTCTTTTGGTCGACCGTTTACCGCCAAAATCATACCGTTCGTCTGCATTACGCAATGTACCTGCGGATATACGAGATGATGAGCAGCGTGTTACCATGATAAAAAATTGTTATGAGCACTTCGATAGAACCAAAAGGAGTTGCCCGTGAACGAGACCGTACGCCGCTTTTTGCCGATGGTCGATTTCCTGGAGCAGATACTCGGCAAAAACAGCGAAATCGTGCTGCACGATTTCTCGGATCCCGACCACGCCATCGTCGATATTCGCAACGGCATCGTGAGCGGCCGCAAGGTCGGCGGTCCTGCCACCGATCTGGCGCTCAAGATCATGCACGACCCCAAGTATCGCGACCTGCCGTTTATTACGGGCTACGAGGGGCGCGGCGCCGGCGGCAAGACGCTGGAGTCCGCGACGTACTTTATCCGCGAGAATGACGAGATCGTCGGTATGCTCTGCGTCAACACCGACCTCTCGACCGTGCGCTCCATCAACGCCATGGCGCAGCAGCTCATGGCCTGCTTCGACGCTGTGCCAAGGCAGCCGGAGCCCGCGTCTATCGAGGTCGAAAGCCTTTCGGAGTCCACACAGGAGCTCATCGACCGCAGCATTGCCGAGTTGCTGAGCGCGCGCGGGCTGGATGTAGCGTCGCTTGGTCAGAGCGACCGCGTGGACGTCATTCGCCACCTCAACGGCAACGGGGTGTTCATGCTCAAGGGCGCTGTGGCCTGCGCCGCCACCGCGCTGGGCATTTCGGAGCCCAGCGTATACCGCTACCTGCAAAAAGTCCGCAAGGAAGGCTAACGAGCAAAATGGAGCGCCCTTGGTGGCTCCACAAGCGATCCGTCACGTGACAAAAGAACCCTGCAGCTCGCACTGCAGGGTTCTTTTTGCATGTCATGTTTAGTTGTGGCCAACGCCTTAGAGAGCGGCGACGACCTCGATCTCGACCAGACCGCCAGCCGGAAGAGCGGCAACCTGGAAAGCGCTGCGCGCGGGGAACGGGGCCTCGAACTTGGAGGCGTAGATCTCGTTTACGGCAGCGAAGTCGGCAATGTCAGCCAGGTAGACTGTGGTCTTGACGACATCGGCAAAGGTGGCGCCGGCAGCGGTCAGCAGGGCCTCGACGTTGGCGAGGGACTGTTTGGCCTGGGCCTCGACACCCTCGGGCAGCTTGCCGGTCGCGGGATCGATGCCCAGCTGGCCGGACAGGAACACCATGTTGCCAGTCTGGATACCGGGGGAATACGGGCCGATGGCTGCGGGTGCGTTATCGGAAGACACGACGGTCTTGCTCATGTTTTTCTCCTTACAAGTAAAAGGGAACGGGAGCGCGGCGTTCACACCGGGAGGCACAGTTCGGTCTGAACACCGCGCTTGATTGGGATAGTACTCAAGGTTTCCGCGCGATGCAAGATTATTATCACGCTGCGAGAATATTTTATCGCTCAACGGCGCCTGTCAGCCGCTGAACGGCACGACCGGACGGTGAAGCTCAAAATAATCCGTTTCCCTCCGTCCCCATCGGATCAGGCGATCCATAGGGGACGGAGGGAAACGGATCATTTTTGCTGCAAGGGCTGCTGAAGACTTTATCCTGCTTGGGCCACAGGGCTCGTCCGCCGCAACAGCACCACTATACTTTTGAGTATCTGAGCATTTTGAAAGGCAGGATATGACCGCAACCGCCAGTCGAACCACCAACCGCAGACCCGAGCTTTTGGCGCCCGCCGGAGGGCCCGAGCCCTTTGCCGCCGCACTCGCCGCCGGGGCAGACGCCATCTACTGCGGCATGGGCAGCTTCAACGCACGCCGCAAGGCCACCAACTTTACCGACGAGGCCTTTGAGCAGGCCTGCCGCGCCGCGCATCTGGCCGGCTCGCGCGTCTACGCCACGGTCAACATCGTCATCAAGGAATCCGAGATGAGCGATGCGCTGCAGCTCATCCATCGCTGCTCCACGCTGGGCGCCGACGCCTTCATCATCCAGGACTGGGGCCTGTTCTTTGAGGTCAAGCGCACGATGCCCGGCATCGAGACGCATATCTCGACCCAGGCGAACATCCACGACGACCGCGGAACCCTTTGGTGCCGCGAGCAGGGCGCCGACCGCGTGACCCTCTCGCGCGAGCTTTCCATCGACGAGATTGCCGCCATCCACGACGCCGCGCCCGATGTGGACCTTGAGGTCTTCAGCCATGGCGCCATCTGCTTTTGCTACTCGGGCCTGTGCCTGCTGTCGAGCTTTGCCATGGCGGGCCGCTCGGCCAACCGCGGCATGTGCGCTCAACCCTGTCGCCTACCCTACGAGCTAATTGACGAGAACGGCCGCTCGCTCTCCCCTGCCGGTCGCGAGCGCGCTCTATGCCCGCGCGACACCAACACTTCGCAGCTCGTTCGCCGTCTGTATGACGCCGGCGCCGCATCGCTCAAGCTCGAGGGCCGCATGAAGGCGCCCGATTACGTGTACTCCATCGTCGATGTGTATCGTCATCAGATTGATGACATGCTGGCCGGAACCACCGTTGCCAAGGACGAGAAAGCCGCCCGCCAGCGCCAGCTCAAGCGCTGCTTTAACCGCGACTTTACGCACGCCTATCAGGACGGCACCTCGGGCGACGAGATGATGAGCTATGAGCGTTCCAACAACCGCGGCCAGATCGTGGGCACGGTGCTGGGCAGCCGCCCGGCCAACCGCGATGTGCGCGGGCTCAAGCCTGACGATCGCCGTCGCCGTGCCGCCATCGCCCGCATTGAGCTGTTTGAGCCCGTGGGCAAGGGCGATCTGCTGGAGCTTCGCCACGATAACGAGTTTGACCAGTTCCTGACCACCATTGCCGCCGATGATGCCGCAGCCGGTGAAGTCATCGAATGTCGCGTACCCCGCAGCATGCCCGAGGGCTGCCGCGTCCGCGTGATTCGCAGCCAGCGTGCCATCGACGCCGCCGGCGCCGCGCTCAAGCGCGATGTGCTGCGCCGCCGAGCTGTTGACGTGTCCGTCGTGGCGCGCCTGGGCGAGCCGTTTACCGTGACGCTCACCTGCTGCGACGACCCTTCGCTTACGGCCACGGCCACGGGCTTTACCGTCGAAGCCGCCAAGACCCGTGCGGTCGAGGCGTCCGATCTGGTTGAGCACGTCGGCCGCATGGGTTCCTCTCCCTTTGAGGCTGCGAGCTTTGAGGTGGCGCTCGATGAGGGCTGTGGCATGGGCTTCTCCGCCGTACATAAGGTGCGCGCCGCCGCTTGCAAGGCGCTGGAAGAGGCCATTCTGGCGCCGTACGCGGAGCGCGCGAAAACGCTCGAGCTGCCGGCGATTGTCACCAGTAATTCCCGCCCCGCGCCCGAGCACTACCGCGACGAGCCGCAGATCTGCGCCACCGTCACCTCGCTCGAGGCCGCCGAGGCAGCGCGGGCGGAGGGTGCAACGCGCATCTACATGACCACTGACGCGCTCGATGCGGCCAAGCTCTCCCCCGCCGATACGTTTGAGCAGGGCATCGTACCCGTGCTCGATGAGGTCTGCCGCGCCGTTGACCACGTCCGCGTTGACCCATGGGTTGTTGCTGGCGCCACGGTCGCTATTGGCAACATCTCTGAGCTTGCCCTGGCCGCTCAGGTTGGCGCCACGGCCGAGATTCGCTCTTGCCTGCCGGTGCACAACACGCCCTGCATGGAGGCACTCGCCGAACGCGGAGCCGGCGCGTTTTGGCTCTCGCCCGAGATCACGCTCGACGAGATTGTCTCGCTCGGCGCCGCCGCGCCCGCGGCTCTGGGCATCACCGTCTTTGGCCGCCCGCGCGTCATGACAAGCGAGCATTGCATTCTGCAGGTTGCCAACGGCTGCATCCACGATTGTGCCAACTGCCGCCTGCGTGCCCGCAAGCTCTCGCTCAAGAATATCGACGGCAAGGTCATGCCGGTGCGTACCGACATCCACGGCCGCTCACGCCTGTACGACGCCTACCCCATCGACCTCACGCCGCAAGTTCCGCAGCTGCTCGATGCCGGCGTGCGCCGTCTTATGGTCGACGGAACCTTGCTCGAGGCCGATGAGATTGGCCGTGCCGTCGCTCGCGTCCGTCGCGCTGTCGAGGC
>CALFDL010000085.1 GCA_937950415.1 uncultured Collinsella sp. | reverse complement strand
GGGTTAAAGCGCAGGCCGCCCTTGTAGGGTCCAATGGCAGAGTTGAACTGGACGCGGTAGCCGCGGTTGACCTGGACCTTGCCCTGGTCGTCGACCCAGGGGACACGGAACATAACGATGCGCTCGGGCTCGACGAGGCGCTCAAGCAGGGCGGCCTCCTCGTACTCGGGGTGGGCGTCGAGCGCCGGCTGGATGGTGCCGAGGATCTCGGTCGCGGCCTGGATGAACTCAGGCTGCTCGGGATAGCGGGCCTTGAGCTCGTCGAGAACTTTCTGCGTGTAGCTCATGCTTCCTCCAATTGATGGATAAGAAAGGTGTCGTTCGCGGCGCCCCATGCGCCGTGAGCTTTATCGAGTATGGATAATATCGCACTGTTGCAGCAAAGTTACGCATAAGCCGACGAGTGGATGTTTCGTTTTGATTACGATGCAGGTAGATGCGTTTTTGAGTACCTGACGTGCAAAATCCGTGTTTCGAAGCTGTTTCGTCCATATGGTCCAAACCACCACAAAGGTGCCTGTCCCCAATGTGGTGGTTTTGGTGGTTAGAGGACGAGCTGGTGGTAGTCGGCGGGGGTTATGCGGCCCTCGGTGGCGGCGCGGAAGGCGGCGAGTGCGTCACCCGAGAACGGCATGGCCCAGCACAGGCCGCAGCCGGCGGTGATGGAACCGGGCAGCGGCATAATGCGCCCGGGTACACCGGCGGCAAGACACAGCTGCTCGCACTCCATCACATCAAAGGTGCTATCGAACGATACGATGATTTTGCGTTCGTGGTCGAGGGCACCACCTGATGGGGCCTCGCGATGCGACTCGCGATACGCAGCCGCCGCGGCCTCTTCCTCGGCCGTATGTCCGCAGCCGCCACAGCCGCAGGTGCAGGGCTCAGAGCCGTCACAAGTACAAGGTTCCCCCGTGTCGGGGCAGATATCGTGAGACATGGCAACTCCCATCGTCTAGGCGAGCAGCTCGGCTGCCGCAAACTCCTCGGGCGTATTGACGTTTTCGAAGCAGAGCAGCGACCCGGCCGCCTCGATAATCTGCGGCTCGTCTAGATAGCCGGCATGCACTCGGTCGATCAGGCAGCGGATGCGCTGGCGATCGCCGGCGAGCAGTTCGCGAGCCACCGGCGCACAGGCCTCGCGACGCCAGACAGCACAGAGCGGCTCAATCCCCCGCTCTTCGCGCGGCACGCACACGTCGAGCGGGCCCTCCTTGACCCGATCCGCAAGTACGCCGATCAACTCCGGCGAGACGAACGGCATATCGCAGGCAACGATCGCCACAAGGGGCAGCCGAGCGGCAGTCAGTGAGCTCGCGATGCCGCGCATGGCACCGGCGGGGCCGTCGACGTCCATCACCACCCGCGGTACCAGGCCATCAAACTCTCGCTCCTCGAGATAGGCAAGCTCGTCCGGGCGCGAGGTCGTCACAACAAGCTCACTGCCGACCAGGGCGAGCCGTTCCAGAACGCGCTCGATCAGGGGTTTGCCGCAAAACGGCATGCGTGCCTTGTCGCAACCCATGCGCGACGACAGCCCGCCCGCCTGGACGACGCAAGAAAGATCCGCCCGTCTTACGATAGTCATACGGCAAAACACCCCCATCGGCATGCTCGAAACCCGGCGCACGAAGCCAAATGCCATTAGCCAAAAAGCAAGCGGCATGATGACTCCGTATCAAAACAAAACAGCGCCTTTGCGGCACGCAGCAAGACCGCGAGCACAAAAGCGCTGGTAGCGTGTGGCGGGAACGTATGTGAATCGAACACATCCAAGACGTTTTGCACGCCTCGCAACGGTTTTGAGGACCGCGGAGCCCACCGGAGCCCATCCGTTCCCAAGTGCGGCGGTATTTTACCAAACCAAGCGGGCCCCATCCCAAAAAGACGAGCAAGAAGTTGCGGTGGAATAGTTCTTGTTTTTGCTGCCAAAGCCCCCAACTAGGAACTATTTCACCGCAACAGAGGAGACGGGGGCAGGTGACCGGCCTAGCGCAGGGAGCGCAGGCCGCCGGCTTCCTTGTCGAGCACCGTAAAGCGCACGGCATCCAGGTGTTCCAAGATGCTGATGGCACGCTTGCGCGACACTCCCAGCGCCTCGCGCAGCACGCTCGTAGTGGCAGCACCGCCGGCGTCGGCAATGGCAGAGGCGACGAGCTCACGCGCGTGGGCCTCAGCGGCAGCAGACAGGGCCACATCACGCTCGATCTTTACGATGGAGCGGTTGAGCGAAAGCTCGCGCAGGGCACGCGTCATGGTGTCGCGATCGAGCTGTAGTTGCTCGCCTACCTCTGGCAG
>CALFDL010000084.1 GCA_937950415.1 uncultured Collinsella sp. | reverse complement strand
AAGCCTCCGAGATCGACTGGTCCGACGTGTCGCAGGGTTTCCCGGCGTTCATGATCGTCGCCGGCGTGCCCTTCACCTACTCCATCTCTGCCGGCATTGGCCTGGGCTTTATCGCCTACGTGATCGTCGCGCTCTTTAAGGGCGAAGCCTCCAAGATCAAGCCGCTCATGTGGATCGCAGCCCTTGCCTTCCTCGTCTACTTCTTCGTGGCGTAACGGCATAGTCTGCTAAAGCAGAACATCAAGGCGCGGAGTCGCATCGAGCGGCTCCGCGCCTTTCTTTTAGCGTCTGCCCCCGCGCCAGCGAGCGACAATTGAGGCTGTCAATATCACAACACCGAGAGAAGCCTGCCTTGGAAGCGCATCATAAGCAGATAACCGTTTATTCAGAGTGTGTGGAAGGCGCGCCCGTCATCTACCTTCCCGTGGTTATGGGCGACGGTAGTGAAGTCTACGAGCGCTGCCGAGAGCTCGACTGCCCGCCCTTCACCCTTGCCGCCATTGGAGGACTCGATTGGAATCGCGAGCTGAGCCCCTGGGAATGCGACGGAACTATACGAGATGCCGAGCCCTTTGGCGGACAGGCGTCTGAGTTTCTCGATGAGCTGCTGAATCAGATAATCCCAGAGGCCGAATCATCACTTCCCTGCCCGCCCACCTGGCGCGGCATTGCCGGCTACTCGTTGGCGGGTCTTTTTTCACTGTGGGCACTTTGGCAAACAGATGTCTTTGAGCGCGCGGCAAGTGCATCGGGGTCGCTGTGGTTCCCCGGCTTTATCGACTACGCGCGCGAGCGCACGATGACAGCCACGCCCGACGCCGCCTATCTGTCGCTCGGTAAAAAGGAAACCAAGACGCCCAACCGCATGATGCGGCACGTACTCGACGATACGCGTGCGATGGAAGAGCTGTTTATCGAGCGTGACATTCCAACAACGCTGGAGCTCAACCCCGGCAATCACTTTGCCCAAACTGACCTGCGCATGGCGCGCGGCATCCACTGGATACTGACGCATTAAAAATGGCGTCCACGCGTACATACGCATGGACGCCATTTTTTAATTTGGCTGAACACAACTACTATTCGACAGTCTCCTCGAGTTTAGATACGGCGGGCGTCGAGGATTGGGACATGGAAGTCCTTTCATGATGGAAGGGCGATCAGGCATATCGGATAACCTGCCCGAACGATACGATCCGGACCATTGTACGTGATACGCCATGTCTCGCACGCGCCGTCACCTGCGAACGGTAACGTTACTTCCAAACGCGCTCGGCAATGCGCTTGACCAGCGCGATCTTTGCCCACTGCTCGTCCTCGGTCAGCTTGTTGCCAATCTCGCAGCTGGCAAAGCCGCACTGGGGCGACAGGTACAGATTCTCGAGCGGCACATACTTTGCGGCCTCGTGGACGCGCTCGACGATAACGTCTTCGTCCTCAAGCTCAGCCGCCTTTGTAGTGACCAGTCCCAGCACGACCTTCTTGCTCGGGGCAACGTACTTGAGCGGCTCAAAACCGCCGGCGCGCGGCGTGTCGAACTCCAGATAGAACGCATCGACATCCTCATGCGCAAACAGGTACGGAGCGATAGGGTCGTAGCCGCCCTCAAAAGCATAGGTGGAGTGATAGTTGCCGCGGCACACGTGCGTGTTAATGACCAGATCGTCGGGCTTGCCCGCGATGGCAGCATTGTTGAGCGCCACGCCCAGCTCGCTCACCTTTTGCAGGTCAACCGGACTCATGCCGGTCTTGGACACAAAGTCGGTATCGCAATAGATGCCCCAGGTGCAGTCATCAAATTGGATGTTGCGGCAGCCCGCGGCATACAGGTCGGCAATCACGGTGCGGTATGCTGCGGCAATGGCATCGGCGAGCTCTTCGTCGGTCTTATAGACGGCACGCAGGCTCTCCTGCTGGCCATCACAGCGGTCGAGTGTGACTTCGGAGAACGTCTGGATCGGCGCCGGAATGGTCTGGCGCGCGATCTGGCCCTCACCCTCGAGCGACTTGACAAATTTGAAGTGCTCGACGAACGGATGGTTCTCGCCGCTAATGGGACCGGTTACCGCGGCGGTGTCGGCGGTAGTCTCCTCATCGTGAAACATGTAGCCCGTGCGCGAGGCGCGGCGCTCAATGCCGTTGAGTCCCCACATAAAATCGAGGTGCCAGTAGCTGCGGCGGAACTCGCCATCGGTAATCACCTGCAGGCCGGCAGCCTTCTGCTTGGCCACTAAGTCGCGGATGGCCTCGTCCTCGACGGCCTTAAGGCCGGAAGCGTCGAGTTTACCCGCGACATAGGCG
This sequence comes from uncultured Collinsella sp., assembly GCA_937950415.1. Lineage (GTDB taxonomy): Bacteria > Actinomycetota > Coriobacteriia > Coriobacteriales > Coriobacteriaceae > Collinsella. The sequence continues at coordinate 490 of CALFDL010000084.1, read as the reverse complement.
GCACGGGCATCCTTTACAGCCTGCGGACGAAGAAAACTGCCGACGATATCGGCGCGAAACGGCGCGTTCGGTTGAATCGAAGTGCTCATAGATATCTCCCTTTGCATCGGTTGCTTTACTGGGACAGAGTATGAGCGCTCATATGGTCATCGTAAAATATACGTTTATAACAGTTTGATATAGATGCTTCCTATATCAGTCTGGACTGTCATAAAGAGACTTGAACCGTGCGGAGCACAGCAGCCTAGATATGCTGACGAATCGCGTCGATATAGGCCCGACCGTAGCGCGTGAGCGTCGTGTTCTTGCGCGTGATGATGCCAATCTCCATGTACTCGTCCACGTCGAGCGGAATCGAGATAATGCCGGGGCCGTTGAGCTCGTGGCTGATCACGCCCGAGCATACCGTGTAGCCGTTGAGGCCCATGGCCAAATTGAACAACGTCGCACGATCGCGCACGCGGATATTTTTGCGACGCTCGAACGTCGA
>CALFDL010000083.1 GCA_937950415.1 uncultured Collinsella sp. | reverse complement strand
GGCGGGCACCGTCAAATGATCCCCCGGGGACTGAGGGAAACGGGTCATCTTGGTTTCACGAGGCTTGCGGAGGCACTCGTCCAGGGCCGCCCGAACAAAACTATGCCGGTTTACGGGGCTGAGTTACGAGTCTCCAACCATGCCGATATTCGTGAAAATAAAACCGCAGGTAGACGAGCCGTCATTTTGCAGAAAACGCGGGTATGGATGGGGGTCCTGAGTTTGGCCCCGTAAACCGGCATAGTTTTGAAATGGCCTTAAATCGGTAGCAGCCATTTTGCTATGCCGGAACGGTCGGTCTTCGGGCAACTACCCTCGCAGGTAGGCGATAGCGATCTGCGTGCGGTTGCGCAGGCCCATCTTTGCCAGGATTGAGCTGATGTGGTTGCGCACGGTGCCTTCGCCCATGTAGGCGGTGGCGGCGATCTCTTTGTTGTCGAGGCCGCGGGCGATGAGTTCGGCGACTTCGAACTCGCGGTCGGTCAGGCTGGCGAAGGCTGCGGGCCGGCGGGGCGTGCCCGCCTCGACGTCCGTTCCGTCAAAATCGATGTCCTCGATCGCCTTGCCCTCGAGCACGCGCTTGCCAGCCATGACCTGCGCCAACGCTGGTGGAATGGCGGCGACATCGGTTTTAATCAGGTAGCCGCGGGCGCCCAGTTTAAGCGCCGACACAATGTACTCGTCATCCGAGAATGTCGTCAAAAACACCACGCGTGCCGTGGGTTCGTGCTCAAGGATCTCGCGTGCCGCCGATAGGCCGTCGCGTTCCGGCATCTGAATGTCGAGCAGCGCGATATCGGGTGCGTGTTCGGCATAGAGCGAAACCGCGTCGTTGCCGTTGGCGCCGGTACCCACTACCTCGATCTGCGGCTGGGCGCCCAGGATAATCTTGAGCGAATCGACCACTAAGCGGTCGTCGTCGACAACGATGAGCCTCATCGGTCCTCATCTCCTTGCTGTTTGGGGACGGTGGCAAACACGCGCCAGCCGGGGGCGCCGGCGCGCAGGCCGGCGGTGAAGGTTCCGCCAAGCGCCTCGACGCGCTCGCGCATGGAGGCGAGCCCCATGCCTTCTACGACGTTGCTGCTGCTCGCCGGGGTCGCGTCCGCGCCATCATCGGTAACGATGAGCTGGTAAAACGACGGATGCTCCATGCACCGCACGGTAATGGTTTTGGCATGGGCGTGGCGCATGGCGTTGGAAAGCGCCTCGCGCAGGACCGCCGCAAAACAGTTGGCGACGTTTGCGGGTGCATGCTCGGCCAAAACTTCAAGCTCAATCTGCGGGCCGCCGTCCGAGCGCGCGCCTTCAACAATGCGTTCGAGCTGCACGGAAAGGTCGACGGCGTTGTCGTTGAGCGCGTGGACGCTGGCGCGCACGAGCTGGAGCGCCTCGTCAACGGTGTATTTGACGTCGGCGAAATCGGCGGCAACGCCGGGCTCGTTGGCATGGACCACGCGCAGGGCTTCGGTTTGAAGCGAAGCGCGCGTGAGCTGGTGGCCCACGTTATCGTGGATTTCGCGCGCGATGCGGGCGCGTTCGGCGAGCGTCGCGAGCTCGACTTCGTAGTCCTGGCGGTCGGCGAGGTCGCGGTTGCGCGCCTCGAGTGCCAGGGCGCGTTCTTGCAGCTTGTCGCGGGTGCGACGCATGCGTTCCTGTTCGCGCTTCAGCTGCGCGGTGCGCAGCGACAGCAACGTGGCGGCGACCGAAAGGATGGCGGTTAGCAACAGCGTTCGGGTGGTGAGCGCGCTGCAGCGAAGGTCCGCGACGAGCGCACAGGCAAAGACAGCGCCGACACCCAGCGCGATCCAGGCGTGCTCACGGCGCACGCGCCGCGCGATGTCATAGAGGGCGAGAGGTGCGAACGGCACAAACGGCGGCACGAAGACAGCCGCGATGACGTAGGCGTAGCTGCCGGCCTCGCTGGCGCGACGGGCGCGTTCTCCCTGCGCGACCTCGGCCAGCGCGGCGATGACAACGCCAAGGCAAAACGCCGCGACCAGGCGAGCGTCCACAGCAAGGCCCATGGCGGCCGCAATGCAGCACGCCAGCACGATCGATTTGTCGAAAAGCCTGTTCATACGGGTATTGTACGCGAACCCGCGCGTGGTGGAGGAGCCGCCTGCGCAACCGTGACATTCCTCCCGTGCGGCAAAGCGGGGACGTCGGCGGGCCGCACGGCCAAGCCCCGCACTCGTGACAAAGCTCACTGGCGTGCGCCGGCGGCTCCTGCGATGATGCAATCGTACCGGGCCGCAATCAACGGAAGGGCCGCCTCATGACAGACATCGTCCACGTCGAAAACCTCGTCAAGCGCTATGACGATCTTATTGCGCTCGACCACTTTAACCTGAACATCGCCCCCGGCGAGATTTTTGGCCTGCTGGGCCCCAACGGCTCGGGCAAAACCACGTCCATCAACTGTATCCTGCAGCTGCTTGCCTACGACAAAGGCACCATCGAGCTCTTTGGCGAGCCCATGACGCCCGCCCGCTACGACCTCAAGCGCCGCATCGGCGTGGTGCCGCAACAGGTGGCGGTGTTCGACGAGCTCACCGTGCGCGAGAACATCGACTATTTCTGCAGTCTTTACGTCAACGACCGCAAGCGCCGCCGCGCGCTGGTGGACGAGGCGATTGACTTTGTCGGCCTGGGCGACTTTACCAAGTTCCGCCCCGGCAAGCTCTCGGGCGGCCTGGCGCGTCGTCTCAACATTGCCTGCGGCATCGCGCACAAGCCCGAGCTCATCTTTTTTGACGAACCCACGGTGGCGGTCGACCCGCAAAGCCGCAACGCCATCCTGGAGGGCATCTGCCGCCTGCGCGACGAGGGCGCCACGGTGGTGTATACCAGCCATTACATGGAGGAAGTCGAGCAGATTTGCAGCCGCATCATGATCATGGACGGTGGGCGCGTGCTGGCGCAGGGCACTAACGACGAGCTCAAGCGCATGATTCAGATGGGCGAGAAGATTGTAATCGAGGTCGGCGAGGTTCCGAGTGCGGCGCTCGGTGCCGTCGCAAGCCTGCCGCACGTTCTGGACCTTTCGGCAACGGCGGGACAGCTCACGTTTTCGTGCGAAGCGAGCCCGCACAACCTGACGGACATTCTCGATGCGCTGCGCTCGCATGACGTGCCGCTCGGCCGCATCTATTCCGAACCGCCGACCCTCAACGACGTGTTCCTCGAGATCACCGGCCGCGAGCTGCGCGACTAGGGGGCGGCCATGTTCAACACCATCATTATCACGGTCAAGACGCTGCTGCGCCGGCCGAGCACATGGGTCTGGGGCGCGGTCTTTCCCATCGCGCTTTCCACGATGTTCATGTTTATGTTTGCGAACCTCAGCTCCGACGGCACGGTCGACCCGGTGCCGGTTGCCGTCGTGGCGGACGAGGCCTGGGATGCCTCGACCTTTAAGGATGTGGCAGCTTCGCTTGCCAAGGCAGGCGACGATCAGCTGCTCGATGTGAGCGAGTACGAAGACTTGGCTGCCGCGCGCAAAGCGCTTAAGGACGGCGAGGTCGCGGGCATCTACGCGGTCGGCGACGCGGGTGCGCCCAAGCTCACGCTGCTTTCGAGCTACGACAGCTCGCGTGCCACGTCGGTGCTCACCGATCGCAGCATCCTTGAAACGGTGGCAAGCTCGTATACGCAAAATGCCGAGCTCATGGCCCAGATTGCCCAGGACAACCCGGCGGCGCTCGCCGACCCGGAGGCGGTTGCGCGCGCTCTGTCGCTCGAGGGCGGAACCCGCCGCGTGAGCCTGACTCGTGCCACGCCCGATGGCACGGTCATCTACTATTACGCGCTTTTTGGCCTGGTCGCGAT
>CALFDL010000082.1 GCA_937950415.1 uncultured Collinsella sp. | reverse complement strand
CGCAATCGACCTTATATATTTGCCCTCCCCGGGGCTCCCGCACAACGGGACCTCGGTTGGGTTCTATCCCTTTGGCAGTCGCTTCGCTTCTGCCCTACTTTGCTGGTATGACGGTTTGGCGTTGGATCGGTTCTTTCTGATATATGCTGGTTGCGGCTCTTCTTTTGGGAGGAGTCGCTTTTTTGTTGCTAGGAGGTTGGCCCGTGGTTGATGGGGAGAATCGTTCTGAGCTGCTTGCTGCGGATTGGAATGGCGAATGGATGCGCCTGCAAGCTGGTCGGCGACGGGCTGATGATTCTTTTGAATGGGATAAGCGGGCTCGGCATTTTCGGCCGTTGGAGACTGCCCCTTATGCTCGGGATTTTATAAAGCTGTTGGCGCTGGAACCCGGCGAGTCGGTGCTCGATATGGGGTGCGGGGCTGGGTCGATTGCTATTCCGCTTGCTCAGGCTGGACATTCCGTGATTGCTGCCGACTTCTCTCCTGCCATGTTGGGCACGCTTGATGCCGGAATTGAGTATTACGGGCTCGAAGATCTTATTACGCCGCTTGAGCTTGCTTGGGATGATGATTGGGATTTGGTTGGACCGGTCGCGAAAGCGGTTGATGTTGCCTTTGCCAGTCGCTCTGTCACCACGAACAACCTAAAAGGTGCGCTTGCCAAGCTTGACCGTACGGCTCGTCGGCGTTGTGCTGTCACGATGGTCGCCAACTCCAGCCCGCGCTACGACCTGCACGTGATGAACGCCATCGGCGCCTCGGTTACCTGCAGTAATGGCTTTGTGTACGCCTTCAACATCCTTATTCAGATGGGTGCGTTGCCGCAGGTTACGTACTTTGAATCGCCTCGTCGCGATACCTTCGATAGCCTTGAGGCAGGTGTGGCAGACTTCTCCCGCATGCTCGAACACGGCAACGAGGATAAAATCGACTGCCTGCGCGACTACATCGCTCAACACATGATTGAGAACCCCCATGCCGGTGAGCCGGGCTCCAAGGGCGTGCCGCAGGGGCGCTATATGCTCGATCATGTCCGCAAGGTTCGTTGGGCGTTTATTGCATGGGAGCCGGTCTCTGCGCCCAGCTCATAGCCTGTTCGCAGCCCGCACCGCCCACTCACTCGGCATCCGCATTCTTTTTGAACTGGGCAAACGCGCTCCACACCACGCCGTTCCTGCGCTATCGTGGGACAGCTCACGTAGATTAAGGCCCCGTCGCGGGGCGCCCCATACATAGAAAGCGAGAACCCATGGCACTGACAGGAGCACAGGTCAAGCAGCTTCGCAGCATGGCCCATCACCTCAACCCCGCCATCATCATCGGCAAGTCCGACGTCAACGAGGGCACCGTCGAGCAGACGGTCGCCTACCTAGAGAAGCACGAGCTCGTTAAGTGCTCCGTGCTCGATGGCTCCAGCCTTTCCGCCCGCGAGGCCGCCGAGGAGCTCGCCGAGCGTTGCCACGCCGATGTCGTCCAGGTTATCGGCCGCAAGTTCTCGCTGTATCGCGAGTCCTCGCGCAAGGACATCGAGAAGATCAAGCTCGTCTAAGAGCCAGTGATCGGCGAGCCAACACATAGCAAGCTTACGGGTGCCCAAGTACTTCGGGCGCCCGTTTTTTATCGCTCGACCAGCACGCGGTTGAGCCGACCCTCCACCAAGCGCTCGTATAGACGCCGCGTCTCGGGCTCGGGCACGCCATTGACCTGCTCCCTCAGATGGTGCATATGCCCGCTGTACAGCTCGACGATATCGCGCCGCCGCCCCGCCGCACTGTAGACGCGCATGGCGCAGCGCACCATATCCTCACGCGCCGTTTCCTGCCGAAGCCCCGACTCCGCCAGCCAAATCGCCGACTGCAGATCGTTTTCCTCTAGAGCGGCATTTGCTCCCTTAATCATGCAATCGATGTACTTTGACTGCATAATGCGTCGCATACGCAAAAAGTAGGTGGGATTACAGCCATTGGGAACATACAGCGGTCCGGCATAAAGCTGCTCAATCTTAAGGCACAGCTCAACTAAATGGGGTCCGCGCGCACCCGTGCGATTTCCCAAAATCTCACGGCTTATCTGGTCAAACAGCCGTACATCGGTCTTGACGTAGTCGCCGTTGAGTCCGATGCATTCATTTTGGATGAGCACGCATGACTTGCCATCCGGCGTCGGCCCCAAAGCCGACCGCAAGCGCGATATCGTCGAGTACAGGTTGTTGCGGGCGCTATTGAACTCGGCATGGGGCCACAGCTCCATGGCCAGCGTCTCACGATCGACGAGCGCATCCATGCCCAGCGCAAGCCGCTCGGCAAGCGTCGCCGCCTTCTTGCGGCGCCACATTTTGTCCGTGATGGGAAACCCGTCGCGCTCGGCGCGAAACGCACCAAACATGCGAATCTCGATATGGTCGATGGTATCAACGGCTTTAACCTCGCCAGCCTGGAATAGGCGCTCGCTCTCCCCTTCCAAATCGTCGCGCAGCGAGTACCGCGACAGCTCGCGCACGGGAAGCTTCTTGCGTATCCTGGCCGCCGGCTCGCCCAGACAATGCATGGCAAGGCGCGCAAAGAGCCGATACGATGGCTCTAGAATCCCCGCACGATTCATGGACATCCAGGCCGCAAGATCGCTGTCTCGGCCCGCACAGGCCAAATGCAGCGCCACCATCCAGGCTTCTGCGCCACCAACCTGCGTCTGGCTTATATCGAGCAGCTCCGCTTCCTCGCGTACCGAAACCATCGAGGTGTTACGCAGATATGCCGCGCGTTCCAGCAGCAATGCGTTATCGCGCATGTACGCAATCGACTCCTCGGCAAGTTTGAGCACTTGGACCGCACGGAACTTTGCATTAACCGGCCGTCCCTCTGCCAGCGACTGCCAGCCTTCTAGCAACAGGCCAAACAGCTGAATCTGGTTGTCGCGCATGCGCACGGCAAAACGATCGAGCTCGTTGAACGCCGCGTCGTCGGTTACCGGCAAGCCGGAAAGGAGCCGCCGTGCCGCCAACACCATGCGCACCCAGATAGCCATCGCCTTAAGCCCGCGTACGTCGAGCGCCTCCCGCACCACCGTCATCTCGTCGTCGCGCTCGTCGGTTCCCGCAAACGACCCGTCAAAGAGCTCCACCAGCATGCTATCGGCCCGTATAACAATCCCCGCGATGTCGAGCTCGCAGTCGTAGGCCTTGCTCGTTTTGAGCTGCTGTAGAACGCCGCCGTCATCTCCCCGCTCGGTCAGGCACCGCTTGACCTCGATATGCGCAGACAACATATCGAGTGCGGTATGGGATGTCTCGATTTCTGGCACGGCCAGGTTCGTAGGAAGCCCAAGCCCGTTGTCCCCATAGCAAACAGCCGTCAGCGTCTGGGCCACCCTCCATGAAACAGGGTCTATTTCACAGGCCGCCCGTTCGCCCCCGCGCTCGATAACCGATGCCATATAGCGAGCGAGCTTTGTATTGGACACGCTGACCGCTGCCAGATATACGCCGAGTGCCTCGGCAGGCGTTGGCTCTGGAGCCGGATCGTCAGCATCGATCGTGCCCAGCGCTGCTCGGCAGATATCGGCCCCGTGCCCCGTCAGGGCCAAATCGACCCCATACTGCCCAGCAAGTTCAAGGACCGCTTCACGGTCCAAAAAGGCGTCCGCCAGGCCCATCGCCGCATCGCATCGGCCCGCCTTAAGCAAAATCCGGGCCGCCCTCGGAACAAGTTCGGGGCGAACCTCGGCCACCAACTTACGCAAGCGCAAGCGTCCGTTATCCTCCGTGCCCAGACACGTAAAACTCCGCTCGGCGGGATCCAAGCCAAAGATCGGGTAGTCGCGTACAAAATAGGACTGGTCGACCATCGACAGCCTCACCCCGCAAGCCTCGAGTTCTGCGATATTGCCCTCGCCCATCAAAACCATGAGACATGCCACGCAAAACAGCGCATTATTGTCGAGCGAAGCCAGATCGGCAAGTGCCGCGCCATATACGTTGACAATCTCGTTTTCGAGCAGGCCGGCTACGTCGCCTTGGCCATACAGACCCGTCTGCAATGCCGAAACGAGCTCGGGCACGCCCTGCGTGAGCTGATAGAAGTCGAGCGATGTGCTGATCGAAAACACCGATGCCCACGCCGAATACTCATAGGCATGCACCTTGAGCATCTGCGCATTGATCTTAACCGAATCGCCCAGCCCATGAATCAGCTGACGATTTGAAGGACGGCAGGAGATAAAGACCCCAACCCCCATAGCGCGCAGGCCGCGAATCCTGTCGATGAGGTCTTCGGTATCGTGCTGATCGAGGTTTGGCACATCATCAATCGCGATAAGGGAGTGCGGTTTGTCTTTGAGTTCTTCGGTAACCACCTCGAGCTGCATAAACACCTCGCGCCCAATGGCGCGATCGGCCTCGATAATCCGCACGGGGCCTCGCGTCGGGTCGCATTTAACCTCATGGGTGTACTGCAGCAGCACCGAGGTCTTCCCAAACCCGTCGGGCGCATAAAGAACCACGATGCCGGCCTTTCGGCCCTTGGCGATAAGCTCATTCATCAAGCGTTCACGTCGCACCATATAGCCTCCGCCCAGCGGCATCAGCTCGAGGTCGTCTATACCGCTCAAATCGTTTACCATGCCCGCTCCTCAACTCGACCGTATGGACACTGTAGCCGCAAGACCATACAAGCCGCGCTATGAATAGAGCGACCTTGTGTTTTAGGTTGTCTTTTGGTACGCAAGCGGCAAGTTTTTGTACAGCGAGGGCCGATTGTTATTAATCCCCCGACTAATCGGTCTTTAAGCAGGTAAATGAGCTTGTCAGCTTGTCCCATCCAAGCGGCAGTGTAACGCAGATGAACAAGGTTCAGCCATGTCATTCAACTCGCCTAGCACCCGCTACCGTCTACGACCTTTTAGTGGCATTTTTGCATAGAATCTGATATGGAATGAATCAAGCTGTTGGACATCCGGTATTCGTCAAGCTTACGGCAAGTTTTTGGTCAAGTGGGCAAAAAGGGATAGCAAAAAGGCCCCCGCAAAGCGGAGGCCTTAGGCAAGGCTATGTCAAGCCGCAGGATTCGCGCTACTCGCAGAGCGAAAGGGCGGCCTCGTCGGCAACGACAACGCAGTTGGTGTGCAGCTGCAGGATCGAAGCCGGGCACTCGGGCGTAACCGGGCCATAGCACATGTCGTGCACGGCCTGAGCCTTGGCCTCGCCGTTGGCAACGACCAGAATCATGCGGGCATACATGATGGTCTGGGTACCCATGGTGTAGGCCTGACGGGGAACATCGTCGATACTGTCGAACAGGCGGCTGTTGGCCTGAATGGTGCTCTCGGTGAGGTCGACGCAGTGCGTGCCCTTGGAGAAGTGGTCATCGGGCTCGTTGAAACCGATGTGGCCGTTGTTGCCAATGCCGAGCAGCTGCAGATCCGGGTAACCGGCGTCGGCGACGATCTTGTCGTACTCAGAGCAGGCAGCGGCGGCGTCGGGGTTGGAACCGTCGGGCACATGCGTGTTGTTCAGGTCGATGTTGATGTGATCGAAGAAGTTCTCACGCATGAAGTAGTGATAGCTCTGGGGATCGTCGTGCGAAAGGCCGCGATACTCGTCCAGGTTGTAGGTGCTGACCTCGGCAAAGTCGACGTCGCCCTTCTTGTACCAAGTAGCGAGCTGCTTGTAGGCTCCGATCGGGGTGGAGCCGGTGGCAAGACCCAGCACACAGTCGGGCTTGAGGATAACCTGGGCCGAGATGATATTAGCGGCCTTGCGGCTCATATCCTCGTAGTCTTTAGCTTTAATGATCTTCATTACGCGTCCTTTCTCGTACAAGAGAGGCAAGGCTCCCTTACAAGCACTTGCCCGCGGCCCGCGTCGGCCGCAACCAACGTGTGCGGCCACCAGGGCGAGGTCGCGTAATGTATGTGTCTCGTGTCTAACCGCGTCGAGGCCCCTGCCCGTCCACGGTGACCCAAAGCCTTTTAGCTTCGGACAAACCCCATCTTGCCACTGAGGGCGTCCTCTTTCAAGGGCGCCCTCCGTAAACGTGTTTGAATTGTAGACTAATGGCCACGTGCACTTGCTAGCGCTCGCGAGCAACGATGAGTTGGTCCATCTCTTCGACATGCACACCAACAGAGCCCTTGATACTCGAGAACTCAACGGAGTTGCACACCAAGATGGGAACCGTCACATCGTAGCCCTCGGCAGCAATTGCCTCGCGATCGAACTCGATGAGCACATCGCCCTTATGGACGATGTCGCCCACTTGCGCATGTACGGTAAAGTGCTTGCCCTCGAGTTGAACAGTGTCCAAACCAACGTGGATGAGCACGTCCAAGCCATCGACTGTGTTAAGCGCAACGGCGTGTCCCGTGGGAAAAATGGCCTCGACCTTGGCGTCTGCCGGCGCAATCACGCGCGTGCCGGTAGGCTGAATCGCCACGCCCTGGCCCAAAAGGCCGGTGGCAAACGTCTGGTCATTGACCTCGGACAACGGAATGACATCACCCGAGATGGGAGCATCCAGCGTAAGGACTCGACCACGCATACCAAAAGACCTTAGGACTTTAGTGAACATGCTCCCCCTCGGACATACCAATCAATCAAAATAACCTTGTCAGTTTACCACTTGGCACCCGTTTTTGGCCATTAGGGAAGTTCGCGCTTGACAACCTCGACGATGTCGTCAACAACGCGCTGGGTCAACTCGTGCGTCTCGGCCTCGGCCATCACACGGACCAGCGGCTCGGTACCGCTCGGGCGCACCAGAATGCGGCCGCGGCCATCAAGCTCCTTCTCGGCAGCAGCGACGGCATCCCAGATGGGCTGGCAACCGTCCAGACCAGCCTTGTTGTCGGAATGCACGTTGACGAGTACCTGCGGGTACTTCTTCATGATGCCGGCAAGATCGGTGAGGGTACGACCGGTGCGCTTGAGCACGGCCAGCAGCTGCAGAGCCGTCACCAAGCCGTCGCCGGTGGTGTTGTGCTCCAGGAAGATGATGTGACCGGACTGCTCGCCGCCGATGACAGCACCGTCCGCGAGCATGCGCTCCAGAACGTAGCGGTCGCCCACGGCGGTCTGAACCATCTCGAAGCCCTGCTCCTTCATAGCGATGGAGAAGCCCAGGTTGCACATGACGGTCGAGACGATCTCGGAGTTGGCGAGCTTGCCGCGAGCGGCGAGGTCAGAACCGCAGATAGCCAGGATGTAGTCACCGTCGATCTCATTGCCCTCGCTGTCCACGAACAGCACGCGGTCGGCGTCGCCGTCGTGGGCCAGACCGATGTCAGCATGGGTGCGCAGCACGAGCTCGCGCAGGGGCTCGAGGTGCGTAGAGCCGCACTCAACGTTAATGTCAGTGCCGCAGTAATCGGTGTTGATAGCGTGCACCGTGGCACCTAGGCGCTGCAGTGCGGCGGGCGTGGTCTGGCAAGAAGCACCGTGGCCGCAGTCAACGGCAACGACCAGGCCATCGAGCTTAAGGCCGTCGAGGGTGCTGATGGCGTGGTCGACATATGCCTTGCGGGCGTCCTTCATCTTGATGATGTGGCCCACGCCGGCACCGGTCGGCAGCGTGTCGGCAGCCATGGCTTCCTCGGACATGACCCAGGCGCTGATCTCTTCCTCGACAGCATCGGGAAGCTTCATACCCTTGCGGCTAAAGAACTTGATGCCGTTGAACTCCGGCGGATTGTGCGAAGCGGAGATGACGATGCCGCCATCGAGCTCGTTTTGAACAGTGAGCAGCGCCACAGCAGGCGTGGGGATGACGCCACAGCAATGCGGACGGCCGCCCTCGGCCATAATGCCGGCGGTCAGAGCGCTCTCGAGCATGGTGCCCGAAAGGCGCGTGTCACGGCCGATGCAGATATCCGGACCAAGGAACTTGGTCGCCGCGCGACCCAGGCGAAACGCGAGGTCGCACGAAAGATCGGCGTTGGCGACGCCACGGACGCCGTCGGTACCGAAGATGTTCTGGGGCATAGGATCGCTCCTTCCCTAGCAGGCGATATGCAACCGCCCACCCTAGTCGAAAAAGAAAAGCGGGACCCGCCGAGGAATCGGCAGGCCCCGCTTGTACATTGTATCTCGAAAGGAGATAAAACCTTAGCGCTTGGAGAACTGGGGAGCGCGGCGGGCCTTCTTGAGGCCGTACTTCTTGCGCTCGACCACGCGAGCATCGCGCGTAAGGAAACCGGCCTTCTTGAGGTCAGCACGGTAGTCGCCAGCGTTCAGAAGAGCGCGAGCGATGCCCAGGCGCAGAGCGCCGGACTGACCGGAGATGCCGCCGCCATCGCACAGAGCGATAACGTCGAACTGACCGGCGGTGTCGGTCACCTTGAAGGGAGCAAGGGCGTTCTCAACGAGCTGATGACGGCCGAAATACTGCTCGGCGTCGCGCTTGTTGATGGTCACCTTGCCGGTGCCGGGGACGAGACGGACGCGGGCGACGGCGTTCTTACGACGGCCGGTACCCTGGTAGACAACGGTGTTCTCAGCCATCTTTAAGCCTCCAGCTCAATCTTCGTGGGGTTCTGGGCAGCATGCGGATGCTCGGCACCAGCGTAGACCTTAAGCTTGGTCATCTGGGCACGGCCGAGGGTGGTCTTGGGCAGCATACCGCGAACGGCGCGCTCGATGACCTTCTCCGGGTGCTTCTCCATAGCCTGGCGGAAGCTCTCAGCCTTGAGGCCGCCGTTGTAGCCGCTGTGGCGATAATAGGTCTTCGTGTCGGCCTTGTTACCGGTAAGCTGGACCTTATCGGCGTTGATGACGACAACGAAGTCGCCGCAGTCGCTGTTGGGCGTGAACTGGGGCTTGTTCTTACCGCGCAGGATCATTGCGATCTGGGTGGCAAGACGGCCCAGGACAGCACCATCGGCGTCGACGAGAACCCAGTTGCGCTGGACCTCGCCCTGCTTGGCGTAGTGAGTCGATTTCGAAATCACTTAGACTCCTCCATGTACAGTACGTGTTGTTACAGAGATTCACGGGGCTCTGCAAGTAACCCGTCTATATTACCCCGCTCGCCGTACGAGTCAACAGGTATTTTGGCTCCGACCAGAGTTTCTGCACATGTCGTCCATGGGTCATGACGTCGCGACGCTAGCGCTCGACAAACGCCTCGATATCTCCCAGCAAGCGCTTTGCCTCCTGGCGACCCTGAATATACAGGTCGAGGAGCTTTGCCGGATCGTGTTCGACATGGCCGACCTCGACCGGCTTTTGCGGAGCAACGACCAGCGCGCGGCCCTCGCGCTCATACTTCCACAGGTGCATGCGCTGGATGTTATAGCGGTCGTGGCGCGTCTCGATAGCCTCGAGCAGGTAGGGGTAGTCGGCATAGCGGGCGCGCGCGGCAGGCATGAACTCGTAGGGCTTTTTCTCGTACGAGCGGTCCTGCGTGACGATGACGACCGCACGGTCGAAGCCCGCCTCCTCGAGCACATGCTCGATAGGAACCGAATCGGCCACGCCGCCGTCGACGTATTTGTGCCCGTCAATCTCGACCGGCGGCGTCACCAGCGGCAACGAGGTCGATGCGCGCACGGCATCGAGATCGAGCACGGCGCTTTTGACCGGCAGGTACGTGGCGGTTCCAAAGAGCATGTCCGTCGCGACGGCGTACATCTCGATGGGGCTCGCGTCGAACGTCTCGTTGTCAAAGGGATCCAGGCGGTCCTGGACATCGTTGAAGATAAAGTCGTAGCCGACGATAGAGCCCGTGGACGCAAACGATGCAGCGCCCATGAAGCGGCTGTCGTTGCAGAAAGCCAGGTTGATGCGGTTGGCACGGCCGATCTGGTGCGACTTGTAGTTCACGCCGTTGAGGGCGCCGGCCGATACGCCATATACCGCCGGAATCTCGACGCCAGCCTCCATGAGAACGTCGAGCACGCCTGCGGTAAATTGCCCGCGGAAGCTGCCGCCCTCCAAAACGAGCGCGACCTTGCCGGCGTTCTTTGCTTTATCTTCTGCAGTCATATTGACCTCCTGCGATTGCGTTTTGGCTTTCTTCTACCCAGTTTTGGAATGGAGGGCGCATAGGTTTTGGAGTTGAGAAGATGGAGCGGAAAGTACGTCCCGTTCTGAGGGGCGATTTCGGGATGGACTTTCCGCCTGGGCTGCCATTGGGAAAGCATGTCCCACTCTACGGCTCGATTCCGGGTCGCGGTTTCCGCTTGAGGCGTCATCCGGAAAATGTATCCCATTCCGAGCCTAGATTCCGGGATGCGGTTTCCGTTTGAGACACCATCCGGAAACTACGTCCCAGTCTGAGTGCGGATTCCGGGATGCGCTTTCCGCCTGGGCCGCCATTGGGAAAACGCGTCCCACCCTGCGTCACTGAAGCGTTTTCTTTACGCCCGCGCCCTGCATAGAGTTCGATTCTCCGCGGTACGGACTAGAAATAAAAAGGCAGGTAGATATGAATATCTACCTGCCTGTTACTTATGGTGGAGGCGCGGAGAATCGAACTCCGGTCCACGAAAGCCCCCTGATTGGCATCTCCAAGCTCAGTCGCTGGTTTAGTCTCGGACGCTTTGCGCGCAGCGACACGCTCGCGGCATCCCAACCGGTTCGGTCTTAGCCCGCGCCATACCGATTACGTGCGCGGGAGCATTCCCCTAAAATGACGTCGCGCCGGTGTCGGGGAAATCACCGGGTTGACGCGCCGCTATAAACTAAGCAGCGAGAGCCATAGGCTCAAAAGAAGAGTTGTTGTCAATTCAATTTGACGGTACCCCTGTTTAACGAGGCGAGGAGACCTCGGCTTGCTTCCTCTCTCAGAGCTATCGTGTCGAAACCAGTCGCCCCCGAATGTCGGGAAAGTCTGGATGGCATTGGGCACGAGCACCCAACACCCGTCGACTTTTCAAGGAACATGCGGGGCGAGCCCCGCTTGCGAAGTGTTATCTTACCACGTTCTGAAAGCGGACAGCTGTTCTATGCACGAGCTGTGAAGACCCCAATGTGCGCCGTACTTTGCACTTTTACTACCGATCGCGTCACGTATATTTTCGCCAAGCAAAATTGACCCGTCGAAAGGACCGTTATGGATACCAAACAGCAACTCGTCAATGCCCTCGCAGGCCTGGGCTCAACCATTACCGAAGCCATGGATGTCATCGAAGGCTTTGTACCGTGCGGACATCCCGCCCTCACGGTATCGAACGCACTCGTCGCGCTGGACACTGACGATGATGCAGCTCTCGCCCAGCAGCTTGAGACCGTCGAGGGCTTTATCGACCACGTGAGTGAGAACCGCGGCGTGGCCGCCTACCACGGCATCGAGGTCGAGCTCGCGGGTCCCAAAGCCGATCTGCTCGCAGCAATCCGCGAGGTAGGCGCCCTTATGCAGACCGCAGGCGTCAAGAACACCCAGGTCAACGAGTGGGTCTACCGCAGTCTGGCAGCACTCGACAGCTCCGACGAAAAGGCAGCCGAGCAGCTCGCAGAAAGTCCCGCCATCAAGGCCGAGCTTTTGTAAATAGCAGACGCGGGGCCCTTGGTGCATCGTCGTCCAAGAGGCCCACAAACAGTTCGCGTCAGCCGATAGCCGCGCCGCCGCGTTCGGCCAAAGCCAGAATCGGCATCATTTGACGAGGTGTCTTTGCTGCAAGATCGGCATGTTCGAGCAGCTTGCGATCATTGGTCACCAAGTAATCGACCTGTGCGCGCTTACACGCGGCGAGCACCAAGTTGTCCTCGTAATCGCGATGGAGCGCTAAGTATTTGTCGGCCAGCCAAAGGTCCGACGCATCTGCACCCACGGCCGTGGCGTTTTCGGTCATGTTCCGAACAAACGCCAACGCCGCATCGCCAATTGCACGGGCAGATGCCTCGTCGAGCGCTCCCCCGCTGGCAAGAACGCTACGCCTCAGTTCGTGTTGGACAACGTACAGCACGTCCTTGGCGATATGCACCGGAAAGAACAGCAATGCCCCCGCCTCCGCCGCCTGTCCGATAAAGGCACGGGCAGCGAGCGACTCGGCATGGTCGGCGCAAAACGAATCGACCCATACGTTGGCGTCCACCATTATTTTGAGGGGAGCCCCACTCACTGGATCATCCCCTTTTGGCGATAATGCTCATCCATGGCTTCGGAATAGATTGCGTCCCAACCGCGATCGTCGGATACGGGTGACGGAGCGATG
>CALFDL010000081.1 GCA_937950415.1 uncultured Collinsella sp. | reverse complement strand
GCTGCCGTTGCCGAGCCCGAGGCAGTGTCCGCGTTCGATCCCGCGGCAGGACTGGACATTTTGGCTCCCGCCGCGCCGGCGCAAGACGTTGCGGACGAGTCTGACGACGATTACGTTGAACAGCCGAGGCGCGTGTCTTACGAGAGCGATACCGATTTCTCGGCCGAGATTCCCGCGGCAACGCCCCATGCCGACATTGCATCCGCGTTCTCGTCGATTGGCGCCAGCGCTTCCAACTTCTTTAAGGGTGCGCTTGCAAAGGGCAAGAAATTTGTCGACGATTTCGAGGAGAAGCGCGCTGCCGCACGCGAGGCTGCCGAGCAGGAGGCTATCGCTCAGCAGCAGGCAGCCGAGGCGGCACGTGAGCGCGCGGCGCAAGAGTTCGAGCAGAACGAGGCTATGCAGTCCGTACCCGTCGACGCTGCCGAAGCTACAACGTCTTTCGAGGCTCAGCAGCACGTCGATAGCACCATGTCGTTTGATGCCGCGCAGTTCGATTCCACGATAACGTTTGAAAAGCAAGGTACCGCGATTGCCGAGCCCCTTCCTGCTTCCGATGAGCAGGACGACGCGGCGGGCGATGGCGAGCCCATTGATGCTGCCGAAATTCAGGATGCGACCGAGGACGAGCCCGTCGAGGTCAACTCTGACGAAGAGCAGTACGCGGCAGCCGAGCAAGATGATTCGACCGAGGTCGAGCAGGAGGAAATGTCTGCGGTTTCCGAGGCTCCCGAGACAGATGAGTCGAGGCCTTACTCCACGCAGATTTTCACCATGCCGACTCCGAGTGGTTCCGGTGCCACGGTTGCCAATGTCGCTCCCACCCAGGACGAAACGGTCGATTCCCTTATGGCCCAGATTTCCTCCCAGGCATCGCCGCGTCCGCAGATGAATGTTCCCGATCCGGCGTCGGCACCGTCGCCTGCGCCCTCCTCGTCTCCGCTGGCTTCGGTCCCCGATCCATCGCTGCCGTCGATGAAGCAGGCAAACGTTGCGTCTCGCACGTCGCTGTTCGACCTTCCCGATCCCTCTGCCCAGGTCAACGACCCCTTTGCTACTGCTCAGGGTCCCGAACCCACATCGGCACCCGTTGCGCCTCCTATGCCCGTTGCGCCGGGCGCGCAGCCGATCGAGACCATTTCAGCTCCCGCCCCGGCGGCACCCAAGTCTCGTAAGCGCGGCCTGGGTGGCCTGTTCGGTCGTAAAAAGAAAAACGAGCAGGACAGCATGAGTGACTGGCTGGGCGTCGAAGACGATTACGATGCCAAGAAGTCCGGTCGCGGTATCGGTTCGTGGGATAACTTCGAGGACGATAACGATGGCTGGAAGGGTGGCGCTACGTCTTCCGATGGCGCATCTGACGAAGACATGCTCTCGGCTGTCGCCTCCATGGGCGATGACGAACTGCTCGGTCACGATATCTGGTTTGTGGCAACCGGCGCCTCGGATTGTGATGGCGCCGGCATGAAGGCCTTCTTGGCTTCGCATCGCGATAAGCTCCGCGGCGTATTCTTCATCAATCTTGAATCCGTCGGCGCCGGTAGGCTTTCGGTCGTGACGGTCGAGGGCGAGCAGCAGCTGCTTAAGGGCGACCGCCGCATCATGAATCTGGTCAGCAAGGTCTGTAAGGCGTTCCATGTCGATTGTGGTGCGCTCGAGATGCCCTATGCCAAGACCGATGCCTATGCCGCGCTCGAGGCGAGCCGCCGCGCCCTCACCATCGCCGGTGTGGACGGCACGCGCCTGGCTTGTGCTCGTACCGAGGACGACCTGCCCCACAACGTTAACCCGACGAACATCGCCACGGTATCCGAGGTCGTGACCGAGGTTATCCGCCGTTCGTAGGCGGAGCTCTAAGGAGTCAACGTGTTTTCGTTCATTAAACGTCATTGGCCTGTTTACTTGATTCTGACCCTTATTGCCGTCGCTTTGGGATTTGGGGCTGCCTACATCGTGGGCGTAAAGGGATCGACCCCCGCGTCCGCAATCAGCGAAGAGGTGGAGCAGGAGCAAAGTACGGGTGCCGATGGAATCCCTGAGTCCGAGCAAGCGCTCGTCGACGGCGGATCTTCATCTGCAGAATAGCCGCGGCACTTTATATGGCTAAAAGCGGGCGAACCGGGAGACTGGTTCGCCCGCTTTTTTGCATTAGCGCCTTCTCGATGCCGATTCCAGGTGGGCAAACAAGATGGCTGCGCCGCCGGAAGTCAAGAGGGCGGTTAGGCAGGCGGCGATGGGAATAGATCCCGTTGCCGGCAGGTCTTGCGGCAGGGCACATTGTTGAACGACGCGATCTTCGTCATGTGACTCAAGTTTGTCGCCGCCGCCATTGCGACAGAGGTCGACACGGGCGCTGTTGGTGAGTGCAGTTTGTGGTGTATAAGCCGATGTTGCCTGCATGTGCACGACTGCACCCCGAGCGTCTGTACCAAGGATTGCTTTGGCATCGTCAAGGTCGTCGTGCTCATCTTTGAGATCATCGCGGGTCCAAGAATCCGCATCGCTTCGAGTCGTAAAGTCGGCGGCTACCGCACCGTATTCAATTCGAATGCCCGTTACGACGGTATTGGGTGTAAGGTCGAGCTCTTCCGCCTCGAGTGTGGTGGATTCCGTGGTCGAGACATCCGCCTTCCAGAGGCGCCAGCCGTCGTAATCGACGAGGCGACAGTCCTCACCAAGGCTCTCTTTTACTTCGTCGGACTCAAGCCAAGGATTTTCGTGTCCATCGTCAAGTGTCGCGTTCGCCGGTTCATCGACGTCTGTCGAGTCCAACGGCGTCGTGCGATACCACACGTTGCACAGACCGTTGAGGTCGCCGATGGCGACGGGGGTTTCGATTGAGACGAATCTCGCCGTATCGTCCTCGGCACACTCAAGATCATCGGTAATTGTGAACTCATCAACCCAGGTAGTTGAATCGTTTCGAGCGTCGATGGTATAGGAGAAAAGTCCATCCGTATTGGTTTGCGTCGCGGCGCGATTTTTACCATCTCCGTTGGCCAGCAGACCCTTTCCGATAGGTTGGACAAGTTCCTGACGCTTGTCGACCTGCCCCTTGATCTCGATGGGCGCATCCTTCATCGCGACGGATTGGACTTCTCCCGTATCCTTTATTTCAAACGTTATCTCCTCGGCAAGGTCATAGGTCCGCGGAGACATCATTTCGCGCAACGAGTAGGTGCCGGGTGCAAGATGTTCGACGCGGTGTGGCTTGTCGGATGAGGTCCAGGAGTCTATTTCGGTTTTATCGGGACCATATAAGGTGAGCCGTGCGCCTTCTACTTCCTGCTCACCGCTTGCATCGACCTTGGAGATATCAACCTTGGTGTAATCGTCGGATACGTTAAGCCGTGCTTCTACAACGGGTGTTTTCTGGTCGGCATAAGTAAGGTCGACAATATGGGTTGTCTGATCGAGCAAGAAGCCTGCCGGCGCTTGAGTCTCGACAACCTCGTAGCGTGCGGTGCCAGATCCCAGTGGGAGGTTGTCCGCGCGTGCTTCTCCAGTTTCATCCGTCGTGACGGTAGCGACAGTCTCACCGTCGAGTGCGGCAATGCTACCGTCGGGGCGCACGATATCACCCGAGGCACGGATCTCAAAGATGGCGCCCGCGAGGCTGCTGCCGTCTACGGCATCGGTTTTAACGATCCTGATATTTCCGGTCGCGGCGCGGTCATAATACGAGGCGATTGCAACGGGCGTTAGGTTCATGTCGGCGGGGATGTTTACCTCGATTTCTTCGCTGACAAGATAGGGCTCTTTGGCCGAGGTTTCGCGTACATAATAGGTGCCCGGCACGAGCGATTCTGGCAGTGTGACGGTCCCGGTCGCGTCAGTCGTAAAGGTGTCCATTACGTTATGTGCTGGATACCAGCAAGTTTGTGAGACAGGTTCGTGATTGCTGTCGAGGAGTTGGAAGGTGAATCCGGCTAGGGGAACAGAAGCGCCTGTTTGGGCATCGCGTTTTACAATCTGGAGATGCGTCGACAGAGCGTGGTTGTCCACGATATATTGAAGCTCGGCGTCGTCGGAAATCTGATTTGCCCCGACGGTCCATTCCCCTGCACGTTTAAAACCCTCGGGGACGGTTTCCGGAACCTCACGAACCGTGTAGCCGGCACGGTCGTATGGGACGGCTCCGTGGACACCGGCGGGTCGCTTGCCTGTGCCGAACCATGCTTCGGGCTGATCTTCGGTGGAGGCAAAGCCATAGATGTTTGTGGTCAGTGTGCCAACAACCTGCTGAGAGCTGTTGCTGACAACCTCAAAGACAACACCACCCGCCGGCTGCTCCAGGCCGGATTGGTCGCTATTGCCGTAATCCTTGAATTTGGAAATCTCAAGGTCAAAAGCAATGGGGATATCGGAAATGCGAGATTCGATCTCGACCACGCCTGAATCGCCGAGCTGGTCGGCTCCAACGGTATAGGTCCGGCTGTCGTTGGATGGCAGGTAGCCCTCGGGGGCTTTTGATTCGTAGATGGTAAAGGTTCCTAAGGGGACATCGGCGAGGGTGGCCCGACCGCTTTCGTCGGTCGTGAGGATTTGCGCCCATCCAGGGGTTGATTGCGACACACACGTGAACTCTGCTCCTGCGAGTGAAGATCCCACCTGGGGGCCGGCATTCGTCGCGGCATCGAGTTTTACGATACGCAGGTTGATGGTGCCGGGCTGTTCATCAATGGCGACCTGTCCACCGTCATTCCCCGTGGTAAAGGCGATGCGATCACGACGGGGGACATAGCCGGCCGGCACCTTCGTTTCAACTAGGTAGTATGCCGTGTTGGGCAGAAGTGTTGCTTGCGCCCGACCGTTGCTGTCCATCTGGACGGTGCCGACATGCGCGCCGCTGGCGCTCTCAAAAATATCGAATGTTGCCCCGTCAAACTGATAAGTATTGTTTCCGCTGGTAATGGCGGCGTTTGCAGACTGTTTTTTGAAGGAAATAGAGACCGCCGGCAGTACATAGAGCATGTCTTGACGTTTGCTGCCGCCCGATACGGCTCCTAGATAGCGCCGCGCGCGGTGCGGAGCGGCTTTGATGCTTCCTGATTTTGCGTTGTCGTGGAGCCACCGCGCAGCCGCCACGACTTCATTGTCGGCGGTAAAGTGCCCGCTCTTGGTTTTGCCCTGAGCGGTCGTGTAGGAATAGGTACCGTCGACATGGGTAGTGCCGTTGAGCATCCATACGGCAAGCTGGATTGCGGCGCGGGCGCGATCGGGTGAAAGATGGTAACCGCCAAACGACGTGGCGGTAGGATATCCGTGACAAACGATTGCCGCGAACTCGTCGTCGAGCCACACCCAGCCTTGATCAAAGTTGAGCCATGGGCCGCCCGGCTTGGTGGGGCCGGGGCGCTCCTGGTTCATGCAGTAGGCAATCGAGGCGTCTTGAGCTTCATACTTGCCGATGAAGAAGGGCCCACAATCATCGCTAATAGTGCGGAAGCCGAGTTGGTCGTAGCCATCGACGGCAAATGCGGCTCTCGGTGCCAGGCAGCCGAAAAGCAGGAAGAGGAGCAGGAGCAGCGGACCTGTTGCGATTGCGCTGTGGACAGAGTGCGTGGGTGCGTTGGACATGGCTGCTC